>JBKJJC010000321.1:0-3768 GCA_046598245.1 Rhodoferax sp.
CGTGAAGGCAGCAGGCGGGGTCGGCATGGTGTTGGCGGACAACGGCGCGGGTCTGGTGGCCGATGTGCACACGGTACCTTCCGTACACGTCAACGCGGCCGACGGTGCTGCCATCAAGGCCCATGCCCAAGCGGGCGGCGGCACGGCCGCCATCGGTACCTATTTCAATGCCGGCAAGCCTGCGCCCATCATGGCGGGCTTCTCATCGCGCGGTCCCAACGCTGGCGACGCCAATATGCTCAAACCCGACCTCACGGCACCGGGTGTGGACATTATTGCCACAGTGACACCGGGCCTGAGCAACGCCGAGCGCGACGCCGTATCCAACGGCACGCTGGTGCCACCAGCCGAGTGGTCTTCGTACCAAGGCACCTCCATGTCCAGCCCACATGTGGCCGGTTTGGCAGCCCTGCTGAAACAGCTGCGCCCCACCTGGTCGCCCGCTGCGATCAAGTCGGCCCTGATGACGACCAGCGTGTCCACACTGAACGATGGCTTGGCCGGACAGCAAAACGGTTTGCTGCCCTGGGCACAGGGTGCCGGTCATGTAGTACCCACCAAGGCTTTGGACCCAGGCTTGGTGTATGACGCTGGCAAGGTGGACTTCATTCGCTTCCAGTGCAATGTCAACAAACCTGCGGTATCCCCTGCATCCGACTGCATCACCTACGGCACACTGGACCAGACCTACAACTTCAACCTACCCAGCATCACGGTTGGGTCAGTGGTTGGCAACACGGTTGTAACGCGCAAGGTGACCAATGTTGGCTCAAGCGCCGCAACCTACTCCGCCACCGCTTCGGTGCCCGGATTTACCACGGTGGTGACGCCCGCCAGCCTGACCCTGGCACCCGGTGAAACCAAGAGCTTCACACTGACACTCACCGCTGCGGGTGTGGCGGAAGGTCAATGGTCTTACGGGTCCTTGGTCTGGAGCGATGGTGCCCACGTGGTGCGCAGCCCCGTGACGGCACGCACCGGCAAGACCATTCAAGCACCGGCATCCATCACCGCCACCACTGCATCGGGTTACCGCCTGATCACACTGACCACTAACTTCAATGGCCGACCCACAGCCAACAAGGGCGGTATGAAGGCGGTCAGCATGGGCTCCGTCGCTGGTCTGGTACCGGGCGCACCGTCTTCTGCGGCGCTGAAGGCAGCCTGTATTGCTGGTGTGGACACGGCATCCATCAAGGTCTACCCGTTTGTTCTGCCCGCTGGCACCATCGTGGCGCGGTTTGAAACACGCGACGCCGACGTGGGCGGCGCTGGGGATGACAACGACCTGATCATCGTGTCGCCATCGGGTGCGGCGGTGTACTCGGGTAACGACGGCTCCAACGAGGCCGTGCAAGTGGTAAGCCCTGCCGCTGGCACCTACAAGGTGTGTGTGGGCGCCTACGGCGGTGCCGCGACCATGACACACCGGCTATCCAGCTGGGTGGTCACCGCTGCAGACGCGTCCAGCAGCCTGAACGTGATGCTGCCTAGCACCGTGTACGTCGGTAGTACCGCCACTGCGGGACTGGCCTGGTCCGGCCTGGCAACCGGCGGACGGTATGTGGGTGGTGTGCAGTTCAAGGACGCCAGCGGCAATGTGCAAGCTGCCACGGTCCTGCGGGTGAATACAGACGGCACCGCGCCACTGGCGTTTACCGAGAAAGCCGTTTCTACCCAGAAGCTGAGCCAGTAAACGAACGGGTGTGCCCCACGCAAGTGGGGCTATCAACTACAAGGGCTGCAAACGCAAGTTTGCAGCCCTTCCTATTTTGGCGCTTAGCGGATCCGCATCAACTAGCGGGGTCAGCGGTTTTCTTCAACACACAGCGCTGGGACACGCACACCGCGCCAGGGTCCGGGAAGTAGCGGCAGTTGGATACCATGCCCGACTCAACGTGGCGTTGGCGTTGCAATGTAGCCAGCTGGTCTGCCAGTGTTTGCAAGCTGTCACCCTTGGTTTGGGTTTGGGTAGACCATGGCCGCCACGCCGCCGGGCCGCCGCAAGCGCGCACGCCCAGGCCGATGGTGCGGCATTGACTATCGGCACTGCAGGCGGCCAAACCAATGGCGGCATCAATCTGCTGCGCCAACGCCGTTTCGGCCGCGCGATCGTTGCCGAGTGCTGGCGCCTGGGGGGCACTGGCGGGGGTGGTCTGCGCTTTCGCGGGTTCCGTAGCGGTGGATGCGCAGGCGGCAAGCCCGAGCAGCGCGCACAGCATCACAGCCACTGGGTATCTGTATGGACTGGTATTTCGCAACATCATTCTTCATCCTCTCTTTGCAGTGGTAAATACGCGAAATTCTTCGGTGGAAAACGCGGCCCTCGGCGAGAACACTTGCATTCGACCACACTCCCCCCCTGCGCGCACGGGTCCACACAGACGCCGCCACAATCAAGCCATCACCCCCAGACTATCCCCCAACCACTGCACCGCAAACAGCGCGCACAGACTGATCAAAAAGGCGGCATTGCTGGCCTGGGTTAGCGCCTTGCCAATGCGCCAGCGGGGGAGCAGAACACTGCGGCCATGAAGACTCGGTTACTGTTCACAAGCACTCCGAAAGAAAATGCAAAATAGAGGAATGCTGGACAGTGCTAAGTTTTCCTACCCCGCCATTCGAAAGCACTCCTGCGGCACATCATATCGGCGGTATGCCTGAGCTAATTTCTTGAGACCCGGGACCAAATCGCAAACCGCAAAAAATGCGGGAAGCCCTGTGCGCAGTGCGTTTGCGACCACCAACTCGGATGGAGGCATGGCCGGATTCATGGTGCGCAGCCAACTCCAAAATCCACGCCAAACCTCGGCCGTGCGGTTGGTCGCCAGGTGTTGCAGTAGCCCCTGCGCAATGGCACCGAGCTGCACATGAACGTGATAGGCCCGCAGCTTGCGGCGCACGCCAGCGCGATAGTCGTCGTCGCGACGATGCAGGTATTGATCGCCGCCGCCGCGCCGAATGGGCGACATGCCCGCCATCCAGAAGTGATAGGCATAGGCACCCATGACATGCACGGCTTGACGAAAGCCCAGCTCAATCTTGAAGCGATAGCCGTAAAGCGTGAGTATCTGCAAAGGATCAAGCGACAGGTCGGTACACATCAGGAAAATTGTTCCGCGTTGTGGGTGGTGCACGATCACAAACCGCACCAGGTGCCCCACCGGACGCCACAACAAATCCAACACGCGAAAGCGCAGCGTGACATTGTTCTCGCCATAGACCGGGCTGGGTGCGCTGGCGAAAGCACTGTCGTCCTTGGCCAGATCTTTAAGCCGAACTTTTTGACCATAAACGCGCGGCCTGCCCTTGCCCCGACGTTGTGGCGCAGGAACAGGCAAGTAAGCCACGGCATTGCTCTTGGCGCGCGAGATCAGATGATGACCCTGATCGAGCAGCGGCGTGATGACCTTGCCACTGGCGTAGTAGGCGTCAGCGACCAGCACTACCTTGCGGTCAATACAGCCTGCGATGCGCATCAGCAAAGCCACCAATTTATCCAGCAGCGGAGACGTGTCACGGTTTGAGAACACCAGACCTTCGTGAATGCGGGAGGTCAAAGGCACCGCCGCCACCTGCCCTGCAGCCGAGTGCACCAGCAGAGAAACAGCTTGCAGCGAGTGCCCCATGATGTACTCAGGCTTGGTGTTCGAGGCCGACTGCTGGTGCAGCATCTTTACGCCCGGCATGCGCTTGCCCTCCTTGGGGGCTTTGATGCCATCGGCCAGCAACACCAGACGCGAGCCGACCTCAAACGGGCGAAATAGC
>JBKJJC010000296.1:0-12775 GCA_046598245.1 Rhodoferax sp.
CGGGGCCAGGGGCCGTACTGTACGGCTTGCCCTATGGCGCCGAGACGTCGGTTTTGGCCTACCGCAGGGACGTATTTGCCAAGTTCGACCTTCAGCCGCCCACCACTTACACCGAACTGCAGGCGCTACTACCCATCTTGCGTGACAAAGCTGGCATGGGTGCGCTGGCTACGCGCGGCGAAACAGGCCACCAATGTGTACATGCCTGGTTGCTGCACCTGAACCCGCTGGGTGGGCGTGTGTTTGACGCGCATTGGCGCCCTACGTTCCAGGAAGTGGCGGGCGTGAAGGCCCTGCAACTATTGAAAGACATCGTCGACACTGGCCCGGTCGGTGCGGTCGACATGAACCAGGGCGCGATGATGAAGTCCTTCTTGCAGGGCGAGGCCGCCATGTACCTGGATTCCACCGTGGTCTTCGGCCCGGTCAAAGGCGCGTCGTCCAAGGTAGAGGGCAAGGTCAGCTACGTGCTGCACCCCAAGGGCCAGCGCCATTCGTCCCAATCCGGTGGTCTGGGCCTGGCCATTCCGCGCAATGCACGCAATGCCGATGCGGCGTTTTTGCTGATGCAGTGGTTAACGTCTGAGGCGCAGGACAAGGCGGTCTGCCGCCTGGGCGGCGCACCCACGCGCCTGTCCTCGCTGTCAGATGTGGACCTGGTGCGCCAGTACCCCGAATACATCACGCTCAAAGAGCAGTTGCGTTATGCCGACCCCGACTGGCGCCCCATCATCGCGCCGTGGGACGAGATCAACCAAGGCCCGCTGGGCGCTGCTATCCACCAAGGAATCACGGGCGCCAAGCCTGCGGCGCAGGTGCTCAGTGACATCGTGCCTAGGGTCAACACCATCATGCGCGGTGCAGGGTTGCTGGCAGGGGGCTAAAGGCTACTTTTTAGGCGACTTGGTTGGCGATTCCGACGCCTTGCCGGCCGGGGTGGTTGGCATGCCCAGATGCCCTGCAATGGATTGCTCCAACGCTTTCACTTTGGGGCCAACGCTGGCCTGGGTTTGTTCCACCAGCTTTTCGCCGAGCGCTTTTTGGAATTCGCCGCCCATTTGGGTGAACTTGCGATTCACCGGCGATTCGATGATGGAGATCAGTTGTTTGAGCTCATCCTCGGTAAACTTTTCTTCCAAAAGGGTGCCGACAGTGGAAGCCGACAGCTTGACCGCCTGCTGGCGCACTCCGGGGCCGACCTCATCCACATACTTTTTCAGGTCTGCCTGGATGTTTTTGGCCACGGCCTCGCGCTTCTCCGGGGCTACCCGGGCCTGCAGCGCCAAAATCGCCTGTTGCTGCATTTGCATGGCGGGTCGCTCGACAATGGCCTGCGCGATTTGCTCTATAGCCGGCTGCTGCAGAACCAGAATACGTGCCACCAACTCCTTTTTGGCGGGGGTGGACTGGGCGTGTGCCATGCTGGTGGCCAATAACAAGGCCAGGATCGTCAATTTTTTCATGTGAGATTTTTTAAGTGCTGGGGATCAGAGCGTTAATGTAACGCCGGTGGTTTTAGGCTATTCTCGATTGGCACAAGGAAACAGGAAATTTATGAGATTGCGTATAGGCGAAGGTTGGGACATACATGCCCTGGTAGAGGGCCGAAAACTGATGTTAGGCGGAGTCGAGATTCCCCATAACAAGGGCCTGTTGGGCCATTCGGACGCCGATGCGCTGTTGCACGCCATCACCGATGCGCTGCTGGGCGCTGCGGCCATGGGCGACATTGGCACGCATTTTCCGGACACCGATACCCGCTTCAGGGGCGCCGATTCGGCCGTGCTATTGGCCGAGGCAGCGCGCAGGGTGCGTGAAAAGGGTTTTGAAATTGGCAATGTGGACAGCACCGTCATAGCCCAGGCGCCCAAGCTGGCTCCGTACATTGCGGCCATGTGTGCACGCATTGCCCAGGTTTTGGCCATCGATGTGGAGCAAGTCAACGTCAAGGCCAAAACGGCCGAAAAGATGGGCCCGGTAGGTGAGGGTTTGGCTATGGAGGCGCGCGCCGTTGTGCTGATCAACCATGTCTAGTACCACAGCAACCACAGCAACCACCGCACACCCCCATCTGCTGCAACCCCTGAACCTGGGCTTCACCACGCTGCGCAACCGCGTGATGATGGGCTCCATGCACACGGGGCTGGAGGATCGCTTCTACAACTACCCCAAGCTGGCGGCCTACTTCCGGGAGCGGGCCAAGGGTGGCGTAGGGCTGATCGTCACCGGCGGTATCTCGCCCAACCGCCAGGGCTGGCTGCTGCCCTTTGGCGGCACGCTGAATTCGATCTTTGATGTGCGCAACCACCGCAAGCTGACCGAGGCCGTGCACGAGGAGGGCGGCAAGATCTTGATGCAGATCCTGCACTCCGGGCGGTATGGCTACCAGCCGTTTGTGGTGTCGGCCTCCAGCATCAAGTCACCCATCTCCATGTTCAAACCCAAGGCGTTGACCGAGGGCGGCATCCAGTCCACGATCAAGGCCTATGTGCGCTGCGCCCAACTGGCGCAAAAAGCGGGCTACGACGGTGTGGAAATCATGGGCAGCGAAGGCTATTTGCTGAACCAGTTTTTATGCACCCGCACCAACCAGCGCGCCGACCGCTGGGGTGGCAGCATAGAGAACCGCATGCGCCTGCCTGTTGAGATCGTGCGCCAGGTGCGTGCGGCAGTGGGCCACAACTCTATCCTGATGTACCGCCACTCGGTGCTGGACCTGGTGGAAGGCGGTAATAGCTGGCCCGAGGTGGTGCAAGTGGCCCAGGCGCTAGAGGCAGCCGGGGTGACCTTGTTCAACACCGGCATCGGTTGGCATGAGGCGCGCACGCCCACCATCGTCACATCAGTACCCCGTGCGGCGTTTGCCAGTGTGGCGGCCCGCCTGAAGCAGTCGGTCAAGGTGCCCGTCATCGCCAGTAACCGCATCAACATGCCGGACGAGGCCGAGGCTTTGATTGCCAGTGGCAGTGTGGACATGGTGTCCATGGCGCGACCTTTCCTGGCCGATTCGGACTGGGTGAATAAGGTGGCTGCGGGGCGCGTGGACGAGATCAACACCTGCATAGGTTGCAACCAGGCCTGCCTGGACCACACCTTTGCCAATCAGCGGGCCAGTTGCCTGGTCAACCCACGCGCCGCGCACGAGACCGAGTTGGTCTACCGCAAGACCACACGCAAGAAAAAGGTGGCCGTGGTGGGTGCCGGGCCGGCCGGTTTGTCCGCCGCCACCGTGGCGGCCGAGTGTGGCCACGAGGTCACCCTGTTTGACAGCAGCGAACGGGTCGGCGGCCAGTTCAACGTTGCCATGCAGGTGCCCGGAAAAGAAGAATTTGCGCAAACGTTGCGTTACTTTGCACGGCGCCTGGAGATTACTGGCGTCACGGTGAAGCTCAACCAGCGGGTCACCCGCGAAGCGTTGTTAGCCCAGGACTTTGACGACATTGTGCTGGCCACTGGCATCGTGCCGCGCACACCCCGCATCCCCGGTGTGGAGCGGGCCAATGTGGTGTCGTATCTGGACGTGCTGCAGCGCAAGGTCACCGTGGGTAAGCGGGTGGCCATCATCGGCGCAGGGGGCATTGGTTTTGATGTGGGTGAATTTTTGCTGCATGACCCGGCCGTGGCACTGCCGCTGTCTATTGAACACTGGTGCCACGAGTGGGGTGTGGATTTGCAAGCCCAGGCCCACGGTGGTCTGGTTGCGCCTGCACCGGCCACACCGTACCGCGAGCTGTATTTGTTGCAGCGCAAGACCACGCGGGTGGGGGCTGGGCTGGGCAAGACGTCTGGCTGGGTGCACCGCGCGGTGCTGCAGCGCAATGGGGTCAAGATGCTGGCGGGTGTGGAGTACCGCCGTATTGACGACGCGGGATTGCACATCACGGTGAACGGTGAATCCCAGGTGCTAGAGGTAGACCACGTGGTCTTGTGTGCCGGCCAGGAGTCATTAACCGAGTTGATGCCCGCGGTGGACGCGCCTGTGGTGCCGGGCGCGCCGCGGTTTTACAAGATCGGGGGCGCGGCGTTGGCCAGTGAGCTGGATGCCAAACGCGCCATCCGCGAAGGCGCAACCCTCGCCGCGAACCTTTAGGTGCTACTGACGCGCTGCAGGCGGATATTGCAGGACAAGCCGCCCGATGGCGCGTTGTCCATCGTGAATGTGCCACCCATGCGCTGCACGGTTTTGTCCACGATGGCCAGACCCAGACCGGCACCGTTGGCCGCTGTGCGGGCGGCTTCACCCCGGTAAAACGGTTGGGTCAGGTTGGTGAGTTGTTCTGGTGCTACACCGGCGCCGTGGTCCCGTATTTTGATCAGCACCCATTTGTCACGGGATATGGCGGCCAGGTGGATGCGGGCAACGCCGGTATCGGCTGACTTGCCGTAGCGGCGCGCATTCTCCAGCAGGTTGGAAAGGATGCGGCCCAGCTCTACTTCGTCTGCCAAGACCCGCAGGTTATCCTCCAGTTGCACCTTGATCTTGACGTCGGTCTGCTTTTTGTAGGAATACGTACAGGCCTCCACCACATCGGCCAGTACCACGGGTGCCAGCTTGCTTCGCTCAGGGCGGGCATAGTCCAGAAATTTACCAATGATGGCGTCCAACTGGGCAATGTCGGCTGACATATGGGCGCGGGCGTCCAGATCGGCCACACTCATTTCGGTCTCCAGCCGTAGGCGTGCCAATGGTGTGCGCAGATCGTGCGAAATGCCGGCCAGCATCACGGCGCGGTCTTGCTCGATCTTGGCCAGGCGTTGTGCCATGCGGTTAAAGCCGATGTTGACCTCGCGGATCTCGCCAGTCTGCGCGTTCTCGTCCAGTCGGCTAGCCTCGAAATCTCCCTCGCGCACTCGGTTGGCGGCAAACGAGAGTTGTTTCAGGGGGCGGTTGATCAACCGTGCAATGAGCGCAGCGCCGACCAGGGACAGTGCGGTGGCCACTGCCAACCACACGCCCCAGGTCTTACCCTTCGCCGCGCGGAACCGAGCCTCGTCGGTTAACAGCCAATAGTCGTCGCCGTCGATCACAAACCCGATCCACAAACCAGACTGGTTGTTGACGCTGTTGGCCACCATGGTGCCTGCGCCCAAGCGTATCGCCAGTTCGCTGGCCACGCGGCGGCTTAGCGCATCGCCATCAAACGGGGTGTACTGGTCGCTGGGTTCGCGCGGCACGATGCGCAGGCCCTCTTGGTCGCTCATGGTCTTGAGCAAAGCGACTCTGGCGATGGCGTCCGAATACACCAGCGCCGCACGGCTCAGATTGACCTGAGAGGCCAGCTCTTGCGCAGTGCGTACGGCATGGGTCTCAAACTCCAGCGAGTGCAGGGTTTGCAACCAGGCCAACATGCTGCCCAGCAGCAGCATGGCAATCAGGAAAAAGGTACGCCAGAACAGGTTGAGGCCGACCGGCGAGGACTCGTACTCGGAGTCGTCTTGCGATACCGATTGGGTTTGTTTAGTACGGAGTAAACCCAAGCTCAGGCCGCTTCGTCAGGGACAAAAACATACCCCACACCCCAAACGGTCTGGATGAAGTGGGGCGATGCCGGGTCTTTTTCGATCAACTTGCGCAGACGCGAAACCTGCACATCCAGACTGCGGTCAAAGGGTTCGAATTCTCGGCCGCGCGAGAGTTGGGCCAGTTTTTCGCGCGACAGCGGCACGCGGGGGTGGCGCACCAGTGCTTTGAGCATGGCAAATTCGCCGGTCGTTAATGTCAGCTCTTTGCCTTCCTTGTGCAGGGTGCGGGCCGCCAGGTCAAAAGTGAACATGCCAAAACGCGCCACTTCATTCTCGGTAGATGGCGCGCCCGGTACTTCCGGGGTGGGCCTGCGGCGCAGCACGGCATGGATGCGGGCCAGCAGCTCGCGCGGGTTAAAGGGTTTGCCCAGGTAGTCGTCTGCGCCCACCTCTAGGCCGACGATACGGTCGATGTCTTCGCCTTTTGCGGTCAGCATGATGATGGGGGTCACGTCACCCGCCGCACGCAGGCGACGGCAGATCGACAGACCGTCCTCGCCAGGCATCATCAGGTCCAGCACGATCAGGTCTGCGGTTTCCCGCAACATGATGCGTGTCAGGGATTTGCCGTCTTCCGCCAAGAGGACATCAAAACCTTCTTGCGCCAAATAACGCCGGAGCAGGTCGCGGATGCGGGTGTCATCGTCTACCACCAGGATCTTGTTGGGTCGGGTTGCCGTGTTCTGCATAGGGGAAGTCTTAAATTTGTAACAACCGTGATTTTGCGCGGCTTCGGGGGGTTCAATCTGCTTAATTTTGGGGCGTTGACAGAAAGTTACAAAAAGCGGCAGACTGTTGCAGCCATTCTCCCAACAATGCCAAAGAGGTCAATACACTCATAACCCGTTCCCACCCCATGCTGTTTGCGTCCCGTGTTTTTTACGCCTTTGTGGTCATTTTGCCGCTTGCGGCCTTGGCACACCCGGTCAAGGAGGTAATGGTGCCCGGCATTCCCGTTGCCATTGAAAAAACGCCGGAAGTCGACACGCAGCGGCGGCGTGCCCTATTGCGTGCGTCACTCAAATCTCAGCCGGAAATCACGTTGGTGCGGGAGGCCACGCCTTACGCACCACGCCAAATGAGTGACCAGGAACGGGCCCATTTGCGTCGGCAACTGCGCCAGCAGTAGCAATATTTGGCGGGCATTGTGCCCCTAAATTTTCTGTTTGGCTGCGAGGGTTTCGAAGTGTCATACTGTGGCGCTGAGACCACCCACTGCCTACCCAACTATCCGCCTGAGAATGTCCACGCTTCCACGTTTCACGAATGGCCGCTCACCCCTTGCCACGGTCTCCTTGCGTGTATCCGACACACTGGGTCGTTTTGAGCTTCGCAAGATTTTGGGCCAGGGTGCCCAGTCAACGGTGTGGCTGGCGTTTGACCCGCGCATGGAGCGCGAAGTGGCCATCAAGGTCATGCGCCCCGGTAGTGGCTCCGACCCACAGGCCCTGATGCAGTGGCTTGACGAAGCCCGAAGCGTGGGCCGGGTCAAGCACCCCAACATCATTCAGGTCTACGAAGCGGACATTCAAGAACACCAACCCTACTTGGTATTTGAGTACATAGCCGGCAGCACGCTAGACCAGGTCCTCAAAAAACGCGGCGCGCTGCAACCCCAGGAGGCAGTTGCGTTGATGCTCGACATACTAGACGCCGTGGCGGAAGCCCATGCCGCCAACGTGGTGCATCGGGATTTGAAGCCATCCAATGTGCTGGTTGATGCGGCGGGCCGTGCCCGTGTCATGGACTTTGGCATTGCGGCCCGCATCCCGGACCGCAACAGCACCGACCCTGTGGTGCCCAGTGGCGGCACGGTAGGCTACCTGTCGCCCGAAGCGGCCAACGGTGCAGCCCCCGCCGCCTCGATGGATATTTTTTCGGCCGGTCTGGTGCTGGCCGAGTTGCTAGTGGGCAAGCCCATGATTGATGAGCCCGATCCCTACCGCGCCATCTACCGCGTGGTGCATGAGCAGTTGGCATTGCCGGTAGCAATGAACGTCGATGTGGATGATCGCCTGCGCGCCATCGTGCAGCGGTCGCTGGCGCTGGACCCCGCGCAACGTTTCAGCACGGCCCGCGCCTTTCACACCGAACTGGAGCAATGGGCCAAGCCTGCCGCTGCGTCTGGTGAGGCCGCCAGCAACAAAAGCAGTACGCTGGATTTTTTGCTGCGGCGCATGCGCCACAAAAGCGATTTTCCTGCGCTGTCGGATTCTGTGGTCCGCATCCAGAACATGGCCAATTCAGACACCGAAAGTGTCAACAGCGTCACCAACGAAATCCTGAAAGATGTAGCGCTCACCAACAAGCTGCTGCGCATCGTCAATAGCGCCAACTACGCACACCGCGGCAGCATCAACACCGTGTCCCGCGCCGTCAATCTGGTGGGGTTCAACGGCATACGCAACATGGCGCTGAGCCTGGTGCTGCTGGAGCATATGCAGGACAAGGCCCATGCGGGGCAGTTGAAGGAAGAATTCTTACGCTCGCTGATGGCAGGCTCCATTGGCGGTGAGTTGTGCCCAGGTTCGGGCGAAAGTGAAGAGGCCTTCATCGGCTCTATGTTTCAGAACTTGGGGCGCCTGCTGGTGCAGTTCTATTTTCCGGAAGAAGCCAGCCAGGTGCGCAAGCTGGTGCAATCCGCCCGTGAACCCGTCAGCGAGGCCGTTGCTTCGGTCAATGTATTGGGCCTCACATTTGAGGAACTGGGTCTTGGCATTGCCAAGGCCTGGGGGCTGCCCATGGGCATGCAGCGCTGTATGCGCCAACCGGTGGGTGCGGTGCCGTCCAAAGCGCCGGTTGACTCTGGCGAGCGCATCCGCTGGATTGCGCTGGCGGCCAATGAGATCGCCGACGTGTTGCTGCATTCTGCCCCTAAGGATGTGGATGCGCGCATACAAGCTGTCTCACGCAAGTACATGTCCGCCATGGGCGTCAGTTCCAAGGATGTGCAAGCGGCCACTATCGTCGCGCGGCAAAAATTGATCGAGTTGGCTATCGCCATGGAGATCCGGGTTACGCCTGGCTCGGCCGCAGCCAATCTGCTGAAGATGCCCGATGCTTCCGGCGCCACATCTGGCGCAGTGCATGCTCCGGACGCCGACCCTGCGCTAAGGGCTTTGGAGTTACACGCCACGACTACGACCCTGCCGAATGGACAGCCCGCACCGGACGCAGCAAAAGACCCGCGTGTGACGCAGACCCTGACAGCCGGTATACAAGACATCACCAATGCCATGGTGGACGACTTCAAGCTCAGCGATGTGCTACGCATGATCCTGGAGACCATGATCCGCGCCATGGACTTTGACCACATCATTTTTTGCATGCGCGACGCGAAAACCGAGACCATGACAGGCCGTTTCGGTCTGGGCAATGGAGTGGAAGCCTTTGTCAAAAACTTCAAGGTGCCACTCAAGTCCGGCACACCCGATCTGTTTGCGGTGGTTTGCAATAAGGGCACCGACACCATGATCAGCGACGCCACCGAGCCCAAACTTGCGCAACGCTTGCCAGAGTGGTACCGCAAGGGCCTGAATGCGCACACCTTTCTGCTCCTGCCGCTCATGCTCAAGGGGGCACCCTTCGGCCTGATTTATGCCGATAAGAAAAACCGCGGTTCGCTGGAACTGGATGAAAAAGAGCTGTCCCTGCTGCGCACCCTGCGCAACCAGGCCGTGATGGCCTTCAAGCAGTCAAGCTGAGCGGCTGCACGTTTCCAGGATTTGCATTACATTCTGCCGACCCGGCCACCGTGGCCGCAGAATGAGGAGACTCCTGTGCCAACCCTGAACATCAATGGCAAAGACACACAGGTCGATGCCGATTCAACGACCCCCATACTTTGGGCCCTGCGCGACACGCTGGGCATGACCGGCACCAAGTTCGGTTGCGGTGCCGCCTTGTGCGGTGCCTGCACGGTGCATGTAGATGGCGTGGCGACACGCTCCTGCGTAACCCCTATCTCGGCGGCGGCAGGCAAGAAGATCACCACCATTGAGGGTGTTGCCACTGACAAAGTTGGCTTGGCCGTGCAAAACGCCTGGGTGGCACACGATGTGGTGCAGTGCGGCTACTGCCAGAGTGGGCAGGTTATGAGCGCCAC
Source organism: Rhodoferax sp. (assembly GCA_046598245.1). Lineage (GTDB taxonomy): Bacteria > Pseudomonadota > Gammaproteobacteria > Burkholderiales > Burkholderiaceae_C > Allorhodoferax. The sequence continues at coordinate 9,629 of JBKJJC010000296.1, forward strand.
CGCCTTGCTCAAGACCAATAAAAAGCCCAGCGATGCGGATATCGACGCTGCGATGGCGGGCAACATCTGCCGCTGTGGCACCTACGCGCGTGTGCGCAGCGCCATACACGCAGCCGCCGCATCCCTGGCCTGATCCCAATCATTGAGCGAGGAAATCACCATGCATTTCGACTCCACAAACCCAGAGCTGATCGACCAATTGCCAAAAGGGCTTCTAGCCCGCGTAGAACGTGCGCAAGGTGCTACTAAATACATAGCAAATGAAGGAGTGGCACGCCGCAGCTTCCTCAAGGTGGGTGTGGCTTCCGGCTTTGCGCTGGGTGCCTATCCGCTGGTGGCTGGCGCCCAGACCGCCGCACCGTTCGCGCCCGCAGGGCTGAAGCCGTTTGAGCAACCTTCTGCGTTTGTGCGCATCGCCAAGGACGGCACGGTCACCGTCACCGTCAACCGGCTTGAGTTTGGCCAGGGCGTGCTGACTGCATTGCCCATGTGCCTGGCCGAGGAGCTGGACGCCGACTGGAGCAAGGTCACCGCCGAACACGGTGACGCCAACGCAGCCTATGTCGACCCTGCCTTTGGTATGCACCTGACGGGCGGTTCGGGCTCTATCAAACGCTCCTTCATGCAGTACCGCGAACTGGGTGCCCGTGCCCGCACCATGCTGGTGGCCGCCGCGGCGGCGCAGTGGGGTGTGGATGCCAACACGCTGCGCACCGAGAACGGCATGGTCATGGGCGCGGGTGGCAAGTCCATCAGCTACGGTGACCTGTCGGAAGCGGCGATGAAGATGCCAGTGCCCGACAAGGTGGCACTCAAAGACGCCAAGAACTTCCGCATCATTGGCAAAGCCACGCCGCGCCTGGATGCCAAAGCCAAATCCAGCGGCCAGCAGAACTTTGGTATCGACGTGCAATTGCCCGGCATGCTGACGGCCGTGGTGGCCCACCCGGCCGTGTTTGGCGCCAAGATCAAATCGCTGGATGATGCGGCTGCCAAGACGGTGCCCGGCGTCAAGGCCGTACTGCGCATGCCCACCGACCGAGGCGGGGAGGGCGTGGCCGTGATCGCGCAGGGCTACTGGGCGGCCAAACAGGGGCGCGATGCGCTCAAGCTGGAGTGGGACACCTCGGCGGTTGAGAAGGTGGACAGCACCGCCCAACTGGCCAGCTACAAGGCCCTGGCCAAGAAGACCGGCGCTTTGAAATACAACGCCGACATGGCCCCGCTGGCCAAGGCACCCAAGAAGATCAGCGCAGAGTTCACCTTCCCCTACTTGGCCCATGCGCCCATGGAGCCGCTGAACTGCACCGTGCATGTCACCGGCACCGGTGCAGATGCCAAGGCCGCCATTTACCTGGGCACCCAAATGCCGGGTTTTGACGGCATGGCCGCGGCCAAGGTGCTGGGCCTGGCACCCCAAAACGTCAAGGTCAATGTGCAAATGGCCGGTGGCGGGTTCGGCCGCCGTGCCGTGCCCACGGCCGACTATGTGGTCGAGGCCTGCACTGTGGCCAAGCTGGCCATGGCCGCCGGTGTGAATGCGCCGGTGCGTGTGTTGTGGAGCCGTGAGGACGACATCAAAGGCGGCTACTACCGGCCCATGCACGTGCACCGTGCCGAGATCGGATTTGATGCCAAGGGCAAGGTGCTGGCTTGGGACCATGTCATCGTCGGCCAGTCGATTGTGGAGGGCACGCCCTTTGCCGCCATGATGGTCAAGGACGGTATAGACGCCACCATTGTCGAAGGCATGCGTGAGCCATATGACGTGCCCATGCGCCTGTCGGTGCATCACCCCAAGGTCAACGTGCCGGTGTTGTGGTGGCGCAGTGTGGGCTCCACCCACACCGCCTACGTCATGGAAACCCTGGTTGATGAAATCGCCCGCGCCACCAACCAAGACCCGGTTGCGTACCGTATGCAGCTCATGGGTGACAAACATCCCCGCCACAAGGCCGCACTGATGCTGGCGGTGGAGCAATCGGGTTATGGCAAACGCAAGCTGCCCAAAGGTCAGGCCTGGGGCGTGGCGGTGCACGAGTCGTTTGACACCGTGGTGGCCTATGTGGCCGAGGCATCGGTCACCAAAGGTGTTCCCAAGCTGCATGCGGTTACCGCCGCCGTGCACTGCAACCTGGCCGTCAACCCAAAAACCATCGAGGCGCAGGTGCAGGGCTCCGCACTGATGGGGCTGGGCACCTGCCTGCCGGGTTCGGCCATCACGTTGAAAGACGGTGTGGTCGAGCAGAGCAATTTTGGCGACTACACGGTGGCCCGCATCACCGACATGCCCAAGATTGCGGTGCACATCGTGCCCAGCGCCGAGCCGCCAACCGGTATGGGCGAACCCGGCCTGCCACCGCTGGCCCCGGCCTTTGGTAACGCGATTGCCAAGCTGACCGGCAAGACGCCGCGCGGTCTGCCGTTTAAGCTGGCCTGATCTGACGTATGGAAAGTCTGGACCTGAGGGTATTGGCCGACGCGCTGCAGTGGCGCCAAGCCGGCCACTCCGTGACGCTTGTTACTGTGGTCGAAACCTGGGGCAGCGCGCCCCGACCACCCGGCGCGCTCTTGGCCGTGCGGGACGATGGTGCCGTCAGCGGCTCGGTGTCGGGCGGCTGTGTGGAGGATGACCTGATCGCGCAGACCAAGGCGGCCTTCGGTAGCGCTAATACTCCAGGAGTCTGGGCGGCAGAGAGTTTTGCGCAGGTAAAAGGAGGAGCCCAAAGGGCGGGGGACACGGAGCAAAACGCTCTGCCGCCCAGACTCCGTGCGCACACGCCACAGTTGCCCTCGATGCTGGCCTACGGCGTAACCAAAGAAGAAGCGGCCCGTTTTGGCCTGCCCTGCGGCGGCACACTTCGCCTGGTGCGCGAACCGCTGCTGGATACGACGTGGATACAGGAATTATTGGCCCGCACCGACCGGCATGAACTGGTGGCCCGCCAATTGACGTTGGCTACTGGCACCGTGCAATTGCAGCACGCCACACGCGGCCAGGCGATGCAGTTCGATGGCAGCTTATTGACAACCGTGTTCGGTCCCAAGTGGCGCCTGCTGTTGATTGGCGCAGGGCAGTTATCGCAAGCGGTCGCGCAGATGGCGAAGATGCTGGACTTTGAAGTGCTGGTCTGCGACCCGCGCGAT
>JBKJJC010000131.1:0-8380 GCA_046598245.1 Rhodoferax sp.
CCATATCCAATGCGCTTCATTCTCGCCAGCCCAGCCCCTCCTGCGTGCCTGAAGCAATGCTGCTTCACATGGCTCCCGATACAAGCAGCCCATGCGGGCCAGCCGCTGAAAGACAGAGAAACACCAAGACCAAGGCAAGATTGCAGCTAGCCCTGGAAGCAAGACCAGTTCCAGCAAATCGCGCAGTTCGGTGCGAATACGTTTCATCGTGTAACGGGCATTGCGCGCGCTGGCGTTCGCGTTGATGAATCAGGACCATTGGTGTGGCAAACGAACCAGACCGGGTGTCAAGCTCGGGCTGAGCCACTGAAACACGATGAAATTCTTCCACTCGTCGTAAACCACCAAACCGCGCGCGTCAAACAAGTAAAAGCTCAGTGAGTATTGCCCGGAATGCAAAGGAAGCTGGGGGAAGGTCAGCGTCACTTGCCACGTTGTCCATCCGTCGCTGCTCTTGATGGCGCGCAACTGTGCGCCTTCCGCGTGAGTTGCAACCGATGTAATGCCTATCCCCTGAAACTGCTCCAGCATGACACCCACGCTGGGGATCTCGTCACTGACCGATACGGCCTGCACTTGAATCACCAGATCGGAACCGCTCAGGAGCGACGCCGACGCGTTGCTAGCGGTAGCTTCCAAGCCTCGGACCTGGGCCTCAAGCAGACCAGCCCGCCTGCCGTTGGCGACCCAGTTTGTCAGATCCTGATCGGCGCGCGTATCGGGGTGTCCATTGGGGTTAGACGGAACTGTGACCTGCTGCGTATTGTCTTGCAAGCGCACATGGGTCATATAGTCGGCCAGCACCGTTTCGGTGTCGCCCAACCCCCGCACCAGTCCCTTGTCCAGCCAAAGCACCTCGTCGCACAACTGGCGTACATGGTAGATGCTATGCGAACAAAAAAGAATGGTGCATCCATTTTCGCGGTATGACTCAATTCGCTGTGCACACTTTTTCTGAAAGTGCTGATCCCCCACCGAGAGCGCCTCATCGATGATGAGCAGCTCCGGTTGCAGGGCCGTCACCAGCGCAAATGCAAGACGCACCGTCATGCCCGAGGAATAGGTCTTTACCGGACGATCAATGGCCTCGCCCAGTTCTGAAAACGCAATAATTTCATCGGACAGGCGCGACATCTCGGCCTGGTCCAAGCCAATCAGGCTGCCGCCGAACATCAGATTGTCGCGGCCCGTGAAATCGGGGTGGAAGCCCGCGCCGAGTTCCAGAATCGCAGTGACCCGCCCGGCGCGTTGCACATGGCCATGGGAGGGCTGCAGAGTGCCCGCCAAGAGTTTGAGTAATGTGCTCTTGCCCGCCCCGTTGTCACCCACCACACCCAGGCATTGGCCGCGTTGCAGCTCAAAGCCGACATCTCTCAACGCCCAGTGCGATTGCGACCGATCAGCCCAACCCAGAAGCGCCAGCAAGCGTTCGCGCGGTGACGCGTAAAGGCGGTAACGCTTGCCCAAACCATGAACCCGCAAGACTGCTGCGCTCACAACCAGTCCACCATTTCATCGCGGCTGCGAGCGATCAAGCCGTTGAGCAGCAGGGCCAGCAGCAGCAACCAGCCCAGCGCAACTGCCCACAGGGAGAAAGCTGGCCACACCCCTTGCAGCAACACAGACTGGTAAGCCATTACCAACGCAGTCATGGGGTTGGCAAACAGCAACCAGCGCCAATTTTCAGGGAACATGGCCAGCGGAAACAATATGGGCGAGAGAAAAATTCCCACCGACAGCGCAAACCCAAGAATTTGTACGGTATCACGCACGGCGGCCGCCAAAATGGCCAACAGATGGGCTAGCAAGAAAGCCAGCAGACCCTGCAGCAGCAAGAGCAAGGGTACGGCCAGCAATGCCCAGCCAAAACCACTTAGGGGCAAATAACCCACCGTGAGCAAGACCATTAAGGGCACAAACACCACCCAACCGGCCAGCACACTGCGTGCCACAAACAACACCGGCGGCAGCGCGTTCTTTTGAAGTAAGGCACCAGCGTCCACCAGAGAGTTAGCCCCGCGCGCGAGAGACTCGCAAAAGGCCAGCCAGGGCAGGGAACCCACGACCAGGTAGGTGCCCACGCGTGTGGCGGGAGCGTGGTCGCCCATGCGCATGGCAAACACAATGTCAAACACAAGAAAATAGGCACCCACCGTCAAAACGGGCTGCAGATAAGCCCACAGCACGCCGACCGCCGACCCGGCGTAACGGCTTGCCAGTTCTCGCCGCGTCATGACCCATAGCAGATTCCTGGCACGCCACAGGGCCTGCCAGTCTTGCGAACAATGCCGTAAGGGTAAGGCTGTCAAAGTTCGCTTTAGGAAGACGGCTAAGGTTTCGCCAAAGCGTCAATCGCGTCAAGCTGAAAGACAAAGTCCTTGCTCAGGGCCTGCACCTTTTTCACGCGAGACTCATTCATGATGGCCGCGTGGGCCTCGCCAAGCAGTTGATCCCGCACCTCGGCATAGGGCTGCCGGCCCTTTTCCCGGCGTTCTTCCAGGCGAATGATGTGGTAACCAAACTCTGACTCCACCGGTTCACTCAAATCACCGGGCTTGCTCAGCTTATTGAGCGCGTCTTCAAACGGCTGCACCATTTTGCCGGCGCCAAAAAACCCAAGATCACCGCCGCGGGCAGCGCTGCCTTGGTCGGTCGATTGGGTCTTGGCCAGTTCTTCAAACGAAGCGCCGGCACGCAATTGCGCCAAAAGATCCTTCGCCTTTTGCAGCGCGTCAGAACCGGCTTTGGCCAGCAAAATATGGCGCGCACGGGTCTGGGCGGGTTGTTCAAACTTGGCCGCGTTGGCCTGGTACAGATTGCGTGCGTATGTCTCCAGCGTGGGCTCATCCGGGGTGTTCTGCGCGTCAAGCAGAACCAGACGTGCGTCGGACAAAACACGGTCACGCGCAATGGCCAGGGTGGCGGCGATCACCGGGTCTTTGCCCAGACTGTCGCGCTCGGCTTCAGCGGCTAGCATGCGACGGACCATGACGTTGCTGGCAATTTGCCTCACCATCTCCGGCTTTGACAGGATGGCCTGACGGTCTGTGGCAGACGCGCGGCGCAGTTCGGAGAGAACATCGGCGACGCTGACTTGTGCACCGGCCGGTTCACGCAACACGATGGGAGAAGCAGGCGGCGTGGTCTGCTGCGCCATGGCAGTTGAAAAAAGCAACGCCAGGAGTGGACCTAAGGCCCAACGATAGTCCGATGATGGGGAAAGTAACGGGAAAAAATGCATGACGATCTTTGAATCAAAGGGTGAGAAGGGCAATGCCGACAAGAAAGCTAAATCGAGTCTAAATGAAAAAAAGCGGGGTTTCCCCCGCTTTTTTGATGTACAAGTTGCACCGGCCAGGCACAACTTGTACAGGTTGCAGAATTAATTCTGCACGCGCGCGGTCCGGTGATCCAGCGTTGCACCAAAGGTGTTAGCGCCGGCAGTCGCACGAACTGCTTCATAGCCCAGGATTGGCAAGCCTGCGTTGCCAATGCCAGGGGTAGCCAAAGTTGTCCAGCCAGCCTTGTAGCCGTTTTCAATCGTTGAACGGGCCACAGTTGACCGCAGGGTGCCGGACGGTGTCGTCACCAGGCCCGATGTCGCTGGCTCGCCATTGTTGAAGCTCAACACGCTAGCCTCGCCGCAGATCAGGAAGCTGGTGGGCTGACCTGGCAACACTGGCGAAATAATCACCGATGCACCTGGATCGATAGCCGTGTTTTCTTCCTGATCGTAGGAAACGCCGCTCACGCCAGTCACGCAAACCTGCTTGTCGATCACAGTCGTATTGGCCGCGGCAAAAGCCGGTACGCCAGCATTGTAAACACGGGCTGGAGTGGCAGCAAAGTAATCCCAGGCCACGCTGTAACGGCGGGTTGGCATTGACAGCACCCAGTCGGTCGTCGCGTTGATGGCCGAATTGGTCAGGAACTCGTTGGTGACGCGGCGGGTAGAAATCGCGGTGTTCAAAAAGCCGACCTGAGTAGCCGGGCCGGAAAGGATGGTGTAGGGAATCGAGAAGTCAGGCAAGTCGTACACCGCGGCGAAGGTGGGCTGTGCAATCAACCACGGATCTGCCGTGAACTTGGCAATGTCAGTGGCACTCAAACCAAGCGACTCGTTGGTCTGCGGGAAGTAGACGAGGGCACCCGTTGTTGGGGCATCGGCACCGTCAACCGCGTTGATGGCAGTGGCTTGACCCGACCAGGCGCCGGCATCATTCACATTGAGGATGATCCAGTTGCCCATCAGACCGGTGGTCGGGGCCGACAAGCCCAGAGCAGTTGCCGCGGCGAGATCAGCCGGGTCGGAGTCCAGATTGGTGAATGCTGCACCAGAGCAAGGAGCAACACTGTTCACGTGCTTGATGGCCGTGAAAAGATTGTTTCCGGGAGCAATGTTCGCCATGTTGAAAATCTCAACATAACCTTCGCGCGTTTCGTTTTTGAGAGCATCACCCGCGCGGAAATTGTTCATGCGGACGGTAGAAAATGGCGTGCTGTTCAGACCACCAGCGCCATTCTTGGCAGGCTTGGTGCAGCTTGCGTCCGCCGTTGTCAACTGTGCCACGCCGTTATTATTTTGGGACACATTGGCGGTCCAGACGTCACCAGGCGACAGGAAGACCTGGAAGTCAAAAAGGTCGTCAGAATTACCGGCGCCACGGAAACGGACCTTGACGGCCTTTCCGTTGACCGTGTCAGTGTTGACCAGGTTGATAAGGGTAGTGTTGCCCGCTTGCACGCTGTAGTAGGGCACGTACAGGAAGTGACCGGTACCATCAACCGAGGTGCGCAAACCAACTGCAGCGCCCGGGGGCACCGGACTTGCAAGAGCTGAGTTTGCCAAACCAATTGCGTGCGCTCCGCCTGCAAAGCCAAACCCCATCAGTGCCGCTGTAATGCTCAAAGCTAGAACATTTTTTTTCATAAAAACTCCATTTAAAGATTGTTGAGCGCAACCCTTAGGGGGTTGAAAACGCTGGTGGATATTAGCATACGTTCAAAATGGCCCCGAGGACATTAAATGCTATTTTTTGTTACCTTGATTAAAAAACAACAGTTGACGCGGTGGCCCGTTTGCCTAGCTATTAGGGGTGTTCAATTTCTTCTCGATAAAGTTGCCTCCAAGTGTGAAGAATTCGAACGCCGCCCACGTGGTCTAAATCCAAGTCCACGCCGAGCATACCCGATTTCGTCAAATTTTCTGGAAGTACCACCATTGCCCATTTTCAAGTAGCCAGGTCTCGTCCATGTGTGTTGATATGGCAGGGCTGTTTGGGTGGCTCAGAACAGGCTTGAAATCGACTCGCAACCGGGCTGTGCATTTGTCGACCTCAGGGCAAGTCACACGGTCGACTTCAGCGGCCTTCCAGCTGACGGCACCGCCAAACCGGTTGCGATAGCCGTCGGGGGTGACCACGGACCGGAAGCTGGGGGTGTTGTAGTTGTAGGCGCGGCTGAATTCTCCGGCCGCCAGGGCTTGCCATCGTTGCGTGGCGCGTTGGCGCACCTGCTCTTCCGGCGTGCCGCCGCCGAGACTGGCACATGCCGCCAGCGACAGTGAGGCACAGATCGATGCCGAGAGGGTCGCCCAGCGCGAACGACCGGTCCTCGTTGGGTGATTGTTGTGGCTCTCAAGGCTTGCTTTGTTTGCGTCGATATTTAGCATGTCGTGTTGTGACTCCGATTTAATGGATGGAAGGGTGCCGGTTCGGTAGCGCGTCTTCGGGTTGCACCGGCTGAACCGGCGGATAAAGCGTTTTCATGCGGTCTCTGAGTTCCTGGCCGGTTTGGCGCATGTCCTGCTCAGTACGCACCACTCGCGGCGTGATGATGACCAGCAGTTCGGTACGATTGGTGCTTTTGACATTGGTTCCGAACAGACTGCCAAAAAGAGGAATGTCCTGCAAGCCGGGCAGGCCGCTTTTGCCATTGGTCGTGTTGTCGCGAATCAGGCCGCCCAGTACCAGGGTCTCGCCCGAGCGCACCGCCACTTTGCTGGCGAACTGGCGCTGCAGAAAGCTGCGCTGCAGGGTGGCCGCGTCGACCTGCCCCACGTCGGTGACCGACTGGTTAATTTGCATGGTGACCATATTGCCGGCGTTGACCGAGGGAGTCACCGCGAGGTTGACGCCGGTGTCCTTGTACTGGATGTTGCTGGTGATGGTGCCACCGGTGGTGATGGTGTCCCCCACTTTGATAGGCTGCTGGTTGCCCACGGCAATCGTCGCGGTGTGGTTGTCCAGCACCATCAGTGAGGGGCTGGAGATGACTTTGACCAGCGACTTGTCGGCCAGGGCGCTGATCACTGCACGCACGTCGCCCAGTGTGTTGCGCAGGGTGTAAGAAAAGCCCGCTGGCGTTGCGCCAAACGCAGCGCCGGCGACTGTGCCGAGTACCCCCGTGCCGGCCAACCCGTCGCGCACCTTGTCGGTGAAGATCCATTGCAAACCGTATTTGAGGTCGTCGGTCAGGGTGACTTCGATGATGCTGGCTTCGATGAGCACCTGGGTCGGGGGCACGTCCAGGCGCCTGAGCGTCATCTCGATCTTCTCGAATTCGCCACGGGTACCATAGACCAGCACCGCGTTGTTGATTTCGTCAGCCATCACGCGTAGCCCAGTGTTGAGCGATACAGTAGTCAGGCCGTTGCCTTGCAGGGCGCTGGTACCACCGGCCGAGCTACCTGCTGTACCGACTGTACTGGCTGTACCGACTGCCAGCCCCACGCCTGCATTGCTGAAGCCGGTGGTGCTTGCACTGGTCGGGCGAAGGCCAGGGGCAACCCCGCTGGTGGCTTGCTGGGTGGATGGGGTAGCGCCGCCAAATAGACCGTTGAGAACGTCTGCGAGGTGCTTGGCGTTGCCATTTTGCACCGGGTAGACAAAGAGCTGGGCTTCGGCCGAATTGCCTCCGGGTTGGTCGAGTTTTTCTATCCAACGCCGGGCTTCGTCCAGGTAGGCGGCACGGGGGGTGACGACCATGACGCTGTTGATGCGTTCAATGGGCAGAACGCGTAGCGCGCCGAACAAGGGGAAGCTGCTGGGAAGCGCGCCACCGGCAGGGTCGGCCGCGCGGGCAGCGCCTGGGGCGCCCGCCGGTGCAGCAGGGGCGGCGCTTCCGGCGCTGAGCAGGCGCAGGGCAGCCTCGACCTCGCGGGTGGTGACATGCTTGAGCGGGAACACGCCCACCGACATACCCTTGAGCATGTCTACGTCGAATGTAGATACGATGTCAAGCCAACCTTCGGCCTGGGTGCGGGTGCCCACCAGCACCAGTAGGTTGCGCACTGTGTCCACCCGCACCAGGGCTTCAGGCGGGGCCATGGGTCGCAGGATGCTGGCCATCTCTCCTGCGCCTATGAATTTGAGCGGCACCACGATGGCCCCATAACCCGGTGGCAACGGACCGGCACCGCCAACCTGGCGCAGTGCTGGCACGATGCCCTTAATGGCTTCGGCGCGACCAACATGGTAGACGCCGCGCGTGTCGCGTGCCATTTGCAGGCCATTGGCCTGGAGTGCCGCTTCAAGCAGTAGCACGGCCTGATCGGCCGATATTTCGCCCTGGGTGGCCAGCGTCACGCTGCCGTTGATGGGTGGGTGGATTACGTAATCCACCTTGGCGATTTCGCGCAGGATCAGGCTGACGACATCGGCGAGCGGGGCTTCTTCAAACTTGAGGCCTGAAGCAGAACCGGTAATTTGCCCCTTGTTGCTGGGCGGGGCCAGCACTTGATCGTTGCCACGCAGGATACGAGGTTGCTCGGCAACAGCGGGTGGTGGTGCCGGTGTCGGTGTCGGAGCTGGTTCCATGAACTGCGCTTGCGCACCCACGGCCATACTGGCAATCCAGACAAAGAGGAGTTTTTTGGGATAGATCATTTGGAAGTCATTGTGCTGCGGGTTGAGGGCAGGTCTGTAAGGAATTGTCGTTGCAGGCGTTGTTGTCCGCGCTCGGGACAATGAAAAGTAAAAGCACCAATTAGTCGGTAAGTGGAGGCAGTCCTCGAGATGCCCTCAATTCATTGCGACGCTTCAGGCGCTCACGAGCTTCGTCTTGATTCCTTTGCGGGACGCCAACAGCCCCGGCGACCGGCGCCGTTGCCGGTGGCGCATTTGCATCTACCGCTTTCGGGATGGGGGCGTCGAGCCGGGCATAGGTCAAACGCAATTGCCGCTTTTCATCGCCCCGCCCGAAGGTGACGTCCCGCCCTTCAATGCTTTTGAGGGTCCAGGGACCTACGGAATCGTTGATCTTGATGCTGCGAACCTTCCCATCCACGCGGGCCAGAATGCCGGCATTTTGACCAGAGAAAATGCCGTGGATCTGGATATTGGCCAACGGGTCCGGTGGTGGGGCGATGGCGGGTGGGGGT
>JBKJJC010000247.1:0-23209 GCA_046598245.1 Rhodoferax sp.
GCTTGAACAACACCGGGGCCGGGGCCGTCTCGCCGTAAGTGTCGATGCCGACCACCGCGGCGCAGCCGTATTTCCACCAGCCATCCGAAACCCCCATTTCGACCGCGATGCGGGGCACGCCGGCGGGCAACACGCTGCTCTTGTAGGCCGCGCTTTGTTTGTCAAACGTGGTGTTGCTCGGCATGGAGACCACGCGCACCGCGATTTTCCGGGTCGCCAGCAGCTCCTGGGCCTTGAGCGCCAGTTGAACTTCGGAGCCGGTGGCGATGATGACGGCTTGGGTCTTTTTCTTAAGGCCCACTTCGCTAGCCTCGGCCAGCACGTAGGCGCCTTTGCTGATGTCGCCCAACCCGGCCTTGGGTGCGTAGTTGATGTTCTGGCGCGAGAGCAGCAGCGCGGTGGGCTTGTTCTTGTTCTGCAGCGCCACGGTCCAGGCGACGGCGGTCTCGGCGGTGTCACCGGGACGCCACACGTCCAGATTCGGAATCAGGCGCAGCGAGGCGGCGTGCTCGACCGACTGGTGCGTCGGGCCGTCTTCGCCCAGGCCGATGGAGTCGTGCGTGAAGACGTGGATCACGCGCAGCTTCATCAGCGCGGCCATGCGCACGGCGTTGCGGCTGTAGTCGCTGAAGGTCAAAAAGGTGCCGCCGTAGGGGATGAAGCCACCGTGCAGGGCCACGCCGTTCATGATGGCAGCCATGCCGAATTCGCGCACACCGTAGTTGATGTGGCGGCCGCCAACCATTTCACCGTTCGCGGCTTCGGTCTTCACCACCGCGCCACTCAAAGCGTCAAAGCGCAGGCTGGGGGTGGACTTGGTGTTGGTCAGGTTGGAGCCGGTCAAATCCGCCGAGCCGCCCAGCAACTCGGGCAGGGCTGCGGTGAAGGATTCCAGTGCCAGTTGGCTGGCCTTGCGGCTGGCAACGGTCTCGGTCTTGGTGTGGGCCGCAATGACGGTGTCGACCGCCGTTTGTACGAAATTCTTGGGCAAATCGCCCTTCATGCGGCGCAGCAGCTCTTTGGCCAGCGCGGGGTAGGCGGCTTGGTAGGCGGCGAACTTGTCTTTCCAGGCTTGCTCCGCGGCTTTGCCGGCTTCCTTGGCGTCCCAGTCGGCATAGACCTCTTTGGGTACCACGAAGGGTTCGTGGCTCCAGCCAATCGACTCGCGCGTGAGCTTGATTTCTTCAGCACCCAGCGGTTCGCCGTGGGCTTTGGCGGTGTTGGCGCGGTTGGGGCTGCCTTTGCCAATATGGGTCTTGCAGATGACCAGGGTGGGGCGGTCGTCCGTTTTCTTGGCTTCGGCAATCGCGTTCGATACCGCAGTGACGTCGTGGCCGTCGATAGGGCCGATTACGTTCCAGCCGTAGGCCACAAAACGCTGGGCGGTGTTGTCGATAAACCAGGGTGCAACTTGGCCGTCGATGGAGATGCCGTTGTCGTCGTACAGGGCGATCAGTTTGCCCAGTCTCCAGGCACCGGCCAGTGCGGCGGCTTCGTGGCTGATGCCTTCCATCAGGCAGCCGTCGCCCATGAAAACATAGGTGTGGTGGTCGACGATGGTGTGGTCTACGTCACCGTCTTTGCGGTTGAATTCGCTGGCCAATAATTTTTCGGCCAATGCCATGCCGACTGCATTGGTCAGGCCCTGGCCCAGCGGGCCGGTGGTGGTTTCCACGCCGGGGGTGACGCCCACCTCGGGGTGGCCAGCGGTCTTGCTGTGCAACTGGCGGAAGTTCTTCAGCTCTCCAATCGGCAGCTTGTAGCCGGTCAGGTGTAAGAGCGCATAGATCAGCATGGAGCCGTGGCCGTTGGACAGCACAAAGCGGTCGCGGTTCAACCAGTTGGGGTTGCTCGGGTTGTGGCTCAGGTGGCTTTGGCCCGCGCCGTTGGCGCTGGGGCCCCACAGTGCAACTGCCATATCGGCCATGCCCATGGGCGCGCCGGGGTGGCCAGAGTTGGCGGCCTGTACGGCGTCCATTGCGAGGGCACGGATGGCGTTGGCCATTTGGTCTGTATTGGGGGTGGTGGCCATGGGCTGGGCGACTCCGGGTAAGGTGGGGGCTGGGGGAAACCCGGTATTTTACTTGGCGTCACAAATGGGGCGGGCCACCGCCAAAATAATCTACAGTCGCGGCATCTATGCAAGGCCTACACCTCACCGCCGATCTGACCCGCTGCCAGTGCGAAAGTGCGTGGCTCACCGACGCCACGCGTCTGCTCGCCCGCTGTACACAAGAAGTCTTGGACGCGGGCCTGCAACCGGTCAACCAACTGGCCCACAGCTTCCCCGCCACCGAACACGGCCCGGGGGGTGTGACCGCCACGGTGCTGCTGGCCGAATCCCACCTGTGCATACACACCTGGCCCGAACAGCAGGGCGTGACGGTGGATGTGTATGTGTGCAACTTTGGCGCCGACCACTCTGCCAAAGCCCATGCGCTGATGGATGCACTGGTGCGGCTGTTTGCGCCGCAGCAGGCGCTGCGTCAAGCGCTGCAGCGGGGTAGTTCTTTACCCCAATAGAACTATGATATTTATAGCGTTATATGCTTATTCTACGGGGGCTAGCGGCCTATTTGGCTATAAATGATCAGGCCAGGGCGTCGTGCAGCGCCACAAACTCTTGGGTCAGCGTGTGGTTAGGGTCCAGAAAGATCATGGGCATGGACAGCTCGTGTGATTCGCGGATGCGCACGGAGGAGCGCAGGTAAGGCCGCAACACCGGCAGACCCTCATCGATCAGCTCCTGCACCATGCGCTGGGGCAGGTTGGCGCGGGCCTGGAACTGGTTGACGATGATGCCTTCCACCTCCAGATCGGCATTATGGTCAGCCTTGATTTCGGCCACGTTTTCCAGCAATGTGTACAGCGCGCGGCGCGAAAAATCATCGCAGTCAAACGGGATCAGGCAGCCTTGGGCTGCAATCAACGCGCAGCGGGTGTAAAAATTCAGCGCCGGTGGCGTGTCGATGAAGATCTGGTCGTAGTCTTCGGCCAGCAGTTCCAGCGCGTCACGCAGTTTGTAGATCTTGTGGCGCGACTCCAGCTTACTGTGCAACTCGTCCAACAGCGGGCTGGAGGGCATCAGGTCTAGCCCCTCCCACTGGGTGTGAACGATGTATTCGCTGGCGCCCTTGTCACGTATGGTGAATTTAAGGCTCTGCTCAAAAAACTCGGCCACATTGGGCAGGTTGTCGGGCATGTCGGCGCCCAACAAGTAGCGGGTGGAATTGCCCTGCGAGTCCAGGTCAATCACCAAGGTGCGTTTGCCCTGCCAGGCGCTGATGGCGGCCAGATTGCAGGTGATGGTGGACTTGCCTACGCCCCCTTTTTGGTTGAAAACGACATGCTGCATGGGTTGGTGCCTTGGTGAGAATTGAAATGACTTGGGCCAAGCAAGAGCGATGCCCGTGGCGCAAGTTTAGCGGCCGATCGCTTCTGATCGATGGCGTAATCAGCCCGCCACCAGTGCGCTATAGGCTTGGCGTGTAGCGGGTGCGACCGATTCCAGCACTTTTTCATACGGCGTCTGGTGCCGCAGCACCAAGCGGGTGGATGCCACTGTCTTGGATTTGCAAAACCAATGGCAACTGTGCTGCATCAAATACAGCTCGGCCAGCAGCGTAAAGGCCTTGTCTTTGGGGCTTGCGAATTGCGCGTCGCTGTGGATCGCCTGGCAAATGCCTTTGGCATGCACGTCCATCGCCTGGCGAAAGTCAAACGTGCTGCCTGGCAGCCAGCGGCGGGTGTAAAAAATGGACAGGGGTAGCTTGCTGGCGCGGGTGGCATCGGCGTCTAGGCGGCCAAAGTCGGCAGCAAACCGCTTGAACTGCTCACACAGGGTCTGTTCCGTGGTGGTCAACATGCTCCAAATCTGCTGTTGGCGCTCAGCGTTGGCCTCGCCCAGCGCACGCAGATACCCTTCGGTCAGCGTCTCCATCAGCTTTTCAAGTTGGTACTGCCCCAGGTGGGTGCCCAGCAGCAGGATGCGGCGGTGTTCGTCGCGGCGCTGGAAGTAATACGCCACGGCGGCCGCCAAGATTGAGATGACAAAGAAATTCATGGTTATGGGCGAATGTGGCAAGCGCCAATGCAGACGCGGTGACCAATTCTAGGGGCCCACAACGACAAATCCCGCCACTTGGGCGGGATTGCTGCGGCTCAGTGCGGGGTATTAACCGCGGTCGCCCATAGGAGGCAAAGTGCCGGCCTTTTGGGCTTGCAGGTAGTCAGCCTTGACGGCGGAGCGGGTCAGCGTGCTGACTTCGGATGCAGCACGCACGTTGTAGCCTTCGCCCATGGCGGGCAGGTTGCCGCTCTTGGCAGCAGTAGCCCAGTCGGCCTTCACTTCGCTGCGGCTGAACACGCTGGGAGCCGATTTGGGGAAGTAGGAGCTGGTGTCGGTGTTGTTCAAACGGGCGCGGGGCGAGCTTTCAGCGGCAAAGCTGGCGGTGGCGCTCAAGCCAGCAACAAGGATCAAAGCAGTAGTGGCGATGGTGTTTTTCATGATGAATTTCCTTCAAAAGTGGTTAGACATTTCCGGGCAGGTCGTGGGCCGCTAGGCCCTGGCTTGTCCAGCCTCGGTGAGTCGTCTATTTGTGTTTCGGCTCATCGATGGGTTGAACTGTACGCCGATTTCGATAATTAAAAACCATCGGGTCAGTAATTCATCATTGCTGAAAATGAAATAATCAAGGGGTTGAAAACTTACATATTGCACATATGGACCGACTTTTATCCATGCGGGTGTTCCAGCGGGTGGTGGATGACGGCGGTTTTGCCGCCGCGGCCCGCACGCTGGACCTGTCGCCGGCCACCGTAACCAGGCTGTTTGGCGACCTGGAGCAACACCTTGGCGCGCGGCTGATGCAGCGCACCACCCGCAAGCTGGCGCTCACCGCAGCCGGCGAGGTCTACCTGCTGCGGGTGCGCAGCATCCTGAACGAGATCGACGACGCCGAATCCGCCGTAGGCACCAGCACGCAGGAGCTGCAGGGCACGGTGCATGTGCTGGCGTCGCCGGTGCTGGCGTCGTACTTTTTGGCGCCCCACATCGCGGCCTGGCGGCAACAGCACCCCAAGGTGGCGCTGGAGATTGCGGTGGACCCTTTCCCGCAGCGGCGGGTGGACGAGTTCGACGTGACCTTCATGGCCGTAGACGAGGAGTACGACGGCAATGTGGTGGCCCGCGCGTTGTCCACATCGGAGTGGATCCTGTGCGCGGCACCCGCCTACCTGGCGCGCGCTGGCACCCCACTGCAGCCTGGCGATCTGGCGCGGCACGACTACCTGAAGTTTCCACGCCAGCAAGGCGGCGGCGCCAGCAGCCGACGCTTGCGCCTGCGCCCAGCCATAGGCGACGGTGAAGCGGTCGAGGTAGACATGCCCATTGCCCTGCAGTCCATCAGCCTGGACGTGCTGTACCGCGCCGCGCTGGATGGTGCCGGTATCGCCATGTTGTCGCGGCTGCTGGTGGTCAACCACCTGGCCTCCGGGGAATTGGTCCACGTATTGCCAGACTGGATGGCGGGCCGCTTGACGATCTATGCGGCAGTGCCATCGCGCAAGCTGATACCAGCGCGGACCCGGGCTTTCTTGTCGTTTATCAGCGAGTGGTTGCCAGGGCATGCGCCAGGAACCGGTGCGCGCTAGTTTCAACACTAAGCCGCTTTCGGTCGGCGTCAACACGCTTGATTCGCGATAATCAATTGAGCAAACTAGGAATACACAGTACAAACAGCAATTGCACAAGGATGTGAAACGTGAAATGTAGCGTCTGCAGGTACTGGCGACCAACCCTGTTTCGATGGGTTCGGCTGGGTTTCGGTTTGTCCTGGGGGCCACTCTAATGGGAGTCCAGCCAACCCCCGAAAAGTCCTATTCACGTTCGGTGTTGCCAGGTTTTTGGCGGACATTGACGTTCCGGATCTCGGTGGTGTTGGTGGTGTCGTGGGGCATTTTGTTGGCAGGTAGTTATTTTGGAAACTACCAGGCGCTCGAACAGACCTTGACTGCCAACATTCACACCACCATTGGGCAGACTTCGCAGCTCCTCAATACCGCAATCTCGGCTGCTAGCAATCAACAGGGAGGAGACCTACGCACCCTCGAAGCGTTTTTCAGGGAGGTCGTGAGTGACGCTGAAAAAAACGGCATTGTCTATGTGGTGGTGGTCAAGGAAGACGGGGCGACGCAGTTGGTGGCCGGGGCGAAGGCATTGCCCTTGCCCGCTCCAGACGCAGGAGACGCGTACGAAAGCTGCGCCGTGCGAGGACTTTGCCATATTCGCAATTCAATTTTGCTGTTCGGCTCAGAGGTGGGGTTCGTGCAGTATGGGTTGGCGACGCAGTCGTCCATGGACGCACTCCAGCGGGTCAACACCGCTTCACTCGCAATCGCGGGAGCCGCCACATTGCTCATCTTTCTTGCGATAGCACTGGCAGGCATAGGAGTGGCTCGGCGGGTCGCACGCTTGAACCGAGCCAGCCGGGAGATTGCCCGAGGCAACTATAGTATCCGCGTCAAAATTGACGGCTCGGATGAGTTGTCGGATTTGTCGGCCAACTTCAACACCATGGCGGATTCCATTGCGTCCAACATCGCAGAGATATCCGGTCTGACTGTTGGATTGGAGGCGCGAGTCCAAGCGCGAACCGAGGAACTCAATGCCAGCAATCGGCTGTTGGCCGCCAACGTTGCCCAACTCGAAAGCGCACGCGAGCAACTGGTTAAATCGGAGAAATTGGCCGGTCTAGGCGCTTTGGTGGCGGGTGTGTCGCATGAACTCAATACGCCGATCGGGAACGCGTTGGTGGCCGCAACAACCGTGCACCAGAAAGCTAAGGAATTTGCCGCTGCAGTGGCGCAAAACAACGTGTCCCGAAAGGATCTCGGAAATTTTGTGAATACTGCACTCGAAGGTGCGGATCTGACCGAGCGATCCCTGCGACGGGCCGCCGATTTGATCTCCAGTTTCAAAATGGTGGCGGTAGACCGGGCCTCGGAACGTCGAAGGGTGTTTGACCTTGCCGGGACCGTTCAGGACGTCTTGACGACCTATTACTTTCTGCGAAAACTGCATCCGGAGAGTATCGATGTGGCCATCGAAGAAGGCATAACGATGGATAGTTTTCCCGGCCCTTTGGTGCAGGTCTTGAGCAACCTTATCGATAACGCGCTGACCCATGCTTTTGGACCATCCGAAAACGGGAAAATGGTGTTGCGCGCAGCGATTGAACGGCCGGGGCACATTCGCATCGAATTCAGCGACAACGGGCGCGGCATATCTCAGCAACATCTCAAACGGGTTTTCGATCCATTCTTCACCACCAAGCTCGGCCATGGCGGCAGTGGCTTGGGACTGAACATCGTGAACAATATCGTGGAAGGTGTACTGGGTGGCAGCATTCGGCTGGAGTCCGAGATCGGCAGGGGCTCGCTTTTTGTGCTGGACCTGCCCTGTGTTGCGCCGATCTAACACGGGTGCTTAAAAATGGTATTTTCTTGTTAATCGATTGCTGCTAGTATCTATTTGAACAAGCCGCCTGGGCTTCAAAACATGGATTCGTTTATGTTAAATCTTCAAAAATTGCTCTGCCTCGCGGCAGTCGTTGGTGGGGTTGGCAGCGTATCTGCGCAAGGATCATCGGGCGAGGGGCCGACGTATCGCTTCAGCGGTTTTGGCACGCTTGGGGTGTCCCATTCGGACAACTCCAACGCCGATTTCAGCAGCACGGTTTTCCATCCCAACGGCGCGGGTTTTACCCGAAGTTGGAGTGCTGATGTGGACACCAAGCTTGGCTTTCAACTCAACGCGGATTTCTCCAAAGACTGGTCGGCTGTGGTGCAAATCATCTCCCAGCAGGCTTATAACAATTCGTACTCACCGTCGATTGAGTGGGCCAACGTGTCGTACAAGTTGACGCCCAATTTGGTTGTTCGGGGTGGCCGCACCGTATGGCCATTGCTGTTGCGATCCGAGACCCAAAGTATTGGCTATGGCAACCCGTTTGTGCGCAACAGCACGGAGCTGCTTGCCAACATGCCCAATACCTACAGCGATGGGCTGGACGTCACCTACCAGTTTCCGATTGGCGCGGCTGCCAATAGTGTTCAGTTGCTGTATGGCAAGAGTGACGTGAATTACCCTGGGTCTGGTCCATTGATGGGGCAAAACTACTTACGCCTCAAAAACATCATCGGTATTTCGGATGTGATCGAGCTGGGGGATCTCAAGGTACACGCCGCCTATATGGACCTCAAATACGATTGGCTGTACTTTGATTTTCTGCTGAACGATGTTCCGTACAAGACCTGGTCTATTGGATTCAACTATGACCCCGGTGGCTGGTTCGTGACCGCTGACTACCTGCGGATGACGGACAAGTCGTATGGCGACTTCACGGCGTTGACTGCGGGCGCTGGATACCGATTCGGCGATTTCACACCCTACTTTCAATACTCGAGCCTGACACAGGACACGCTTGGCGATCTGGGCTCATTTGGAACTTACCCTGGGGACAAACAGACGGTTACCGCTGTTGGACTGCGGTGGGATTTCAAGAAAAATGCGGATCTCAAGGTCCAGTACGAACAGGTTCGTTCCGGCGCGATTTCACAAATTTTTCCTAGCTCTCTGACCAACTGGCAACCGAATTTTTTGAGCAATCCCAATGCGAATGTCATCAGCGTTGTTGTTGATTTTGTTTTTTGAGGCCCTATCATGAAAACTCAAAAATATGTCGCAGCGTTGGTCCTGTCGGTGGGGTGCGCATGGGTACATGCGGAGTTTGTAGTCGTTGTAGGGGCCAAGAATCCTATTGCCACGCTCACGCCAGAACAGTCCGCTCAGATTTTTCTAGGCAAGGTGTCCACTTTTCCCGGCGGTGAATCGGCGACCCCGCTAGACCTGCCCGATGGCGTGCCCCTTCGCAATGAGTTTTACGAAAAATTAACCAACAAAACGCAAAAGCAGGTGTTGGCCTTTCGCGCAAACATGGTGTTTTCCGGCAAAGGGAAACCACCGAAAGAGTTGGCCAGCAGCCAAGACGTGAAGAAAGCCGTCGTAGAGAACCCCAACGCGATTGGTTACATTGAAAAGTCCGCCGTGGACAGTTCGGTGCGGGTCATATTGACGCAACCTTGACCGCACCGCGTTAACGGCGCCGCCGCTCAAATGGTGTAGGCGCTCTGCGGCAACGTAATCACAAACTTGAACGGTGTGAACCCGAATTCGGCGTCTCGCTGGTCGAGCACGATCTGAACTTGGGAGCCGTGCTCTTGCAGGAATGCCCGTACCGCATCCATTCCCACCCCGCGACCTGACACCATCGAAACCTGCTCGGCGGTGGAAAGACCCGAATAGAAAATAATTTCCGCCACGTCCTGTGCGGATGGTTTTTGATCCGGGCCAAAGACTCCGGCCTCCAACCCCTTGGCGTAGAGTTTGTGCAAGGCCAGCCCCCGGCCGTCGTCGCCAATGTGCAGTTGCAATGCGTCGCCCACACGCTCGCAGGCGAATCGAATACGACCCTGCTCAGGCTTACCCGCGCTTTGGCGTTCAGCAGGGCTTTCAATGCCATGGTCCATGGAGTTGCGCACGATGTGCATGAAGGAGCTTTTGAGGGCCTCGGCGAACTGGTTGTTAAAGCCGATGGCTCCGTTGACGATGTCCACTGCTGGTGTGGGCTTGTCCAACTCCTTGGCCAGCGATGCCAGCGAATCGACCGAGCCCGATACCAGGCGCTCCAATGCAATGAGACCGAGTTGACCCAACGATGCCTGCAGGCGCGCCAGCGCGGCCTGGGGATCGCCAGCACTGAGTTCAGCCGCTTGCGCCTTGAGTGACAGGATCTCGTCGTTGGAAATAAAGACGCCCCTTGTCGTCAGCAAATCGGATGCCCGGCCCTTGCGACCGAGCTTGCTCTCGTTGACTTCCACATAACGGTTGACGGCATCCTCCACCGCCCCGAGTTCTGCAAGCAGTTGCTCTGGATTCCAATCCACCGTGGGGTCCTTGCGCAAGCGGTCGTACTCCTGCTCTGCAATGTGCGCAAAGTCGGTGATCAGGTTGAGCTCGAAGGTCCGCGCATTGCCCTTGATGGTGTGCATATTGCGGAACAAAGCGGCAATGGTCTCGGTGTCGGCACTGTGGGCTTGGGAGATCAGCCTGCGGTTTTCTTCTAGGTACTTTTGGGATGAAGCAACAAAGTCGTTGAACTTGCCGATCGAGATCTTGATGATCTGCGAAATCATGTCCAACTCCGCTTTTTGATGGGCAGCGGCTTCTTCCAATGCGCGCAAATGGGTAACGTCCTGCACGATCAACAGCACTTTGTCGACCACGTCTCCTTCACCCAGAATCGGACTCCAGTCCATCTGCAAGATCTTGGTAGCACCGTCGGCACCGGAAATCTTCATCTCCCGCACCAGCAGGTGGCCGTTGAAGTCAAACATCATCGCGTCTTCACCGACGATCGCGGTGAGTGCCACGGACACCTGGTCCAGCGTATCGGCCCCCAAGTTGGTCCGGGCAAACAGCGCTTCCAGTACGTCTCGGCCAGCCAGTTGATCGGAATCAAAGATGGTGGTCATATAGCTGGAATACTCCGGGTGAATCCGGTTGCCAGGCACCGCAGTGCACACACCAAGCTTCATGTTTTGCAGCATGGCATTGATGTCATTCGTCTTCTGGCTCAGCTCTGCTGTGCGCTGCGCAACACGGGTCTCCAGGTTTGCGTTTTGCTCACCGATGACGGCGATCATCTTGACGTTATTGCGCACAAAGTACACCAGCACGCCCATGAAGCAAAGGTTCATCAACCCCAGGGCTAAGCCCATGTACATATTGACCTTGACCGAGTGCTGTGTATCGCCAAGGGTCTGGGTGAAGTCGGCGTAGCTGGATTCACGAAAGGTCTTGATGTCCTTGCGCAAGTCTTCCAGTGTCTTGCTCATATCTTGCGTGCGCGCGCTTACGTCATTGCCGGTCTTGCCCACCAAATCAGCGGCAACGCTGGTGGCCAGGTCTTTGTATTTTTGTGCAGCCTCACGCAGCTTGCGAATGGCCCCTTCTCGCTCCGGATTGAGCTTGATCATTTCGACAAAGACGGCATCCGCACGCTTGTGCACCTCATTGGCCTGCGTCACCATATCCTGCTCGCCCTGCATTACGGCATTGAGATAGTTTTCCTCCATCTTGTCCAGCCGGACAATGTTGGCGTCCACGCGTTCGAGTATCGGAAAGTACAGGTCTCGAATGGTGGAGAGTTGCGAACTGCTCTCTACCGATTTTTTGACGCTGTAACTGGTGAAGGCAAGGAAGACCGTGATGGCGATCCCGATCATGATGATGATCTTGCGCATCGGGTTGTTGCGGCTTCCTACAGGACTAGTCTGCTCCATAGCTCAAGTCTCCAAAGTTAGTACTTTTAGAAGTGCTGTCGCGATACGCCATGCCCGTCACCATCGGCAGGTCCGAGGCAACAGTACCATGATAGACGAGCTGCGAACTAAACGCACCAATGGCCAGCCGTAAACGCCTCTTCAAACACCGAATAGCCCGCCCAGTCGCTGTGGGCAAAACGCAGCCGCTCCCAGCCTAGCACCGCGCGTGCGGGGTAGTGCGCACTGAAATGCTTCTGTTTCGATAGCGACATGACCATATTCGATGGGGGCTGGAGGCCAATTTGACCATTAACCCTTGCGATTGGGATGGCCATGGCGTGGCCGTAGCGGGTGATGTCCATGCGGGTGGCCTTGGCGGCCATGTCGGGGTGGGCGGTGGACAGCTCTGCCAGTACGGTGTCGCGCCAAGCGGTCCAGGGCTGGTTGAGCAACAGCTTGCGCCCGGCGTTGGCGCCGCCGGCCACATCACCCAGCGCGCGGTAGTGGGTCAGCACGGTGGGGCCGGGCAGGGCTTGCAGATTCTGGTGGGTGGCATCCACATAACCCAGGCCTACGCCGCCCACAATCCCACCCTCGGGCCCACCGTACAACACGTTGTCCCAACTCGGGGCCGCGCCCGGGCGGTCGTGCAGCGCGCGGTCCAGGTGGATATTGGCCACCAGCCAGGGTGCATAAACCACTTGGGCGGCGGCCTGGCGCAGAAACTCGGGTGGGTTCTGCACCACCCGCGCCGCCACAAACACCGGCAGCGCCACCACCACCTGCTCGGCCTGCCAGCGCTCCATGGCCTGGGTCGCGGTGTTGAATGCATCCACCTCGACACCGTGTTTGGCACTGGTGATGCGCAACACCACGCGGCCCGTGTGCAGGCGCTCGCCCAGTGGAGTGGCCATGCGCTGGGTCAGCCAGGCATTGCCCTCGGGCCAGGTCAACAGGCCTTCACGCTCCACACCCTCGCTGCCCGGCGCGTGAAAGCCGTGGCGGCTGGCAAAGTAGTGGATGCCAGCCCAGGCCGACACGGTGGCAATCCCGGCGCCGTAGTCATCGCGGCAGCAGTAATCCAGGTACCAGAGCAGGTGGGGATCGGTCAAGCCGTGCTGGTCCAAATATGCTACGAAAGTAATAGCACATAGGGCATATTGCACGGGGGCTAGAGGCCCATTTCGCACAGGCAATGTCCAGCGGGAAGCCTTTTGGGCCTGCGCCACCAGGGTGGCAAACAGGCGGTACTGCGCCAGCGTGTCGTCGCCCACGCCGTGTACCGGCAGCAGGCCTTCTTGCCACTCCCCGTGGAAGAACAGCCGCTCCTGCGGGCTGTGGCACAGGTGGCGTTCGTCGTACTGCCAACGGCCGGCCACGCGGGTGCGTATGCCCAGTTCTTCCAGCAGGTCTTGCACCTCAGGGGCATCGTCACTCGGCAGCGGCAGGTAGTGCGCGCCTAGCGGGCAGGTGATGCCGCCCACCGATCCAGCGCGGCTGTTGCCGCCTGCGGAGTCTTCCAGCTCTAAGAGCGCAAAGTCGTCCATGCCTTGTAGACGCAGCGCACGTGCGGCGGCCAGGCCAGCCACGCCACCACCGGCGATCAGCACGCGAGTTTTGAAAGTTTTTGCGGGGCTGGGCCAGGTCTTGCCGGGCTGCAGCAGGTCGCGCATGTGGTGGCCACGCTCGGGCTGGGCACCACTGAAGCCGCCGGTGATATGGGCGTGGGGGTCGGGGGCTTTACATCCGGCAGCGGCGCAAACGGTGCCGACGCCAGCGGTCAAAAAGTGGCGTCGCTGCATGCGTTGGATGATAGTGTGCGGGGCGGGGCCTAAGCTTAGCGGGGGCGGAGGCTGGGCGCCAGGGCGTTCTGCTCCGTGTCCCCCGCCCGCTGCGCGGTCTCCTCCTTTACCTGCGCAGAACGCCCTGGCGCCCAGCCTCCTACAGTTTCATCTCCAGCCGCGCTTGCAGGCCCATAAAAGACGGTGCCACGGATTGCGTCGTCTCGCGCAGCGTCTGCCCTTGCGGGTTGGTGGACAAAAGGCTGCCGCCCGTCACGTAATCACGCCCGGCAAAGTTGCTGACCGACATACGCAACTGGTAACGCGGGTTGATGGTCCACAGCGCATAGGCATCGGCCACCAGTTTGTTGCTCTGGTATACGGTCTGGTCGTCGCTCAGGCGCGTGGTGAATTCGGGCGTCCAGTTCAGGTTGCCACCGATCTTGAGCGGCAGGCTGGTCATCTGGTAATCGGCACCCAGGTTTGCCGTGCCGTCGGGCTGCTGGTCCAAGCGGTTGTCGGGGCCACTGATGCCGTCCACGCGGGAGCGAAACAGGCTCAGGTTGCTGCGCACATCGATCTTGGGCGCACCGGCAAGCATTGCGCTCAGACGGAACTTGGCCTCCAGCTCCACACCCTGCGTCGTGGCGTTGCCAATGTTTTGTTTGCGTGCCACCCAGCGCGGCACGTCGGCCCACGGCACGGCTTCCAGCGTGGTCTGGCTGCGCATCAAATTCTCGATTCTCCGGTAGAAGAGGTTGGCGCTCAGCATGCCGCCGCCCGGTACATAGTGCTCAAAGGCCAGGTCGATGCCCGACGCCAGCTCGGGCTGTAGGTAGGCGTTGCCGGCTCGGTCCGCGTGCACCTCGGTATTGGCGCCACGGTTCAGGTACAGGCCGTTGATGCTGGGCCGTGCAATCAGATCCTGCAGATTGGGCGAGCGGTAGCTGCGCGTCAGGCTCAGGCGTACCTGG
The DNA here is from genome assembly GCA_046598245.1 of Rhodoferax sp. Classification (GTDB taxonomy): domain Bacteria; phylum Pseudomonadota; class Gammaproteobacteria; order Burkholderiales; family Burkholderiaceae_C; genus Allorhodoferax. The sequence continues at coordinate 14,141 of JBKJJC010000247.1, forward strand.
TCTTTGCTGGCCAGATCGGGTCGCCACACGGTGTGGAACAGGGGCGTGACCACCTGGCTCTGGTTGCTAGCGCTGGGTGCATCGGTGCTGACGCTGCCGGTGGTGGTGATGCCTTCCCAACGTATGCCGGCGTGGGCAGCCCAGTGCGGGTTCACCGCCCACTCGTCCTGCACATACACCGCGGTGCGCAGACTGGTGGCGCTGAGGTTGCCATCGAAATCGCTCAGTGGCGATTCACCATTGAGCAACTGCGTGGCCGTCTCGCTGCGGCGGTTGGATTCCACTTCCAGCCCGGTGACCAGGCTGTGTTCTTCGGCCACGGTGCGCGAGTATTTGACTTGTGTGCTGAGTGTGCGGTCTTGCTGCTCGGAGTGCTGGTTGGAGATAGCCACCGTGCCGCGTGTGGAGCTGGTGTTTTGGCGGGTGGAGTCATTCGTCCACGCGCTTTGACCCAGGTTGGCACTCACCCGCAAGTTTGCGCCCTCGTCCAGCTTGTGGGTCCACACACCGGCCAGGCGCGCGGTGGAGAAGCGGCTGTCCGTGCTGCCGGTGCTGGCATCAAAAGGCTGATCGGTGCTGACATTGCCTGTCGTGGTTTGTGTGATGCGCGTGGTGCGGTCGCCGGTGTTGTGTGTGGCGGCCAGCATGAGCATCAGCATGAACGTGTCCCCACCGCTGCCACGCCACTGTAGGCGCACATTGGCATGCACGCCGTCGCGCACGCCGGTGCTGGACACAGCCTCGGTCTGGCGCACCGTACTGCCGTCGCTCAGGTTCTCGGTCAGCGTGGTGTTGGTCGCATCGTTGGAGCGTGCACTGTGGTCGGCGGCGACCGAGAAGTTGTAGACCATGCCGTTGTCCAACGTGTCGTTGCGTGACCACGCGATGTTGGGGGCGGCGTTGCCGTTCTCCAACCCACTGCCCAGCTTTAGCGTGTTGACCTGCTTGCTGTAGCCACCACGCGTGACGATGTTGATGGTGCCGGCAATGGCACGCGCACCGGTCTCGGCCGTGGGTGCGCGCAAGATCTCGATGCGTTCGATTTCTTCGGGCGACAAATCATCCAGCGAAAAGCCACGCGGCACGCGTTCACCATCAATCAATATCTGCGTGTAACCACTGCCCAGCCCCCGCATGCGCGGCGCACCACCGCGCCCGGCACGGCCTTGCACGGTGACGCCGGGCAGGCGCTTGAGCAGTTCGCCCATGGAGGTGTCGCCATGCAGCTCGATGTCTTCGCGGCCCACGATGATCTTGGCGGCGGTGGAGAGGCGGCGCTGTTCGGTGTCGCTGCTGGCGCGGATTTCTACGGGTTTGAGTTCTGTGCTGGGGCGTTGTGGAGCGCTGGGGTTGGTTGTGCGGCTGTCCCGCTTGCGATTGGGTTCACCTGTGTTGGTGCTTCCATCGGCTGCATCCACTGTCATCGGTTGTTCCGGGGTGGAACGTGGTGTGGTCTGCGCACATAAGCTGCTGCACAAGGCCGCCAGCGACAAACCCGTCGCCGCCCATCGACGCTGCGCGTGCTGCGCAATGTGTTGTTCACTCTGTATGCGTGCCAAGACCATTCACCGTTCCTTCAATGGAAAAATCGACCAGGGACAATTAGATTCCAAAGTGGTAGGCTTAAAGTTTCGCGGAGGTAAAGTTGGAAGTTGGTTTTTGTAAAACTGGCCTGTAGCCCCCGTATATGCTAGTCAATGTACTATCAATTGCATAGCAATCTATGTGAACTCGCAGCAAAGCTCGCATGGCGCCTGTGGTCTGTGGCAGAACACTTCCGGTCAGTGGGGTGACCCTCATTCGAAGAGCTGCCACCATGCAGAGAATCGCTGACTTGAAGCCTAGAATCGGCGCAGTCAAACTGAAATAGATGAAACCAAGGCCACGATGCGAAACTTGGTTTCACGCTTGGCAAACTTGGGTTGAAAATGGTTTGTTGATCACCGGGACTCTGAAAATCTGCCAGTAGCTGTTGCCCCCGGCATCGTGCTGTATCGCCGACTTCAGACTCAGGCAGTTCCTAGGTTCAGAGCAACTTGAATCACGCGATCAGAGAATCACTGGCTCGGCTCACATACCGGGAGCGAGCTGTTCGCCCCTTCCAAAAGCAAAATTTCATGGCATAAGTTTCGAATTTTCATAATTTACGCTTCCGGAATTTTTTATTTGGGTTCTGTCGAGCGGCTAGTTTTCGCAAAACCAGTCCTATAGCCGCGAACAGAAAAGCTAGAGGCAAGAATATCCACAAGAAAACCGACGAATTTGGGGTCCTTAAACTAAATCTGGCCTTTGAAGGTTCAGTTCTTTCGTACCAAATGGTGGTACTTTTTCTTTCAATCAATGTTAAAGCCAACTGTTTTTTGCATTCATCCATGGTGTCGAAGCCCACAATATTACTTGCATCAAATTTTGAATTACGTAACGAAGTAGCATCAAGTGGCTCATAGAAATACCGCAAACGTAGAGATGGCCGACTCCCCTTTGCCCCCCCGATTGAAATGCAATTTGCATTCACGAACGTCGCAGTTGTCAGAACTGGCTCTGCAAGTCGATTTTGTGCCTGTACGTGTTGATCACCCCAATACGCCCCCATTCCCATTAAAGCGGATAAAACGGCAGCAACAAAAAAAGCAGAGTGGGTTGTACCAGAGGTGGTTGCGCACATTTATCCACTTCCCTATGGGAACAGTACTCTGGCTGGAGCCACACCGACCTTAGAGAGCGGCAGCTGAATGCGGATGCCGGTCACTTTTTGATCAATCAAAACGACTTCACGTTCTGTCAGCAAAAGGACATGACGTAAGTTTCGAACTTTCATAATTTGCGCTTTCGGAATTTTTTAGTACGGTTCTGTCGGTCAGGCGGATTTCGCAAACAAAGTCCTACAACCGCGAACAAAAACGCTAGAGGTAAGAATATCCACAAGAAAACCGATGAATTTCGGGGTGTCAGACTGAATCTAGCGCTTGTGGGGTGGGTCTTTTCGTACCAAATAACGGCGGTTTTTCTTTCAATCAAAGCTACGGCCAGCATTTTGTGGCACTCTTCAATGGTGCCGAGACCCACCAGATCTGTTGCATCTAATTTCACTTTGCGTATCGAAGTAGCATCAAGCGGCTCATAGAAGTACTGCAGCCGCAGGAATGGCTGACTCCCTTTTCCTCGCATGAGATAAGTGCAATTTGCATTTACGAATGTTGCAGCTGTCAGCACTGGCTCAGCAAGCCGGTATTTTTTGTCGAGCTGTATGTCACCCCAATACGTCCCGATTCCCATTAAAGTTAATACAACGGCAGCAGAAAAAAGCGCAGAGCTGGTCTTAGTCATTTAATAACAACGCTTTGGGAACAGTACTCTAGCTGGGGCCACACCGTTCTTAGTGAGCGGTATTTGAATGCCGATGCCGGCCACTTATTGATTAAGCAAACGACTTCACCCTGTGCATACAAATTCAAATGCGACTCTGTCTTCAAGTTAGATATATCTATCTGCTTATCGGTCAAAACAATACCCTGGATTTCAATTTCAGTTCCGCCTTCAAAACCCACCACAGTCATCTGTTCTCCCTACCTAGCGCGAGTTGCTCAATCTCAATGACGACTTCAAAAGCCCGGCCTATTTGACAATAGCCATTCTGTTCAGCAAGACCGCCAAATCTCTACGGCGCCACCCGCCCCCACTCCTTTTCATACGCCATCACCAGCACCTGGTTCGACAACCGGTTCACCTCCGCCGGCACACGCGCCATGTCCTTGGGGAAATCAAACAGCAATGGCAGTGTGGTCGGCGCCAGGTAACGCAGGCCAGCGGGCAGCGTTGCGGGCTGGCGCCACGGCCGGTGGCTGGCGATGATGAAGCCCCATTCGCCAAAGCTCGGCACATTGGCGTGGTAGGGCGTGGCGTGCAGGCCGGCGGACTCGATGGTGGTCGCCACGGTCCAGTAGCTTTGGCGCGCCACCAGCGGTGATGTGGTCTGTATCACCGCATAACCACTGGCCGATAGGCGCTGGGCCAGCAGTGAATAGAAGGTGTTGGTGTAGAGCTTGCCGATGGAAAAGTTCGTGGGGTCGGGGAAGTCCACGATGATGACGTCGAACATTTCCGGCTCAGCCAACTTGCCGTTCGCATCCGTATCGCCGCCCTGCAACCACTTGAACGCATCGGTGTTGACGATGCGCAGCTTGGGTGAATTCAGCGCACCCGCATTGAGCTTGGACATGGCCGGGTCTTTGGCAAACAGGCCGGTCATATTCGGGTCCAGCTCCACCAGGGTGACGCTTTCGACGCTGGGATACTTGAGCACTTCGCGCACGGCCATGCCGTCGCCGCCGCCCAGCACGGCCACGCGGCGCGGTGCGCCAAAGGCCGACATGGCGGGGTGGACCAGGGACTCGTGGTAGCGGTATTCGTCGCGCTCGGCAAACTGCAGGTTGCCATTCAAAAACAGCTTGTGCCCGGTGCGGCCGCTGGTAACCACGATGCGTTGGTAGGGCGAACTGGCGGCCAGCACAATGGGCTCGTGGTAGAACTTGTCTTCGGCCAGCGTGGTGATGTCGTCGGCCATGGCAAAGCCCACGCCCAACGCGACCACCGACAACACACACGCCGTTGCATGGGCGTTGAAGCGGCGCAGCTCATGGCGGAACACCCACAGCGCCCAGAAGGCCACGGCCGCATTCATAAAGCCAAACAGCAGGCCCGTGCGTATCAGCCCCAGCTGCGGCACCAGCAACAGCGGGAACGCCACCGACACCGCCAGCGCACCCAGGTAATCAAAGGTCAGCACCTGCGAGACCAGGTCTTTGAGCACCACCTCGCGTTTGAGGATACGCATGACCAGCGGAATCTCCAGCCCCACCAGCATGCCGACCACACCCACCATGGCATACAACAAAAAGCGGAAGGCGCCCGGCATATAGGCGTTGGACAAAAACAGCAGCGCCGGCATGAAACCGCCAACCAACGCCACCATCAGCTCTATGCGCAGAAAGTGTGCGGGCAACTGGCGGTCAAAAAAACGTGACAGCCAGGAGCCAATGCCCATGGCGAACAGGTAGGCACCGATAACCGTGGAGAACTGCAGGACCGAATCGCCCAGGACATACGAGGCCAGCGCGCCAGCGGCCAGCTCGTAGACCAAGCCACAGGCCGCGACCACAAAAACGCTGACCAGTAGCGTGACTTCCAGCGGCCGCGATGCCGCGCCCTGCGCGGGCGTATTGCTACTCAAAACCGACGAAGACAATTAGTGGATAGCTGCCGCGATGATGACGCAGATGCCCAGGCTCATGGCGGCCACGACCAGTGCGAGTGCGACGTTCTGCTTCTCGACAATCTCGCCCCACAGGTCATACGGCGTGATCTTGTCGATGATCAAAAAACACAACCAGAATATCGCCACACCCATCAGTGCAAACACCAGCGAGGTGACCACGATGCCCGGTTTAATCAATTCAAAGCCCATGAGACTCTCCTGTAGAAAATGTTTGCATTACTTGTGACCACCACCGCCCGAAGAACCGCCCCAGGAGCCACCCGAACTGCGTGAGCTGGATGACGAAGAACAGTTCTCTACGTTGGGATTGCAACTGGAGCAGCGGCTCAGCAGCGACAACAGAATCACCGTGACGACCAGCACGATGATGATGGTGCCAATACCAATGCTTTTTGCGGCGCTGAATGGCGCCACGTCGCGTTTGAGCAGGTCTTCCTTGCCTTCCAGTTTGAAGGCCTTGGCCACCACTTCGCTGGCCAGTTGGTCGCCGCTGGACCAGACCAGTTCGGTGGGCGTCTGCTCCATAGAGAGCAGGCGTTTGCCGTTGGCAAAGTCCTTGTTCTCAGTCTTCTGGCCGCGGTGCACCACCCAGTAAAACTCGCCACACACATAGTTGGTCTCGGCGGTGTAGCTGTATTTGAGCGTGTAACTGGTGCCCATGTAGCTGGCACTGCTCGCGCCGGAGCTGGTCATGCTGGGTGCGCCGTTGGTAGGGCGCACCAGGCTCCAACCTTCCTCCGAATCGACCAAAAAACTGAAGCCCCGCTTCTGGTTGTAGAGCAGGTATTCGCTCCAACCAAAGTGTTCGTCGTCGCCCGGCGCCACACCCATGCGGTGTTGGAAACCCACCACCTGCCACAACACACCCTGCAACTGGCCCAAGCTGCCCAGCGGGATCAGGGGCTGCACGGGTTCGTCCTGGATCGCGGATGTGAGCTCGCCGCCAATGCCTTGGCTCAGGTCGATAACGCTGTTACAACTGCCGCAGCTGATGCTCTTGCTGGTGGACAGGGCCACGGTGACCGGCGCGCCGCAATGGGGGCAGTTGAATTGGCGGGCTTTTTCTTCCTTGGCCGACTCGTCCTTTAGGCCCTTGAGGGCCAGGTCGTCCAGTAATATCGCCGTGCCTTGTGACACCGTCGGCGGGGTGCCCGTGTAGTCGATGCTGATGACCTCGCCGGTGGCGCTGCGCAGTTCAACCACGTCAAAGGGCTGGCCCAACGGTGGCAACTTGGGCAGCTCACCCTGCGCGCTGATCAGGGCGGCCGACACGTTGCCAGCCACACTGAAGGGTTTGCCGTTGACACTCACCTGCTTGCCGACCACATAACGGTCGGCGGGTGGCATGTTTTGCTGCTGGGTGCTGGGCTGGGTGAAGACGTAGGCACCGTTGTCTTCGGCCAGCCAGCCGGCGGTGCCGTCGTCAAACATCGCATTCCACTCGGCCCAGGTGCCCTCTGCGGTCTTGTACTGCAGGCGGCCGATCAGCGTGAAATTGCGGTTCTGGTATTTGCCGGAGGCAAAGAGTTGCAGCGGGCTGTGGTCGTCAAACAGCTCGCCCATCTTGCCGATGCGCGACAACACATCACCGTTGCGCACCACCGTGCTTTGGCAAAAGCCGCAGACGGCGTGGGTGGACTGCGCGGAGCGAAACTCGACCGGCGCACCGCACCCCGGGCAGGGCGCAGAGTAGCGGCGCTGCGGGGCGCTATCTGCGGTGGCCATACTGTTTTAGGCTAGTTTTTTCAGCAACTCTGCTTTTTTGACGTCGAACTCTTCGGCCGTCAGAATGCCCTTGGCCTTGAGGTCACCCAGCTTCTCCAGCGTGGCGATGATGTCATTGGGATTGAGCGCAGGCACCGCTTGTGCTGCTGCAGCTTGGGCTGCGGCTTGAGGGTTACCCTGCAGACCGGCCTGCAGGTTTTGCGCCAGCACTTGGCCCAGCGCCACACCGGCGCCAAGGCCCATAGCGTCGCCAGCAATACCGCCACCGCCCCCACCGCCTTCGGCGAATTTGGGGATGGCCTGCGCAGTCTGGTACTGCATGAACTTGCCCATGTCGTTGCCGACCATGCCCATGCCGATCTTCTGGTCCAGGATCTTCTGCAGCTCTTCGGGCAGCGAGACACTTTGCACCGTCATGTTTTCGAGCTTCAGGCCCAGCTTGGCCATCTCAGGGTCGAGTTGCGTGCGCAGGGCCTTGGCAAACTCGATCTGATTCGCAGCCAGGTCCAGGAACGGGATACCGCTGGCCGCAATGGCGTTGCTGATGTTCTGCAACACCAGGCCGCGCAATTGGCCGTCGAGCTCGGAGACCGTGTATTCCTCACGCGTACCCGAAATTTCGGTGTGGAACAGCTTGGGGTCGGTGATGCGGAACGCGTAGTTACCAAAGGCGCGGATGCGCACGGCACCAAAGTCTTTGTCGCGGATCGTGATGGGCTGGGGCGTGCCCCATTTTTGGTCGATCTGCTGGCGGGTACTGAAGAAGTACACATCGCTTTTGAAGGGGGACTCAAACAGCTTGTCCCAGTTTTTCAGATAGGTGAGCACCGGCAAGGTTTGGGTGCTGAGCGTATAGGTGCCGGGGCCAAACACATCGGCCACTTTGCCTTCGTTCACGAACACCGCCAACTGCGATTCGCGCACGGTAAGCGATGCACCGTTTTGTATTTCCATCTCTGCCATGGGGAAGCGCCAGGCCAGTGTGCCGTCCGAGTCTTCGGTCCATTGAATGATGTCAATAAACTGTTTCTTGATAAAACTCATCAGTCCCATGGGCTTCTCCTGTTGCTATGAATGGATGCTACGGAATGATACCCGTCCTCCATGCTCGCCTTTATCAAGCGAATGCACATCGTTATAGCAAGCCGCTAAACTGAGATGCATGTCACACCGCTAGCGCCTCCATGAACACCTCTACCGATACCCCAAAAGAGCGGCGTACCAGCGCCCGCGCACGCAGCGTCAATCTGGCTCTGCAGGGTGGCGGCTCCCACGGTGCCTTTACCTGGGGGGTGTTGGATGCCCTGCTGGAGGATGGGCGCATGGCCTTCAACGGCATCAGCGGCACCAGCGCTGGGGCCATGAATGCCGTGGCACTGGCCCACGGCTACGCCCAAGCGCTGAGCAACCCCAAGCTGGACCCGCGTGAGGCGGCCCGGCAATCGCTAGCCGATTTTTGGAACAGCGTGGTGGATATGGGCGCCTTGGGTGAGGCGCAACGGGCTCCGTTTGATTTGCTGTTTGGCCAAGCGGGCCTGCAAAGCTCGCCCCCTGCCCTGTGGGCCAAGGCGATGGGGGGTCTTTGGTCCAACACCCTGTCGCCCTACCAGAGCAACCCTTTTGACATCAACCCCTTGCACGACTTTCTGGAAAAGCACATTGATTTTGAACACCTGGCCCGCCTCAAAACACCCAAGGTGTTTGTAGTGGCTACACGGGTATCTACCGGCCAGGCTGAGGTGTTTTTTGGCAAGCGTCTGACCGCCAAGGCGGTCATGGCCTCGGCTTGCATGCCGACGGCGTTTCGGGCGGTAGAGATAGAGGGCGAACACTATTGGGACGGCGGCTTTTCAGGCAACCCGGCGATCCATCCCCTCATTTACAACTGCACAGGGCGCGACATTTTGTTGGTCCAGATCAACCCGATCAAGCGCGACAAGCTGCCCACCACCAGCGCTGAGATCATGGACCGCATCAACGAGGTGACTTTCAATGCCGGCTTGGTGGCCGAAATGCGTGCCATTGATTTTGTGAAGCGGTTGTTGGCAGAAGGCAAGCTGGACCCGGCC
>JBKJJC010000316.1:0-4074 GCA_046598245.1 Rhodoferax sp.
CATGCACGCGATGCAGAAGGGGGTGGCGCCTGCATGCAAAACCCCGCCATGCGACTCCAGGATAGACCGGCAAATCGCCAGGCCCAGGCCCGTGCCACCCTTTTTGGTGGAGAAAAAGGCTTCGGTCAGGGTTTCAATATCGCGCCCGCCCAGGCCCGGCCCGGTGTCCGTAATGGCCACGGTGACCCAGCCCTGCACACTGCCCAGCGGCACTGCCTGACTGAGCAGCGTCTGTACACGCAGACTGCGTTGCACGGTCACACCGGCCATGGCGTCATTGGCATTGCGCAGCAGGTTGGTGATGACCTGTTCGATGCCAATGCGGTCTACGCACACCAGCGGCAAGGTAGTGTCTAACTCACATGCCACGGTAACGCCCGCACGCTTGAAATCCAGCTTCAGCAACGCCACCGCGTCGGCCACCACGGTGTTGATATCGCGGGGCTCCAATACCAGCTCGCGGCGGGCCAGGCGGGCCCGGATGCGGTGCACAATGCCGCCCGCTGCGGATGCATGGCGCGACAGTGCCTGGGCAGCGGCCAGCAGATCGGGCCGTGTTCCGGGTTCCTTCTCCAGCGCCTTGGCAATGCCGGCGCTGTAGCTGACAATACTGGTCAGGGGCTGGTTCAGCTCATGGGCCAGTGTGGAAGCGACTTCGCCCAAGGTAGACAACCGCGCATGGTTGGATAACACCTCGCGTTGTTTGCGTTCCAGTTCGGCGAGCCGCTTGCGCTCCGTCACGTCAACGATCGAGCCCATCCAGCCCACCTGCTGGCCCGCACCATCTACCAGCGGTGACTCGAACACCACCACTTCGACCATGCGACCATCGCGGTGGCGCCAACGGGTCTCATGGCCGACCCGTTGAGTGGGGTGATCGGCAGGGTCTGGCGGCGGTTGTGCCACATCGCCAAACTCTGGGTCGTGCTCCACCAGTTCGTCTGCCGAATAACCCACCATCTCGCAGAAAGTGCGGTTGGCAAACAAGAGGCGGCCATGCATATCGCGGGCGCGCAGGCCGACCAACGCAGATTCTTCCAGCGACTGGCGCCAAGCGGCCTCGTTGCGCCAGGCGGCCTCGGCCCGTGTGACCTGGCGCATCTGGCGGCGCAGCAACACCGTGGCGATACTGATCAGCACCAAGAACCCCACCAACAACACCACCGGCAGGGTCGTAAACCAGTGGGGCTGGCGCACGCGCTGGGTCAGGCGCAGACGGGCATCCGGTATGGCTTTGAACGGTGTCTCATAGGTTTCGCCACGGGCCAAGCGGCCCTGGCTTTCGGTGGACACAATGACCTCGCCCAGGCCGCTCAACAGCTGCACTTCGTACTGCGCGGCCAACCACCAGAAGTCTTTACTCTGAATCAGGTCCGCCGGGTCGTAGCGTGCAATCAGCTGCCCTGTCTGTGGGCTGAACGCGTCGCTGGTCGGCGCAATCAGATGCAGCGTAATGCCCGGAACCTGCGGCTGGGTTTGCACGCCGGGGCGCTGCCCACGCCGGGCCTCGGCCACGATGCGCATATCGGCATCCAGCCATACGACGCTGAGCCAGCGCCGGTCTAGCCCGGCAGCGATCTCGGGTTGTATGGCAAGTTGGCGGTCGGGGTCGGTGCCCGCTGTAGGCAAGTGGGTGGCGGCTGCCCGAAGCTTGACGGCTTCGGTCTCCAACCGCGCGGCCAGTTGTGCTTCTAGGCTTAGCGTGTCCGCCATCACCGATTGGCGCAGGGCTTCACGCTCCAGCTTGTCGTTTTCTTGCGCCCAGACGACCACCAGTGCGGTGAAGACAATGGACAGCAGCAACGGAGCCTCCCACAGAAACCGGCTCCACCGCGACAACCCGGCAGAGGGTGGCACCGGCACATGGTGTGCGTGGTGGGCGATTGCAGGGGCGGTCATGGCCGTAGTCTATACAGCGCGGTTGGGGCTCTATGCCAGCGGGTTGCAGCAGAGTCATCTGCTATATAAATAATACTAATATATGTCCATTTTACGGGGGCTATAGCACTGAATGCCTCTGAATATCTTCCGGAGGAGACACCGGGCTGGCGTCGTGGCCCCAGGGCGTGGCAGGCCGTGCAGGCCATAACGCGCCGGGCTATGGTGTTGGGCACCGTGCAGGGCGCAGCAAGGGTGTTTTCACGCAGTAGGCGCGTTGAGCAGTGCCAGCCGTTCGGGTGTGCCCACATCGGTCCAGCGGCCGGTATACAGCTGGGCCGTGATGCGCTGCTGCGCCATGCCGGCGCGCAGCTGGTGCACCAGCGCAGCCTTCACACCCTGCGGGTTGCCCGAAGGGATGTCGCACCATGGGCGCGCAAACAGCGCCGCGCGGTACAGGCCAATGGTGCTGTAGGTGTAGCGGGGCTGGGGGTCGTCGGCGGGCAGGTGCAGCGCGAGGCCCACACCGTCGCTGTCGGGCGCAACCGACATGCCAAAGTCACCCTTTGGGTTGTGTGTTGGGTTGGGCACCAGCCACAGGTGGGCCAGTTTGCCGCTAGCGATGAAGCGGTCCACATCGGCCTGTCGGAACACAAAGTCGGGTGCAAACACGTCACCGGCCAACACCCAAAACACGCCATTGGCCTGTGCCGGACACAGCAGCGGCAAGGCCCGGACTATGCCACCCGTGGTCTCGAGCGCGTCGCCGAAATCGCGGCCTTCGTGGGAGTACTGGATGTGGACAGTAGGTGCGAATTGCTCTTGATTTAATAGCTGCGCAGGTCTAACTGACGGGGGCTGGTGGCTGAAAATGCTTGGATACTTGTCTGCAATCTGCTCCCCCAGCCAGGCAGTATTGACCACCACCTGGTCAAAGCCACCCCGCGCAAGCGCCTCCAGATGCCACTGCATCAGTGGCTTGCCCTGCACGGTCAGCAAGGGTTTGGGCGTGTGGTCGGTCAACGGGCGCATGCGTTCGCCTCGTCCCGCTGCTAGCAACATGGCGCTGGTGCTGGTTTCGGATAGGAGGTTTTGGGCGGCGGAATCAGTGGTCAGGTTCATGGGCGCATTCGTCTAGAAAAATAGGCGGTGTTAGGGCTTGCCTTTAGGGTTTTTAGCGCCAGTCCCATCCACCACAACACTAACAATTTTTTTCGCGATTGCATCCGACAAACGTACTGCTGGATCGCCATTTTTCCGCGCTACCGCAAGATCGGCTTTTGCTGCATCGTCAAGGCCCACAGCAGCGTCACCACCTTCGGTAGACCAGATGAATTCATCCGGCACAAACCACGCAAGCAACACGCCTGCAATCGCAAACAAAACGGCGGTGCTAAATATTCCCATGCCGCCTGGGATGGCGCCAACAAAGGCACCGGTTGTAGTCGATATCAGCAAGTAAACCAAGATAAACAATGCGCGGCCAAAGCGCTCAATTTTGTCGGGTGAGTTTTTCTGCTTGGTGAGTGGTTTGCCAATCACCAAGATGCGCCAGACGAAAGTGATAACAGCAAGCGGCAGTGTCACTATCTGCATTGCGAATATGGCTGCCGCCATGCCAAACGACGTGAGCAGTAGGCCGACCAGGATGGCTTTGTCCGTGTGGTCGGGTGCGGAGGCTACTGCCAGCAAATAGTTGACCGTAAAACCAACGACAGCCAGCGCAATGAACTTGAAGACAGCTTTGATTTCGCTGGACATAGTGTGGCCTAACCTTAAGAAAAATGGCCGCAGCGTTTACTCAGCCAGCAATTCCCCCAATTTTGCATTTTCTTTCTGCTAGGGCAATGCTGAAGAAGCCTCTGTTTTTCGGTGCGCCGCTCTGCCCTATTTCGCATGGTGGCATTTGAGCGAATTGCGAAACGTTTCGAACATCAATTTGCCCCCTCTGGGCCTTGCGCACGGGTCTTTCGACCCGATTCTGCCCTTTACGGACGCACCTGTGCCATGAGGTGCTGTCGGGACATGAAAATGTTGTTCAGGGCCAATGCCGTGAATGCACACGTAGCGTTCTTCTGTAGGCCACGGTAGCGCACCTTGTTGAATCCCCACAGCCGCTTGATGACGCCAAAGACGTGTTCGACCCGCGCGCGTATCTTGGATTTGTTTCTGTTCTTGCGCTTCTCGACTTCATCT
>JBKJJC010000200.1:0-11483 GCA_046598245.1 Rhodoferax sp.
ACAAGGGCTTGAACATTTTCAACACCAAGTACGTGCTGGCCAACCAGGCCACCGCCACGGACGTGGACTTTGCCAACATCGAGAGCGTGGTCGGCCACGAATACTTCCACAACTGGACCGGTAACCGCATCACCTGCCGCGACTGGTTCCAGCTGAGCTTAAAAGAAGGCTTAACCGTGTTCCGCGACCAGGAGTTCAGCCAGGACATGTGTTTTGAGCCATCGGCCCGTGCCGTCAAGCGGATTGAAGACGTGCGCGTGCTGCGCACCGCGCAGTTCCCCGAAGACGCAGGCCCCATGGCCCACCCGGTGCGGCCAGACAGCTACATCGAGATCAACAACTTCTACACCGTCACCATTTACGAAAAAGGTGCCGAGGTGGTGCGCATGATGCAAACCCTGGTCGGCCGCGACGGTTTCGCCAAGGGCATGAAGCTGTACTTCGAGCGCTTTGACGGCCAGGCCGTCACCTGCGACGACTTCGCCCAGAGCATGGCCGATGCCAACCCCGGCTCTAGCCTGGCGCAGTTGCTGCCGCAGTTCAAGCTCTGGTACAGCCAGGCCGGCACACCTCGCCTCGCAGCCACTGGCATCTACGACGCATCTGCACAAACCTACACGCTGTCGTTCCAGCAAAGCTGCACCGGCAGTGCCAACCAACCTGCCAAACAGGCCTTTGTGATACCGGTATTGCTAGGCCTGGTAGGCAGTGGCACTGGCGCTGCGCTGCCGCTCACCGTGTTGGGCAGCAACGACGCCGCTGCCGCAGACCATCTGTTTGTCATGACCGGCGACACGGCCAGCATTACCTTCACCGGCGTGACCGAAGAACCCGTGCCTTCGATACTGCGTGGCTTCACCGCGCCCGTGGTGCTAGACTTTGACTACACCGACGCGCAGTTGCTGACGCTGCTGGCCAACGACCCGGACCCCTTCAACCGCTGGGAAGCCGGTCAACGCTTGGCTTTGCGAAGTGCTATATCTTCAATAGCAGATAACGCATATTCCACGGGGGCTAGCGTGCTAAATGACGCATATATCTCTGCCATGCGCAGTGTGTTGCGCCACCCGACGCTGGATGCTGCGTTCAAAGAATTAGTGCTGACATTGCCGTCTGAGACCTACATCGCCGAACAGCTCGATGTCGTCGACCCCCAACGCATCCACGCAGTACGCGAAGCCATGCGCCTGCAAATCGCCACTGCTCTTCAACCCGACTGGGAATGGGCGTTTGCAGCGCACAAAGAAAACGGCGCCTACCGCCCCGATGCCACCTCCGCCGGACGCCGTGCGCTGGCTGGCATGGCCCTCAACAACTTGTGCCTGGCTGCTGCCAAGAGTGGCGACTCGGTGTGGCCCGGCAAGGCGCTGCAGCGTTTCAAAGATGCCGGCAATATGACCGACCAGGCCAATGCACTGCAAGCTCTGGTAGCCAGCGGCCACGCACTGGCAGCGCCTGCACTGGCACGTTTCCACGCCACCTTCAAGCATGAAGAGCTGGTGTTGGACAAGTGGTTTGCGCTGCAAGCCGGTGCGCCGGACCGTGGCGGCAACGTGCTGCCCGCCGTGCGCCAGTTGATGACCCACCGCGACTTCAACATCCGCAACCCCAACCGCGCGCGCAGTGTGATCTTTAGCTATTGCAGTGGCAACCCCGGCGGATTCCACCGCCCTGATGCTGCCGGCTACGTGTATTGGAGCGAGCGCGTGATCGAGCTGGACGGCATCAACCCCCAAGTGGCCGCCCGTCTGGCGCGCGCGCTGGACCGCTGGAAACGCCTGGCTGAGCCCTACCGCAGCGCCGCACGCGAGGCCCTGGCCCGCGTGGCAGCCAAATCCGACCTGAGCAACGACGTGCGCGAAGTCATTGACCGCGCCTTGGCAGATTGACCCCCAAGGAATTTATATGGCATCCAAGATTTCCCTCTCCCGCTACCTGGTTGAACAACAACGCCAGGAAGGCCACATACCCGCTGAATTGCGGCTGCTTCTCGAAGTGGTGGCGCGCGCATCCAAAAGCATCAGCCAGTCGGTCAGCAAAGGCGCACTGGGTGACGTGATGGGCAGCGCAGACAGCGAAAACGTGCAGGGCGAAATGCAAAAAAAGCTCGACATCATCGCCAACGAGGTGTTGATTGAGGCCAACGAGTGGGGAGGCCACCTCGCCGCCATGGCCAGTGAGGAAATGGAAGGCATCTACGTAGTGCCCAACCGCTACCCCCAAGGCGAATTTTTGCTGCTGTTTGATCCACTGGATGGCTCCAGCAACATCGACGTGAACGTGAGCATCGGCACCATCTTCAGCGTGCTCAAAAAGCCCGAGGGCGTGGGCGTCTCCGAGCAAGACTTTTTGCAACCTGGCGCCAAGCAGGTCGCAGCCGGCTATTGCGTGTTTGGCCCGCAAACCACCTTGGTTCTCACCGTGGGCGACGGCGTGGCCATGTTCACCCTGGACCGGGAGCAAGGCTCCTTTGTGCTGACCCAAGAACACGTCATAATCCCAGAAGACACCAGAGAATTTGCCATCAACATGAGCAATATGCGCCACTGGGACGCACCGATCAAGCGCTACGTAGACGAGTGTTTGGCTGGCACGGAAGGCCCACGCGGCAAGGATTTCAACATGCGCTGGATCGCCAGCATGGTGGCCGATGTGCACCGCATCCTGATGCGCGGTGGCATCTTCATGTACCCCTGGGATAAACGTGAACCCGGCAAGCCCGGCAAGCTGCGGCTGATGTACGAGGCCAACCCCATGGCCTGGATCGTCGAACAAGCCGGCGGCGCCGCGACCAACTGCAAAGAACGTATTCTGGATATCCAACCCAGCAAACTACACGAGCGCGTGAGCGTCGTGTTGGGCTCCAAGAATGAAGTGGAACGCGTGACCCGGTACCACTTGGAAGCGTAAGCGCCTCGGTATAATTTGTAGCTGGTACGCCGCTTTAGCTCAGTTGGTAGAGCAGCTCCTTCGTAAGGAGAAGGTCAACAGTTCGATTCCGTTAAGCGGCACCAAATGCATAAGCCCTGGTATTCAAACACCAGGGCTTTTTCGTTTGCAAAAATCCCTGCGTGGCTATAATCGCGCCCGGGTCAGCAGTTCACCCAGGCGTTGCCAGAGTCATATTTGACTCACGCTAAACCTGATTGGTAATCGCAAGCACGCATCAAAAAGACAATCTTTTGTGTGCCTACGCTGCAAGTGGCAACCCCAGCACTCTTCACGGAGTCCATGGCGCACGAGGAACTTTGATGACTCGCATGCTCTTACCCCTTTCCATCGCGGACATTTCTTCTTTTGCGAAGAAGCTCAAAACCGATCTGGACGACCGCGCTGACCAAGGCCAATCGTCTCCTACCCATTTGGAATTGCTAAACTTGCTAGCTCGCGCTGCGGGTATGCGCAACTTCCAGACATTCAGAGCCTCGGTAGAGGCCAGTGTCACTATTTCGGATGCATTGCAGCTACCGCCCACAGAGGGCAATCTCGTGGAAGCGGCCGCAGCCGAAAAACCAGACGATGCCATCGACGTTGGCACACTATCCCCCATTGTGCGCAAGGCGTTGATGCAGTTTGATACAGCCGGCCGGTTGGTACGTTTGCCCAACAAACTCTCAGTGCAGCAAATGGCCATGTGGTGGATGTGGACGCAATTTACGGTCCGACGCAAGTACACCGAGAAGGACGTCAACCAGGTGCTCAATGCCCACCACACCTTTGGTGACCAGGCCACGCTGCGGCGTGAGTTGGTCAACATGAAGCTGCTGGGGCGCAAGTCCGATTGCAGCGAATACTGGAAGGAGCCTGTGCGGCCCAGTGGGGATGTGCAGGACTTTCTGCGCGCCTTGCGCCAAGCGGTGGCAGGTGCGCAGCCGACAAAGGCGTTAACCGCACTGACTGCTGACAGGAACCTTAAGGCGCATGCAACCACTCGTCTTCGGGCAGCGCCCTGAGGAATGCGGCGACCGCGTCCAGCGCGCCATGTTCGGCCGCCCATTCAATGTGCTCGGCCAGGCGCAGTGTTTTCAGCGGTCCGGGCGTGCTGTCCCAGGCTTCCAGGTTCAAGGGCAGGGGTGGCTCCCAGCCCAAGGCGGTTCGTTTGCGATTGGGTAGCATTTCAAACAGCTTGTTCCAGCTCTTGGGCATGGGGCACACGCGGTTGTTCCCACGGCAAAAACCAATCAGACTCTGTGGTGTTTCTGACATATCCCGCTCTCCCATATGTAATTTGCCGCAATGAAAAAACCCTGCTGACCAGACGGTAGCAGGGTTTCGGATGTGGAGCAAATAAGCGTCAACTAACCAGGCCCATCATTCGTGGCAACCACAGGGAAAGACCGGGCCAATAGGTCACCATGACCAGAAAGCCCAGCATGGTCAGCAGCCACGGCCATACAGCCACCGTCAGCTCGGTAATACCCATTTTGGTAATACCAGAAGCCACATAAAGGTTGAGCCCCACCGGCGGGTGGCACATACCCACTTCCATATTCACCACCATGATGATGCCGAAGTGCACAGGGTCAATGCCTAACTTCATTGCAATTGGGAACAGAATGGGCGCCAGGATCAACACGATGCTGGACGGTTCCATGAAATTGCCTGCGATCAGCAACAACACGTTGGAGATCAGCAGGAAGCCAATAACACCAATACCCGTACCTATCATGCTGTCTGCCATTTGCTGCGGAATGTTCTCATGCGTCAGCAGGAATGAGAACAACACAGCATTGGTGATGATGTACAGCAGCATGGCGCTCATGTTGGCGCTGGACAGCAACACGCGGGGTACATCCTTCAGGCCCATATCCTTATACACAAAGACAGCAACGACAAAGGCATATACCGCGCTCATGGCCGCAGCTTCAGTCGGCGTGAAGACCCCGGAGTAGATTCCACCCATCACTACCACAATCAGCAGCAAGCCCCAAATCGCTTTGCGGAACGCGACCCAACGCTCACCCCAACTTGCCTTGGGTTGACACGGGTAGTTGTTCTTCTTGGCGCGGTACCAGGTGGTCAACCCCAGGAAAAACGCCAGCAGCAGGCCCGGAATAACGCCCGCCATAAACAATGCGCCCACCGACGTATTGGTGGAGACCGAATACATCACCATCACGATGCTGGGGGGAATCAAAATACCCAACGCGCCAGACGTCGTAATGACTCCGGCACCAAAGCTCTTTGGAAAACCCGCCTTCACCATGGCTGGTAATAGGATGGATCCAATCGCCACCACGGTCGCCGGGCTGGAGCCCGATACTGCGGCAAACAGCGCACAGGCCACCACGCCACCCAGACCCAAGCCACCGTGCCAGTGACCCACCATAGAGGTGGCAAATCCGATCATGCGTTTGGCCACACCCCCATGGGTCAAAAAGTTGCCTGCCAATATGAAGAACGGGATCGCCATGATCTCGAACTTCTCGATGCCGGTGAACAGCTTGAGCGCCACCGATTCGATGGGCACTTCGGTCAAAAAGAACAAAAACGACAGGACGGTTAAACCCAGAGAAATGGATATGGGCATGCCAGTGAGCATCAGCACCACCAACAAACTCAGAATGATGAGTGCGTTCATTTTTGAACTCCTTTAACAAGCTCTAATGAATCGACTTCGTCCAAACCGTCCACATGCCCATGGTCATGGTGCGGAAGCTCCCCGGTCCGCACAAAGTGGACTGCGACCTGTATAAAGCGGAAACACATCAAGTAAGAGCCCATCGGAATGACTGCATAGACCATCCAGGTCGGCCACTCCAGATCGGGTGTGGTGGGCCCCTCCGGCAACTCACCAACCCCCATGCCAAGTGCTGAATACACGTAGTAGTGCATGCCGTTTTCCCACACAAAACGCAGCCCCAATGTACCGACGATGCCGGTGAACACTGCACCCGCCAGCAAACCAAAAATGACAAACTTGCGGCGCCGGCTATCGTGCATTCGGTTGATCAACACATCGACGCCAACGTGGATACCGGTGCGCACACCATAGGCGGCGCCAAACTTCGCCATCCAGACGAACATGATGATGCACAACTCTTGCGCCCAACCCATATGCAGGCTGAGCAACCAGTCCTGTACAACAGGTACCGCGAACCCAGATCCATAACGGTGCACAACGGAGGCGAAGATGACCAGGGTCGCCGCGCCCATCAGGAAGGTGATGATCCATTCCTCTAGGTGGTCAAGAAATTTCATGGCTTTTATCCAATTTTTGACAAAAAAATACCCGGCGGTTCACCGGGTCGTCTTTGGTGATTTACAACTTTGCCGCGTCAAAACCGGTTTCTTTGTAGACACTTTGGATCAGTTCCTTGCCAATGCGTGATTCCATATCGGCATGGCTCTTGACCATCACTTTTTTGATGGCCAGACGTTCTGCGGCGGTCGGCGTGTAAACCGTTGTCTTGCCAGATTTCTTCACCGCATCCAACGACTTGTCATTCTCCATTTTTGCAATCTGATTGGCGTAGCGCGTGGACTGCTCCATCGCATCATCCAACTGCTTGCGGATGTCCGCCGGCAGGGCGTCCCAGAACTTTCTGTTGGTAATAACCGCATAGCCCAGGTAACCGTGGTCGGTGAGCGTCAGATGCTTTTGCACCTCATGCATTTTCTGGGTGTACAGGTTAGATATTGGGTTCTCAGTGCCATCGACCACGCCAGTCTGCAGGGCCTGGTAAACCTCGGAGAACGCCAGAACTTGTGGGAGGCTACCCAACGTGCGCATCTGCGACTCCAAAACCTTGGAGGACTGGATACGCATCTTCAATCCTTTGAAGTCTGCGGGTGTTTGCAACGGCTTATTGGCAGAGAACGACTTGAACCCATTGTCCCAATAGGCAAGCCCGCGCACGCCCTTGGGCTCCAGCTTGTCCAGCAACATGCGGCCCATGGCACCCTGGGTTACTTTGTGCAAATCATCGTAGCCATCAAAAATGTAGGGCAGATCAAACACTTCGAATTCCTTCACGCCCAGTGGGCCGAACTTGGCCAGCGAAGGAGCCAACATTTGCACCGCACCAATCTGCAGGGCCTCCATTTCTTCTTTGTCTTTGTACAGCGTGCTGTTGGCGTAGACCTCGATCTTCACGCGGCCTTTGGTCAGCTCTTCCGCTTTCTTTTTGAAGTATTCGGCGGCGTGGCCTTTGGGCGTGTCATTGGCCACCACGTGGCTGAATTTGATAACAATGGGTTGCTGGGCCTGTGCCAAGAAGGACAAAGATCCAACAACCAGACTCAGTGCAAGAGAGCGAAATTTCATGGTGTATTTCCGTTAGTGTTGACGCGGAACGAAGGTTAATCGGATGGTTAAAACTCACAAGTGTGGAGCTCCACTAAGTAGTAACCCTTGGCGCAAATCCTTCGCGTACGATGGCGCGGCCCGCACCATAACTACGGATCCAACAACTCTCGCATGACCATCGTGACAAGCTTTTTTTCTATGTTGACCCAGCCATTGACTTGGGTCTTGGCCCTGATGGTTTTGAGTATGGCAGCGCGGCGCAGACTGGCGTTGGGTCGCATGCTGGTAGGAACCGCCACCGTGCTACTACTACTACTCGGCTGGCAGCCGCTACCCGATCTGCTGGTGCGCCAACTGGAAAGTCAATATGCAGAAATTCCGCCAACGGCCAATCTGGCCGGCTATGTGGGCATGGTTGTGCTGGGTGGATCAACGGAGGCCAGCTATGTGGCCAATGCACATGGCCAGCCCCTGCTTAACGATGCCGCAGAACGGATGACTGCGCCCCTCGCCATGTTGCAAAAAAATCCCCACCTCAGGGTGCTTTACACCGGCGGCGGCACAGCGCTGGGGGACGGCGTTGTCAGTGAAGCACAGCGCGCCAGAACATTTTTTGATAGCTTGGATTTGACCCGCAACAAGGTCGCATATGAAGCCGCGTCGCGCACTACGTATGAAAACGCTACGCTCACCGCACAACTGCCGGGTGTGGATATCACGCAGCGCTGGCTGCTGGTCACATCGGCCTGGCACATGCCAAGGTCCATGGCCACGTTTGCCAAAGCCGGTTGGAATGTGACCGCCTACCCGGTGGACTTTCGAACCGGGTTTTCGACACCTTGGACCGAGTATTCACTGGGGCCCGCCTTGCGCAGTTGGCAACTGGCCCTGCACGAACTGGTGGGCCATCTGGCTTACCGCATGACCGGTCGCCTGTAGTTTTCAGGCCGGCAACATATTACGGGCTAGCACCTTGTCAATGCGTTTGCCCTCCAGTGCCGTTACTTCAAATTGCCAGTAGGCACACTCAATACACTCTCCAACCTTGGGCAATTCGCCGGATACTGCCATCAACAAACCGGCCAGCGTGTTGTAGCGCCCTCGGTCTTCCTGCGGCAGTTCCTCAATATCCAAACGTGCTTTGAGCTCACCCACGGGCATGAGTCCATCCAGCGCCCAGGAGCCATCGGGCAACTGGGTTGCCCATGCCTGGGTTTGCCCGTCAGGTTTCAATTCACCCGTTATAGCCTCCAGCAGGTCGTGAGGGGTCATCAGACCCTGTACTACGCCATATTCATCGACCACAAATACCATGCGTGCGGACTTGGCGCGGAATTGTTCGATCAGCTCCATCCCGCTCAGTGTTTCGGGCACAAAAGCAGCCGGCTCTGTAGCCGACTCCACCGTTCCACTATGTTGTGCACCCAATTGCAGCAACCGGGCAACACTGATCAGGCCCACGACCTGATCGAGTGAACCACGGCATACTGGGTACCAGGAGTGTGTGCCCTTGCTGCCGCCATTGCTGGCCTGCGCCAGGCACTCTGCAACGGTGGTCGAAGCTTCCATCCATTCGATGTCGGAACGCGGCAGCATCATTGATGTCAACGCGCGATCGTCCAGGTCAAATACATTGCGCACCATCTGGTGTTCATGCTGCTCGATGATGCCGGCGTCCACACCCTCTTCCAGGCTGGCGGATATTTCTTCCTCGGTCACCGCTCGGTTGTCCGTGGTGTCGATGCGCAAAATCTTCAACATGCCGTGGGTGCACACGGAGAGCAGACGCACAAAGGGCTTAGCAACCGTAGCGACCCAGGTCATCGGAACCGAGACGATTCGCGCGACTGTCTCGGGGTACAGCTGCGCAATGCGCTTGGGAACCAGCTCACCAAACAGGATGGTGATGAAAGTAATCACCGTCACCACAAGGGCAGTAGCAGACAGATCTGCTGCACGCTCCGAAATGGGCAGCGTGGCATGCAACCACAGCGACAAGCCATTGCTGAATGCAGCCTCACCCACGATGCCGTTAAGCATGCCAATGGACGTGATGCCGACCTGCACGGAGGATAAAAACTGGGTAGGGTTCTTCAGCAACTCCAGCGCCGCCAGCGCACCCTTGCTGCCCTCATCTGCCAGAGACTGGAGACGAATCTTGCGACTGGCTGCGAGCGCCATCTCGGACATGGCAAAAGCACCATTGAGCAGCGTGAGCAGCAAGATCAGAACTAATTCCATGAAACCCAAGCGAGAATGAAAACCATGGCACTTTACCTGATTGGCGATGTGCAGGGCTGCGACGCGGCGCTGCAGAATCTTTTGGACACCTTGGATTTTTCCCCGAGCCGCGATACCGTGTACGTATTGGGTGACCTGGTCAACCGTGGACCGGACTCTGCTGGCGTGTTACGCCGCCTGATGGGCTATGGCCATGCAGCCCAGTGTTTGCTTGGCAACCACGACCTGAGTCTGCTGGCGGTTGCACAGGGAGTGCGCAAACCCCACCGCAAAGACACGCTGGACGCCATTTTGGACGCGCCGGATCGGCAGGCCATGTTGCACTGGCTGCGCCATCAAAAGTTGGCCATGCTGCAGGAGCGCGGCGGCACACCCCTGCTAATGGTGCATGCCGGCGTGTTGCCGCAATGGACGGCAGATCAAACCATGGCGCTGGCGCATGAGGTGGAGGCCATGTTGCAAGGTGGGCATGCGGCC
The DNA here is from genome assembly GCA_046598245.1 of Rhodoferax sp. Taxonomy (GTDB): domain Bacteria; phylum Pseudomonadota; class Gammaproteobacteria; order Burkholderiales; family Burkholderiaceae_C; genus Allorhodoferax. The sequence goes on from JBKJJC010000200.1 coordinate 9,968, forward strand.
GAATTTTATAAGACCATGTACGGCAACATGCCCGACCAGTGGCGTGAATCGCTGACCGGCATGGACCGCCTGCGCGTAATCGTCAACGCACTGACCCGACTACGCTTTTGCACAAGCCAAGGGCAAATGGAGTTTGACAGTAAGGAAGGTGCAGCTGGGGCGCCGCAGGGTTACCTTCCGTGGTTCGAAGTGCCAGAGCGTAAAACTGCAGATATCAGCGTGGCCTTTGGCCACTGGTCCACGCTGGGTTGGTTGAACAGAAGCGACGTGTTATCGCTGGACACCGGCTGCGTGTGGGGAGGCAGCTTAAGCGCCCTGCGCTTCAACCTGCAGGACCAAACCCAAAAACTGATTCAAGTGCAGTGCGCGGCCTCTCAGCAGCCGGGAGAAAACTAGGACCAACCGGCGCGCGCCGCGCCAGCATCACCGCATCAAGCGGACTTGAACAGCGCCGCGACCTTGACCTTGGGCTTGATGTTGGCCGAGATGCCACGGGCCTGCGGGCGGGCCGAAGCTTCCCAGGACGGTGCTGCAGCGGCTTCGGCGGGTGCCGAGGCCTCGTATGGCTTGTCAAAGAACGGATCGCGCGCAACGGGGGCCGCACGGCCATAGTCGCTGCGCGGTGCACGCGGGGTGCGTGCGGCAAAACCGTCGTCACGCGCGGTGCGTTGCTGCCCACGGCCACCGCTGCGGCCATTGTCACCACCGTTTTCGCCTTCATGGGCGTACATACGGCGGCCATCGTTGATACGGCCTTGCTTGCGGATGTCGGGCACATCTTCGTCGTATTCCACGGCCTCTAGCTCGATCTTGGTCTTGATCAGCTTCTCGATGTCGCCTACCAAGCGCGCATCGTTGTTGCCGCCAACAAAGCTCACCGCCAAACCGGTAGCCCCAGCGCGGCCGGTGCGGCCGATGCGGTGAATGTAGTCTTCGGCGTTGAAGGGGATGTCGAAGTTGAACACACACGGCACATCCTTGATGTCCAGGCCGCGGGCTGCCACATCGGTACACACCAGCAGATCCACTTCACCTTTTTTGAAGGCATCCAAGGCCTTCAGGCGCTCATCCTGGCTCTTGTCGCCATGCAATGCGGTGGTTTTGAGGCCTTCGTGCTCCAACGAGCGGGCCAAGCGGGCACAGCCGAGTTTGCTGTTCACAAACACAAAGGCCTGCTTCATGCCGCGGGTCTTCAAAATCTGGTGAAGCGCGTGGCGTTTTTCGTCTTCGGGCACGCTGTAGAAACGTTGCTCAACGGTAGAGGCCGTCGCATTGGGACGCGCCACTTCAATGGTGACCGGGTTTTGCAAATAGCTACCGGCCAGGCGCTTGATCTCGGGTGAGAACGTGGCCGAGAACAACAAGGTGGTACGTTGCTTGGGCAGGTAAGACAAGATACGCTGCAGATCTGGCAGAAAGCCGATGTCCAACATGCGGTCGGCTTCGTCCAGCACCACGTATTCGACCTGGTTCAGCACCGCGTTTTTCGCTTCGATGTGGTCCAGCAGGCGTCCGG
>JBKJJC010000207.1:0-5174 GCA_046598245.1 Rhodoferax sp.
GCCGGGGTGTCAACGCACGGCCCTTTCCATGCCGTACTTTTTGAAAATCTTGTCATACGTACCATTGGTCTTGATGATCTCCAGACCTTTGTTAAACGCACCGATGATCTCTTGGGCTTTGGGGTTTTGCAGCCCCGCGGTCACGTACAGGGGGTTGACCGAAAGTGGTGTTTTGACAAATTCAATCTGCTCCAACGCCTGGGGGTGTTCAGCGCTAAGGCCGGCGCGGGCCACTATTTCGTCTTCCAGCGTCAGGTCTATGCGATCGCGCAGCAGCTTCTTGACATTGGTTAGCAGGTCCTTACCGTTCTCGCGCACAAAGCCGTTCGACTGTGTGAACGCGTCACCGTAACCGTACCCCAGCACGGTGCCCACGCGTTTGCCATTCAGGCTTTCCAGTCCCAGGAACTCAAAGGGATCGCCTTTGCGTTTGATGAAGCGCACATTGCCAACCGCAAAGGCAGTGCTGAACAACAGCACCTTAGCCCGCGCGTCGGTGCGCCAGGTAAAGGGCACGATGTCGTAGCTGCCGTTTTTGACCCCGGCTTCAGCCCGGGCCCAAGGCACGTACTCCATCGTTACCTCGTGCCCCTGGGTTTTGTAGGCCGCGCGGATGATTTCCATGCCCAGCCCTCCACCAGGGATTTTGGGGTCACCATAGGGCGGGTAAGGGTCACCCGCAGCGGTGATGGTCATGGCTTGGCCTGTGGCAGCTGCCAAGAACACCATACAAGCGGCCATTTGCCGCAGGGGCATATTCATGTGTCTCTCCAACGTGTGTGCAAACTCTCGCAGCATCAAGTGTGCCTGTCAAGCGCTAGGATAAGCCCATGCACGCCTTCTACAGCGACCAGTTTGTTCTGCCCCTGCCCGAGGGCCACCGCTTTCCCATGGCCAAGTACCGCATGTTGCGCGAGCAATTGGCCACCCACCTGCCCGCGGTGCACTGCCTGGAAGCCCCCCGCGCCAGCGATGGCGAACTGGCCTACGCCCACACCCCTGCCTATGTGGACGCCATTGCCCATGGCACGGCCAGCCCGGCTGTGTTGCGCGAGATCGGATTCCCGTGGAGCGAAGCCATGGCTGAGCGCGCGCGGCGCTCGGTGGGCGCCACGATCGCCGCAGCGCGCAGGGCTTTGGTGGAGGGGGTGTCTGCCAATCTGGCGGGTGGTACCCACCATGCCTACGCCGACAAGGGTGGTGGCTTTTGTGTATTCAACGATGTGGCTGTAGCCAGCCGGGTGGTGCAGGCGGAGTGGGGCAGAAGCCAGCCGCGCGGCGCACCGCCACTGCGTGTGGCTGTCATCGACCTGGATGTGCACCAGGGCAATGGCACGGCGCATATTTTCAAAGACGACGACAGTGTGTTCACGCTGTCTCTGCATGGCGACAAGAACTTTCCGTTTCGCAAGGAGGCCAGTGACCTGGATATACCCTTGCCGGATGGCTGCGCCGATGTGGAATACCTGGCTGCGCTGGACGGTGCACTGGCCGAACTGGACCGCCGCTTTGCGCCCGGCCTGGTGATGTACCTGGCCGGGGCTGATCCCTACGAGGGCGACCGCCTGGGCCGACTCAAGCTCACCATGGCTGGCATGCAAGCGCGGGACCAGCGCGTCATGGACTGGTGTGGCGCGCGCAAACTGCCGATGGTGGTGTTGATGGCCGGAGGGTATGGCGTGCGGATGGAGGAGACGGTGGCGGTACAGCTCAATACCTACCGCGTGGCAGAGCAGTATTGGCGCAGGTGGCGACAAGTGATTTCTAATGAAATACGCATATAGCCCCCGTGTAATATGGTTGTATTGCTATATATTTAGTAGCGAAACAACTCCGCCCGCTGCCAGATGAACCCTGGATGTTGCCAACAGGCTCAGGGCATCAAATCGGCGACGCCATCCCAGGCCTCTGGTGCCAGGCGCCCCTCATACCGCGCAATCACTTTGCCCTTGGCGTCGACCAATAGCGTCAAGGGTAGCTTCATTGGCACAGCTTTGCCTTCGTCCTGGCGCAGGGAGATCAGGCCTTTGGGGGGAACCTGGGTCTTGTCCTGGATGCGTTCATAGGCCAGCCAGTCTTCGGCGTTCTTGTCCACGTTTACGGTGACGAGCGCAAAGGGTTTGTCGCGCCATCCGGTCAGGTTCAAGCGCAATTCGGGCAGGCTGTTGCGGCACACGGCGCAAGAAGTCGACCAATAAAACACGATGGCCACTTTGCCACGGATGCGGTCGGGGCTGAACTTCTCGCCATTGGCGCCCACGGCCTGCAGGTCCAGCATCGTGGTGGCGGTGGCCGCGGGTTTTGCGGGTGCAGTCTGTGCGGATGCAAGCCCCGCAAAACAAGCAGTCGCGGCGATAAGGTAGTGGACAAGGATTTTCATGGTGGGTGTACCGGGTTGGGAGGGGAGCGCGCAGGGCTAGCGGGTTGGTCGTGGAAGAAGATGAATCATTACAGAGAAAACGCCGCCATGGCTAAAAAGAACCTAAAACGGGTACAGTGCGCACTGGCTAATTGATGTGACTTCTGGAGAACTGGTTTTGGATTCCCTTCGCGCTTTTTATCCCGTGCTTGCTGTTATTGCTGCCTACTTGGTGGGCTCTTTGTCGTTTGCCGTCATCGTGAGCCGCAGCATGGGCCTGAATGACCCCCGCACCTATGGCAGCAAGAACCCGGGTGCCACCAATGTATTGCGCTCAGGCTCCAAGGCCGCCGCCATTGTGACGCTGTTGCTCGATGCCCTTAAGGGCTGGCTGCCGGTGATGTTGGTCAAATGGTTTGGAGCGGCGTATGGTCTGGGCGATGGCACCGTGGCCATGGTGGGGTTGGCGGCTTTTCTGGGGCACCTGTTCCCGGTGTTCTTCCGGTTTGTGGGCGGCAAAGGTGTGGCAACTGCGCTGGGTGTGCTGCTGGCCACCAGTTGGATGCTGGGGCTGGCGACCGGCGCCACCTGGCTAATCATTGCCTACTTCTTCCGTTATTCGTCTCTGGCGTCGCTGGTGGCAGCGCTGTTTGCGCCGGTGTATTACGTGTTTGGCGGCGGTGTGGTCTGGACCATGGACAAGAGCATTGTTTTGTCCACCGTGGCCATGTCGGCGCTGCTGATCTGGCGCCATGCCGAAAACATCTCGCGCCTGATCAAGGGCACCGAATCCAAGCTGGGCAGCAAAAAGAAAGCCTAGGTTTGTTGCGCGGCAAAGGCCCCAAGCCGCAGCATCTGGAAGTGGTTCAGCCGGGCCCGCACCGCTGAGGCGGGCAACGCAGTCTTGATTTGTGTGCCTTTGTGGTCACCGGTGTTGTGTAGCCGCGGGCTGGGCAGTATTTCCCCGGCTCGGTTGATGATGATGGCGACAAAAGGTTGGTTGTGCTGGCTACGGCGCAACACCACGGCGGTTTCATCATTGGTCATGCGCACATAGGTACCGGGCGGGCACAGGCCCACGGCTTGCACCAGGGCGTGGCCGATTTCATCTTTTTTGGCGGATGCGTTGGCGATGACCGAGCGGGCAGATTCGGTTGCCGTGCGGCCCGCACGCGACATACGGGGGCTGATCATTGCGGCATACCGGTCGACGATTTTGAGTATGCGGGTCAGCCGTGTGATCGGTGGGGCCGAACGCAGATCGGCCTTGTCAATGGCGTCATTGTGGTGGCCCGACACAATGTCCAGCCAATGCGCATCGGTCACCCCGAGATTGCCCAGCATCAGTGCACCTTTGACGGCATGCATACGGATGGCATCCTGTTGTTCGGGCGTGGGTTTTTCAACTTGAGTGGCCAGGGCGTCTTGCATGGCGGTCATGCCAATGTTCATCGTCAGTGCGGCATGCACCAGGCTGTCGCGCTCGGGCTTGGCGATGGCCAGCTCAATCGCAATCAGGTGGCTTAACACCGCACACACCAGAGAGTGGGATGCGCTGTAGCCCACGGGTGAATTGCCCGCCAATTGGAACAGTAGGTACAGGCCGACATCGGGGTCGCGCTGCAGCAGGCTTTGCATCCAGCGGTCGTATTGCAATACGCGGTGACCAAATTCCTGAATGCTGGCAGGGCTGCCCAGAATCACACCCAAGCCAGACTCCAGGTCCGACCACAGGGCCAACAGGTCTTCGTATTCGTTTTCGCTCTGGATACTCATGGGGCAGCCCTAATAGCGTCTCTCCAGCACCATCTGGTCGTTGTTGCGGGTCATCTGAAAGCGCGTCAAAAAGCTATTGCCCAGCAGCACGTAGGGCATGGAGCCGTCGGACACGGCAGCTTCTACTCCATGCACCACAACGTCGCCCACGCGCACAGAATTCAGTTGGACAATCCAGCCGGGAATGACGCCATTGGCTGTACTCATTTTTATCGGTAGCCCGGACTTGTATGCGACACCCAGGCGCTGGGCCTCAGTTACGCTCATTGCGACCGAGGTCGCACCGGTGTCCACCACCATTTGCGCGGATTTCCCGTTGATTTGACCCAGCGTAAAGAAATGGCCACCACCACCGGCAGTCAGCACAATGCGGTTACCGCTGGGCGGGGCGCCGCCGGTGCTGGTCCCCACGCTGGCCGGCGCTTCACCCACGCGCAGGGTATGCTTTTTGCCTTCAATCTCCACCACCGCCTGGTCGCCTTGTGTGGACACAATTTTCACGCCTTTGTGGCTTTCACCAGCCGCAACTGTCTTGGGTGCACCGCCGTCCACAATAATCAGTGCCTTGCCGCCTAGCATGCCAGAGAGGCCAACAGTCTGGGCCCCCGCCATGGGGCTTAGCAGGCCTGCTAGCGTCAGCGTAAGCAGTGCGGCGTGTGGCATCAGTCACGGAAGTTGTTGAAGCTCAGGGGCAGGTCGGCAATGTCTTTGCGGATCAGGGCCATGGCGGCCTGCAAATCATCACGTTTGGCGCCTGTGATGCGCACCGCATCGCCCTGGATGGCAGCGGTTACTTTGATCTTGCTGTCTTTGATCAGGCGCTGGATTTTTTTGGACACCTCGGTCTCAATGCCGTTGCGCACCTTGATGACAACTTTGACCTTGTCACCACCCATTTTCTGCACGTCGCCAATGTCCAGAAAACGCACGTCCACCTCTTGTTTGGTGAGCTTGTTGCGCAGCACGTCTTCAATTTGGTCGAGCTGGAACTCGGCGTCGCCAATCAGCGTGATTTCTTTGTCTTTGAGGGCAATGCTGG
>JBKJJC010000351.1:0-2798 GCA_046598245.1 Rhodoferax sp.
CCTGTCAGGCGTCTCCATCTATGAGCGCGGCAAAGAGGCGTTTGTGTTCCACCCTGGCCCTATCTTTGCCCAGGTGCTGCTGGCCGACGAGATCAACCGCGCCAGCCCCAAGACCCAAAGCGCCTTGCTGGAGGCCATGGAAGAAAAACAGGTGACGATTGAGGGCGAAACCCGCCCGCTGCCGCAACCCTTTTTTGTCATCGCCACGCAAAATCCACTGGACCAGTTGGGTACCTACGCGCTGCCCGAGTCGCAGATGGACCGTTTTTTGATGCGCATATCGCTGGGCTATCCGGATCGTCTGGCCGAGCGCGAGCTGCTGGCGGGGCACGACCGCCGCGAAATGGTGGACCGCCTGCCGGCTCTGCTGTCCCAATCGGAACTCCAGCATTTGCAAGCGCAGGTTTTGGCCGTGCACGCGGCCGGTCCGCTGCTGGACTATGTGCAAGATTTGATCGCCGCCACCCGATCCGGCAAGTGGTTTCTGCAGGGTCTGAGCCCGCGCGCCGGTATCGCCGTAGTGCGGGCTGCCAAGGCACAGGCGCTGTTAAGTGGTCGTGACTATGTCGCGCCTGACGATGTGCAGGCCGTGTTGCAACAAACGATTGCGCACCGGTTGATACCGGTCGGCGACTCGGGACGCGGTGCGGTCGAACAGGTGCGTGCCATGCAGGCAGCCGTGCCACTGCCGTAATGGATCTCTGGAACCCCGTTGCGTTGGTGCGGGCGCGTTTCCAGAAATGGTGGCATGCGCGACTGCCGCTGCGCGACAGCACGACGCTGACCCAACGCAACGTCTACATCCTGCCGACCGGGCCCGGTTTCATGCTGGGTGCAACGCTGCTGGTGTTGCTGGTGGCATCCATCAACTACCAACTGAATCTGGGCTATGTACTGACCTTTCTGCTCACCGGCAGCGCGGTGGTTGGCATGCATGTGTGCCACAGCACCCTGCGTGGCATTACTATGAATTTAGTAGCGCCAGAAGACCATTTCGCGGGGGCTAACGTCACTATTGGCGTAAACCTTTTGAGCGACAAGCGCTCCGTTCGGTATGGCATTGGCCTGGCAGTCGTGGGGACCAACCACTGGAGCTGGACCGATGTTCCCGCCCAGGGCCGGGCCAAAGTGCAGGTGGCCTTTCAGGCACAGCGGCGCGGACGGCACCGCGTACCACCGCTCACCGCCGAGACACGCTTTCCATTGGGCACCTTCCGCGTCTGGACGGTGTGGCGCCCGGCCGCGCAGGTGCTGGTCTACCCCGCGCCCGAGTTGCACCCGCCACCCTTGCCGCCGGGTGAGGCCCGCGCCGGTGGCCAGGCCACGGTGCAGCGGCAAAGCACCGGCGAGTTCGACGGGGTACGAGCCTACCGCCGTGGCGACCCGCTCAAGCTGGTGGTTTGGAAAAAGGCCGCCAAAACCGACGAGCTGGTCAGCCGCGATGCGCAGCAAGTACAACGGTTTGAGCTTTGGCTGGACCTGGCCCACACCGGCATTGCGGGTGCCACCGGCGGCGGGGCCGGGCTAGAGCAGGCCATGTCCCGCCTGTGTGCCTGGGTTTTGTTGGCGGACAAACAGGGCCTGCACTACGGCATGCGCTTGGGCGGACAAGAAATCGCTCCCGGCAGCGGTGAGGCCCACCGGCGCAATTGCCTGCAGGCCCTCGCGCTGACCCACACCAGCGCGGCCGATTGACGCAACACCCTGACGCCACAGACCATGCTGCAAGCCCTTAAAAACCTGCCCCGCGAAGCCCGCGACACCTTGTTCCTGCTCGTGGTGATCGCCTGGGTCATAGCGCCGCAAGTCACCAACCTGCCGTTGTGGTGCAGCGCCATGGCGACGGGGCTGCTGCTGTGGCGCGGCTATCTGGCGGCACACAGCCTTGCGCTGCCGTCGCGCTGGTGGTTGTCGGGCTTGCTGGTGCTGGCAACCGGTGCCACCTATTACACACACCGCACGCTGGCCGGGCATGAGGCGGGTGTCACCTATATCGTCGTTCTGCTCAGCCTGAAAACGCTGGAGATGCGCGCCCAACGCGACGCGTTTGTGGTCTTCTTTCTGGGGTTTTTCACCCTGCTGAGCAACTTCTTTGTCTCCCAAAGCCTGCTCACCGCGATGGCCATGTTGGTGGGTTTGTTGGGCCTGCTCACGGCTTTGGTCAATAGCCATATGCCGGTGGGCCGCCCCCCCCTGCTGCAGGCCGCCAAAACTGCAGGCTGGATGGCACTGCTGGGTGCACCCATCATGGCCATACTGTTTGTGCTGTTCCCGCGCCTCGCACCGCTATGGGGTGTTCCGGGTGATGTGCCCTCAGGGCGCAGCGGGCTATCCGCCAGCATGCAGGTGGGGACGATTGCCAGTCTGGCACTGGACGAAAGCATTGCGATGCGTGTGCGCTTTCAGGGCACGCCACCTGACCAAAGCAGCATGTACTTTCGGGGGCCGGTGTTGTCTGCTTTTGACGGGCGGGAATGGCGCCCGCTGCGGCCTGGGCTGCGCGCCGACCTGCAAGCGGGGGCCGACCTCCAGGTTCTGGGCAAGCCGATGGACTATGAAGTCACACTGGAGCCCAACAACCGCCCCTGGGTCATGGTGCTTGATGCAACCGAAAGCAAGCCGGACCTCAAAGGCTACCGGGTCACCATGGCGAACGATCTGCAATGGATAGCCGACCACCCGATCACCGAGCTGGTGAGGTACTCGGCCCGCAGCCACACAGCGTACCGGTATGGGCCGCTGGCCACAGTCCCCGCTTTGCAAGACTATGTCAAGCTGCCCTTTAATTCCAACGCGCG
>JBKJJC010000265.1:0-4562 GCA_046598245.1 Rhodoferax sp.
TCTGCACCGTGAGGCCCTCGATCTTCAGGCCAATCTTCTCGAACTCCGGCACGAGCTGCGTGGTCAGCGCCTGCGCAAAAGCCATCTGGTTGGCAGCCAGGTCCAGGAACGGGATGCCACTGGACGCCACCGCGTTCGAGATGTTCTGCAGCACCAGGCCGCGCAACTGGCCGTCCAGGTCGCCCACGGTGTAGACATCACGGGTACCCGAAATCTCGGTGTGAAACAACTTGGGATCGGCCACCTTGAACGTGTAGTTGCCGAACGCGCGGACACGCACGGCGCCGAAGTCCTTGTCGCGGATGGTGATGGGCTGCGGCGTGCCCCACTTCTGGTCAACCTGCTGGCGTGTGCTGAAGAAGTAGACGTCACTCTTGAACGGGGACTCAAACAGCTTGTCCCAGTTCTTCAAATAAGTGAGTACCGGCAGGGTCTGCGTAGTCAGCTTGTAGGTGCCGGGGCCGAAGACGTCGGCAATCTTGCCTTCGTTGACGAAGATGGCCATTTGCGATTCGCGCACAGTGAGCGAACCACCATTCTGGATTTCCATGTCCCGCATGGGGAAGCGCCACGCCAGAGTGCCATCGCCCTCTTCGGTCCACTGGATGATGTCTATAAACTGTTTCTTGATGAAATCCATTAGAGCCATGGTGCGGACCTCCTTGTGTAGGGTTAACTCAGAACCGGTCGCAATGATACACAGCTAGTACACAAGCCCCCACGCTTGTCGCTGCGCGTACTACGCTGCCCCCCAAGGGGGCGCGCCTTGCCTAGGGGCAGCCCGGCGGCAATGCCCTGGTATCACCTTAGAATTTTGTGTGGGATATGCTAGTTTGATGAGCCAACTCTTCACACCCTACACCCTCCCGTCGCCCCGCGGTGGCCTGACCCTTGCCAACCGTATCGTTGTAGCACCCATGTGCCAATATGCCGCAGACAACGGCGAGGCAACCGACTGGCATTTGATGCATTGGGGCAACCTGCTCAACAGCGGGGCCGCACTGTTCACCATTGAGGCCACTGCCGTGGTGCCAGAAGGCCGCATCACCCCGGCCTGTCTGGGCCTGTGGGACGACCGCACCGAGGCAGCGCTAGCCAACACCTTGCACCGCGCCCGCAAACTGGCGCCGCCGGTACCCGTGTGTATTCAACTGGCGCAAGCAGGGCGCAAGGCCTCCAGCGCATTACCTTGGGCGGGTGCACAACTGCTGCCGCGCGCGCAGGGTGGTTGGGAAACCTTTGGCCCATCGCCGCTGCCGCAGTTGGTGACCGAGCCACCCCCTACCGAGATGACCCGTGCCCACATGGACCATGTGCGCGACGCCTTTGTACTGGCCGCGCAGCGGGCCGACCGCATGGGTATTGAGGCGATTGAGTTGCACGGCGCCCACGGTTATTTGATCCACGAATTTTTGTCCCCCATTGCCAACCAGCGCAGCGATGACTATGGCGGCAGTTTTGACAACCGCATCCGTTTTCCGCTAGAAATATTTACCGCTATGCGCGCGGCGTACAGCGGTGTGTTGGGCATTCGTATATCGGCCAGCGACTGGGTCGAGGGCGCGTGGGATGTGGCGCAGAGTGCCGAGTTCGCCAAGCGCATCAAAGCGTTGGGCTGCGACTTCATCCACGTGTCGTCCGGCGGCGTGTCACCTGCGCAAAAGATTGCGCTGGGTGCTGGCTTCCAAGTGCCGTTCGCACGCGACATACGCCAAGCCAGCGGCCTGCCCACCATTGCCGTGGGGCTGATCACCGATGCGCACCAAGCCGAGGCTGTATTGCAGGCTGGCGAGGCGGATCTGGTGGCTCTGGCCCGCGCTTTCCTTTACGAGCCGCGCTGGGGCTGGCATGCGGCTGCTGCGCTGAATGGCGAGGTAACAGCAAAAGAGAACTATTGGCGCTGCTTGCCCAGAGAGGTGCAGGCCGTGTTTGGCAAGGTGGCTGTTGGGGTGCGGTAGCCGCTTTTGGTGCAGTCCATGCACCACCATACAAATCGACACACTTTATTGCTAAATTCTTACAGGGACTTACCCTTGGTTTGATCCGCTGACTACGAACTCTCGCTAGTATCCGACTCGCCGCACGAAATCCGCTTGTCTAACAACCGTTGGGCATAGGGTTTTCATGCGGCATTTTCTTTTACCAAAGCAAAGGGTTCCCATGAATCATGTTTTCCGTCGCGTAGCCGCTATTGCGGCTATTGTTTTGAGCGCTGGCGCTGCACAGGCCGAGACGATCAATTTTGAACAACCGGTCGATGGTCCGGACACTCCGTTTGCGCCATTGCTGACGCACGGGGATGTATTCCTACAGGGCAGCTATTCCTTCGACACGTTCTCTAACGTATTCGGCGCGCGGGACGACGACCTCGTGGGCGCCATGATCAACGGCAGCGACCCGTGGATGTGTCTTGGTGTGGTCTGCCCCACCAACAACGCCAGCACGTTTTTTGGTGCGTTGAACGACGGCGCAGTAGCCTTTAGTCGCGTGGACGGACAGTCTTTTGCCGTGAACAGCTTTGACGCAAGCTTTATTGGTGGAATGGGTGCCTCCCTGCCCCCAGTGGCCGGCCTGCTGCGTTTGCAGGGCTTCACCAGCGCCGGTACAAGCCTGTCCCAAACCTTCCAACTGGCTGGCCCCAATGATGGTGGCGCACTGGGCTTTGGCAACTTCCAAACTACCGGGGCATTTGCCTCCACAAACTTTGCAACCGTCTTCGCCTTTGGATTTGCCTGCAATGCTGGCGGGACCTGCAATGCGTTCTCGACCGACCGGGGCCAATTTGCGCTGGACAACATCAGCGTAACTGCCGTTCCCGAACCAGAAACCACCGCCATGTTTGCGCTGGGTCTGATCGCCATGGGCGCCGCGGTTCGCCGCCGTCGCCAGCAGTCCGTTTAAGCACGGTTGCCAACCGACACAAGGAACACCATGACACCTACAAGATTGCGTTTTACGTCACTTGCGGCATTGATGCTACTGGGACTATCGACCGCGGCATTCGCGCAAAGCCGCTCCACCTATATCGTGCAGCTGGCTGCTGAGCCCGTTGCTGGCTACACCGGCACGGTGCCCGGCTACAGCGCCACCCAGCCCACAGCGGGCACACGGCTCAATACGCGCTCGGCCGCAGCCCTTGCGTACAAGGGTTATCTGGATGCGCAGCAGACGACGGTGACATCACTGATCGCTGGTGCACCCATTGTTGCACGCTATTCGACCGTGTACAACGGTTTTGCCGCCCGTCTAACGGCGGCAGAAGTCCAGGCACTCAGAACCAGCCCGCTAGTGGTAGGCGTGTTTGCGGATGAGGCGCGCAAGCTGGAGACGATCTCCACTTCCGCGTTCCTGGGCCTGAGCACCGCCGGTGGCGTGTGGTCGCAGACGGTGGCTGGCTTGGCACTCAAGGGTGAAGACATCATCATTGGTGTGGTCGACAGCGGCATCTGGCCGGAGAGCCCTTCGTTTGCCGACCGTGTGAGCGGCAGCACACCCGTGTTTGGCAGTGGCAGCCTGGCCTATGGACCAGCGCCCGCAGGCTGGAATGGCAGCTGCGCCGCTGGCGAAGGTTTTACGCCCGCCACGCACTGCAACAACAAGCTCATTGGTGCACAGTATTTCAATGCCGGTTTCCTGGCATCGGGCAGTACCAAGCACTGGACCGAGTTCTACTCACCGCGCGATTCGGTAGCAGGTGCTACCGGTCACGGCGGCCACGGCTCGCACACGGCGTCTACCGCCGGTGGCAACAGCGGCGCACCGGTAACGCTGGGTGGCAACAACGTGGGTACAGCGTCGGGCATTGCACCGCGCGCCCGTATTGCGGCCTACAAGGTCTGCTTTACCTACGTGAACCCCACCGCTACGGACGGCACTGGCAGCCAGAACTCGTGCTTTACTTCCGACAGCGTAGCCGCCATCGACAAGGCAGTGGCAGATGGCGTGCACGTCATCAACTACTCCATCAGCGGCAGCCAGACCAGCGTCAATGACCCGGTCGAGCAGGCCTTTTTGCGGGCGGCCAATGCCGGCGTTTTTGTCGCCGCATCTGCAGGCAATAGCGGCCCTGCGGTAGCCGTGGCCCACGTCAGCCCCTGGTTGACCACCGTAGGCGCCTCCACCCATGACCGCGCGCTCTCAGCAAACGTCACTTTGGGCAGCGGCGCGGTTTACACCGGTGCCTCGTTCAATGCCACGGCCTTGGCGGCCAAGCCGGTCATCCGTGCGGAAGACGCAGGTCTACCCGGCGCAGATGCAACTCAGCTTCGCTTGTGTTACCTGACACCCGCTGTGCTGGACCCGGTCAAAGTCAACGGCAAGGTGGTGGTTTGCACCCGAGGTGCCAACGCCCGTACCGACAAGAGCGCTGCCGTTAAGGCCGCGGGCGGCGTCGGCATGGTTTTGGCGGACAACGGCGCAGGTCTGGTGGCCGACGTGCACTCTATACCTTCGGTGCATGTCAACTCTACAGACGGTGCAGCGATCAAGGCTTATGCACTTGCTGGTGGCGGCACAGCTTCCATCGGCACGTATTTCAATGCCGGCAAGCCAGCGCCCATCAT
>JBKJJC010000346.1:0-2808 GCA_046598245.1 Rhodoferax sp.
CCAATCAGGCCCACGCGCTCCTGCGTCTCTAAAGAAAAGTCAGCGTGGTCTAAAAGCGGGACGTGCCCAAATGCCAGCTGGGCGTCAAGTAAAGTGATAAGTGCCATGTGGGCAAGATTATCCCAGACGGGCGCGCATGGCCGGGACTTGGGAGCAATACAAGTCAATAGATCGGCGGGTGCACCTGCGGTGGCGGGATGGGCTTATATTCGTCTGACAATCTTCAGGATTGCCTCCCGACTCAACACCCGAGCCACTTTCAGGAGTTTTGCATGTCTACCTTGTGGAGCAGCTTCCAACTTACAGAGCAGAGTTGGTGTCACTGGACATTGCGTTAGGCACCGCAAGAGAAAATGAGCGCGCTTGCCAAAACCGCGAAAATCACCTGGGCGGCGCCTTGTTCTGTCGTCGGAATAGTGGTCGGAGCCATTGTTCTCTTGCTCGGCGGAAAAGCCAAACGATCCTTCGGGACACTAGAGTTCACGTACCGCGACAGCCAGGCGTCCTGTGGCAAGCTGGCAATGTCGCTCCCATTCCAAGCAATCACGTTTGGCCACGTCATCATTGCCGTGACCGAAAACGACCTCGCCTACTCGCGTGAACATGAGCTCGTCCATGTTCGGCAGTATGAACGGTGGGGACTAGCATTCTTCGTCGCGTATCCTGCTTCCAGCCTTTGGCAGCTATTCAAGGGTCGCAATGCATACTGGGACAACCGTTTTGAAATTCAGGCTCGCGCGCTCAGTCCTGACGCATCGAGCGAGGGTCGTGGTGTCTAACCATCAGTCGATTGGACCCACAACGGCTGGCTGCACTCCAGCCATTCTTCACACGTGCGTGCGCCGTTGTGGCCCACTCACAGCCAGCGTTGAGGCCCCGCAATGAAACCATCGAGCACCTCGTGGGTCTACTGGGCCATGCTGATTGCCATGGCGGGCGTGGTCATTCATGTCGGCGCCGTCCTTGCAGGTCCGTCCTGGTTCACCTTCTTCAATGCCCCGCCTGCCGTGGTGGCGTCTGCCCGGGCCGGCACTTGGCTGGCCCCGGTCAGCGCCTTGGCCATTGCCGGACTGATGGCGATCTGCGCGCTGTATGCCGCGTCCGTGGTCGGGCTGGTTCGTCGGCCACCGCTACAGCGGTTGGGCCTCGCGGGCATGGCAGCAATTTGCCTGCTGCGTGCCCTGATCCTTCCGCCGCTCGCCATCCATCATCCCGAGCTGCGCAACACCTTCGAGGTGGTCAGCGCGCTTATCTGGTTGGTGGCCGGCGTGGGCTTTGCCGTCGGCTTCCGCATCACAAAGGCGGAGCCTAACAATCCATATATGGCCTCCCCCACACGTTCAAGAAACTGACCCAGGTCAAAGTGCCGTCGGCGCGAACAATCGGATCTTTTCAACAAGCAACTTGGCCGTGCCCCGGATCAGATCGGGTACTGCAGTGTTGGGATCGGCCAGCACCCGGCTGATTGACTCAATACCTGTGCGGGCACCCATCCACAGACTGCGGATGCGGTGCATTCCCTGCAGGGCCTGTTGCTCAACCGGCTTCATCCGAACGGGGCGCATGTCAGACGCCCGGGCTGCTTCGAGCCGCGCAGGTGTAGCGGGCAGGTAGCAATCGCACTTCAATGCCCAAACCGTTTGGCCAGCGTGCCCAGTGGTGGGCCGAGCCGCAGGCTTCTATCACCACCAGGCTCACTTATCGGCTGAGAAACCAACGTTCGAACTGGGTGCGTGTGAGGCGTTGGGTTTCGACGATGCGCCACTGCTCATCGGCGGTAGCCAACTGGAAAACAGACTTTGCAAGATCGACAGCAACGGTAGTAGCATCCATGTCGGACTCCTTACGTTTGAAAGACCTGACCCCATGCCCATGACGACCAGAGCGCCACTGTCGCGCAAAAAGTCGGGGGAGTGCATCCCATCAATCGAGCGGCAGCCCGTGTCCACGCCATCGGTCATCCCAACCTCTTTCAGTCCGAGTGCGTTCGTGCGGGCGCTGATCCCGTATCTGGAGGCGTTCGCCGAAGTCGATCCAACGCGTCGCATCGAGCTGCTTGCTCGCTCGATGACACCAGACGCCCAGATCTGGGGACCGAAGCGTGTGTTCTCAGGCTATGCCGAGATCTCGGCGAAGATTGAGGGCTTTCACGCGAACTGGCCGAACTGCCGACTCGTGATTACGGCAGGGCCAAATACGTTCTTGAATTCTGCCCGCTTCGGAAGCGCGATCATCAGTGCAGACGGCGAAGTGAAGGCAAGTGGAGAAACCGTGATGGAACTCGCAGAGGATGGTCGGTACATACGCGTCCTTCCCTACTGGGAGGCATTGCCTCCGCTGCCGGTCGATTGGCCTGTACACCTTGCGCCGTAAGCAGGCGGTCGCGGTGCGGGCTAACGCTGAATCAAAACCCCAACTGCACCGACACATACGCCCCAGTCTGCGTGCGGTTGCCCGTAGTGGCGGGCACGATCACACCCAAATCCACGTAAGCCAGCGTCACCGACACATTTTTGTTCGGTGCCCAGGCCACGAACACATCTTTCCAGTCCTGCGCACGCAGGCCATCGCCCAGCCCTGCAGCCGCGCCGGGGTCCTGCAGGTTGTTGGGCATGCGCCGGTATTCCATTCCCAGCGCCAGGTTTCGGTTGAGCAGCCAGGCCACTGATAGCTCAGGCATAAGTTGGTATTGGTCGAGCGCACCACCGAGCGTGCCGCCAAAACCCAGCAATCCATTTTGGTTGGCATTGGTGGCGCGCAGCGTGCCGTTGACCAGAATGCCCTGCGCCAAAAACAACTTGGTGGCGC
>JBKJJC010000125.1:0-39421 GCA_046598245.1 Rhodoferax sp.
AAAAATTGAACATTTGCGTTCCTCCTTGACCTTATACCCCCAACTGTAGCGGATCGGCCCTTTTTGTTAAAGCGCAAAAGTAGTGTTGCCGCACCTATTTCTTGCCCGTGAGGGGGATCGTAATCTTGTCTTCCTGCGGCGTATGGGGCAGCATTTTGACAACGGCAAACCCTCCCACCAGCAGGGCCAGCACCACCAGGGCGAGCACCAACCGGTTCGCCAGGCGCTGCTGGCGGTCTTCCTCACTCAGGTTGTCCAGCGTCTCGCGCACCTTGCGCAGCGCGATTTTTTCGGCCGCCCGGTGGGCACGGGCGCGTTGCGCGTTCGGGTCGTGGATTTCGATCAATCCGACCACGTTGCCAAACGGGTCCTCAAAAGTTGCTGAGGCGTTGCCGGCGCCTTGCAAAGAAGGTGGTGTCTGCGGGCTGATGCCCACGGCATGCAGTCGTTGCAGTTCGTGGACCAAGCTGTCCACACCCCAGTAGACCAGCAGGCCGTTGGCAGAAGGTAAATTCGCCTCGACCAGTTCCAGCCAAGAGCCATCCACGCAGTAGCGCAGCGACGTATCGGTGCGTTGGTAGGGCTGCACATCCAGCCACTGGTTGTACCAGTTCTCGGCAAGCACCAGGTCCCCAACCGTGTAGCGCAGGGACCGCAGGGCTTCGATCATGGTGCGGTTTCCTCAAGAGAGTGGGTAAGGATAAATGCGCGATTCTAGGGCTGGCATGACGGTATCGCTCTAACCTGTCCACAGCTGGGCTGCATGTGTAAGAGAGTTGGTTACCCCCTTGCAAACCCCCAGTTCCGGCCCATGGAATCGATATGCGCTAAGGTAGCGCCATGACTATTTCATTTTGGACATTGGGTTGGCGCACCCTGTGGCGGGATCTGCGCTCCGGCGATTTGCGCCTGTTGATCGTGGCGGTAACGCTGGCCGTGGCCGCACTCACGGCTGTGGGTTTTTTTGCCGACCGGCTCAAGGGCGGCTTGCAGCGTGATGCGCTCCAGTTGCTGGGTGGCGACGCCGTAGTGTCCAGCGACAACCCAACCCCCGCCGCATTTGTTGCCAAGGCGAAGGAGTTGGGCCTGTCGGTCGTGACCAGCATGGGCTTCCCCACCATGGCCCGTGCGGCGGAAGAGCAGGGTGGTGCGGCCAAGCTGGTGGCGCTGAAAGCGGTCGAGCCGGGCTACCCCCTGCGCGGCAACCTGCGTGTGGCCACCGCGCCCGACGCGCCCAGCACCCCCACCCGCGCTATTCCTGCGCGCGGCCAGGCTTGGGTAGACGCGCCATTGATGGAGGCCCTGGGCCTCAAGATGGGCGACCCCCTGCTGCTGGGCGATAGCCGCCTGACGGTGCACACCGTGATCGCCATAGAGCCCGACCGGGGTGGTGGCTTCATGAACTTTGCCCCCCGGGTGATGATCAACGCCGAAGACGTTGCCGCGACCAAACTGGTGCAGCCCGCCAGCCGCATGAATTACCGCATGGCCGTGGCCGGTAACGATACATCCGTGCAAAGCTTTGTGGCCTGGGCCGATGCCCAGGTTAAACAATCCAGCGCCAACGGCTTGCGCGGCCTGCGGGTCGAGTCGCTGCAGGCTGGTCGGCCAGAGATGAGCCAGACGCTGGACCGCGCAGACAAATTCCTTAGCCTGGTCGCCTTACTCGCCGCGTTGTTGAGTGCGGTGGCGGTTGCCCTGTCGGCCCGCGCCTTTGCGGCCAGCCACCTGGACGACTGCGCCATGCTGCGGGTGCTGGGCCTGCGCCAGCGCACCATTGCTGCGGGTTATGCGTTTGAGTTTGCGCTGGTTGGCGTATTTGCCAGCGCTTTGGGTGTGTTGCTGGGTTATTGCGTGCACTACTTGTTTGTGGCGCTGCTGGCGGGTCTGGTGGATGCAGCGCTCCCCGCCGCCACACTGTGGCCGGTGCTGCTGGGCATGGGCATGGGCCTGACGCTGCTGTTTGCCTTTGGCTTGCCGCCCGTCTTGCAACTGGCCCAAGTTCCCCCTCTGCGCGTGATCCGTCGCGATGTCGGCAACCTGCGCCCTGTCACGCTGGGCGTGCTGGCCGTGGGCGTGCTGGGTTTTGCGGCCCTGTTGTTGGCGGCCAGTAGCGACTTGACGCTGGGCTTGATTGCGGTGGGTGGTTTTGGTGGCGCCGTGCTGGTGTTTGCTGCGCTGAGTTGGGTAGCGGTCAAGATTCTGCGGCGCAGCGTGAATGAGACCACCGCGCCGCGCTGGCTGGTGTTGGCCACGCGCCAGGTGTCGGCCCGTCCGGCGTACACGGTGGTGCAGGTGAGCGCGCTGGCGGTGGGGCTGCTGGCCCTGATATTGCTGGTGCTGCTTCGCACCGACCTGATCAGCAGCTGGCGAAAGGCCACGCCGCCGGATGCGCCTAACCGTTTTGTCATCAACGTGATGCCGGACCAGTCGGACGGCTTCCAGCAAATGCTCAAGGATGCGGGGGTGGCCCGCTTTGACTGGTACCCCATGATCCGCGGCCGCCTGGTTGCCGTGAACGGCCGCGCTGTAACGCCAGACGACTTCCAGGATGACCGCGCCAAGCGCCTGGTGGACCGCGAGTTCAACGTCTCGTTCAACGCCAGCTTGCCGCCACAAAACGAGGTGACGGCTGGCCAGTGGACCAACGAAGAAGCCGGTGCCATCAGTGTGGAAGATGGCATAGCCACCACACTGAAGCTCAAGCTGGGGGATGTGCTGCGGTTCGATATCGGCGGGCAGCAGACCGAATCCAAAGTTACCTCGCTGCGTAAGGTGGATTGGGGTTCCATGCGGGCCAATTTCTTTGTGATCTACCCGGTGAGCAATCTGGACAACGTGCCCACCACTTACCTGGGTGCCTTCAAGGCTCCGCCCACCAAAGGCTTCGACAACGCGCTGGTGCGCCAATTCCCCAATGTGACCAATGTGGACATGACCAGCACGATTGCCCAGGTGCAGCGCGTGCTGGACCAGGTGATTCGCGCAGTGGAGTTTTTGTTTGGCTTCACACTGGCCGCTGGTCTGGTTGTGCTGTTTGCTGCCGTGACCGCCACGCGTGAAGAGCGCGCCCGCGAATATGCCATCATGCGCGCCGTGGGTGCCAAGGGCAGCCTGCTGCGCCAGGTACAGCGCGCCGAGCTGGCGGGCGTGGGCCTGCTGGCCGGCGTGTTGGCGTCCGTCGTGGCCGGGGGCGTGGGCTGGGCACTGGCGCGGTTTGTGTTTGAGTTTGAATGGACGGTGTCGCTGTGGGTGCCAGTGTTTGGCGGCCTGGCCGGTGCGGTGCTGGCCCTGGCCGCCGGTTGGTGGGGACTGCGCGAAGTGCTGAACCGGCCGGTGGTGGAGACGCTGCGCCGGGCTGCGACGTGACATGCTTCTGATTTGCTACTAATTTAGTAGCGAAGTATCCTTGTTTCGCGGGGGCTAAGGTCCAATCATCTTCTTATGCGCGGACACGCCCCATGCCGCCTGCATGCGCCAAGATTTTCAGCAAGATTTCGCTGGAAATTCGGATATGCGCATAATATGCGCATATTGGTTAAATTGAGGAGTTATCCATGCCAACAGCTTCCACCACCACTGGCGCCTCCACCCGCAAACGCGCCGTCAACCTGACCTTGAATGAAGGCTTGGTCGCGCAGGCCAAGACCTACACCAGCAACCTCTCCGCCACCATGGAAGAATTGCTCGCCGCCTACGTGACCCAGCAGCAGCAAACCCGCATCACCCGCCAACAGCAGGCGGATGCCGCATCCATGGACTGGAATGCCGTGCACGCCGCTGTGGGTTCATTTGCAGACGAGCACTCAACCCTGTAATGGCGCAGTTCGATGTACACCGCAACAAGGGGCCGCTGAAGGAGTCCATTCCATTCGTGGTGGTGGTTCAATCATCGTTGTTTGACAGCTACCGCAGGCGCATGGTGGTGCCACTGGTGCGCCGCACTGCATTGCCCAAGAAAACCGTTACGGCAGGCTCCCGCATGAACCCCTTGTTTGACGTGAAGGGGATACCCGTGGTGCTCCATCCGCTGGATATGGTTTCGGTTGCACTGGATCAACTAGGAGAGCCCGTCGCTTCCCTGGCAGACCACGGCCAAACCATTGCAGACGCCCTGGACGAACTGCTCACCCGATCTTGGGGCTGATAGGCCCATCACTTCCCCGCAACAACCACTACACCATGCGCAAAGACTCTGGTGTCGATGGCCATGCCTAACGTCTTTCCCAACTCTGTTCAAGGACAGCTATATGGTTGAGTTCTTGGACCTGCTGCAAGGCCATGCCGAGGCCGACTTGCACCAGGGCTTACTGCAGCAACTCAAGATTTTTTGATCGAGCTGGGCCGTGACCTCTGCTGTGTCGGCAGCGAATACCCCTTGCTTGTTCTACGCCACCCTGCGTTGCTTCGCCTGCAGTCGGCTAAGGCTCACCGGCGTGATACCCAGGTAACTGGCGATATGGTGCTGAGCAATCAACGCCTCTAGCCCTGGAAATTGTTGCCCAAAGCGCTCCAGCCTTTGCGCGGCAGGCAAAGCCGCCAGCTCCCATTCGCGCTCCACGCGGCGCATCAGTTCACCGCGCAGCACGGCGTCGCCCCACTGCTGCACAACGGGCTGGCGCAGCATGCATTCCGTCAGGGTGTCCGCGTCAAACCCTGCCACGCGCGTGGCCGTTAACGCGTGGCAATGCACGCGCGACTGCGGGCCCGCCGTTCGGGCAATGGCGGGCGTGAGAATCCCGGGGCCTATGTGAAACCCCAACGTAACCTCTCGGCCCTGCGCGTCGCCAACCCAGGTTCTGAGCACGCCATCCAATACAAAGAACTCGCGCGCACCGGCATCCCCCGCTCGCAGCAAAGCATCGCCGGCCGATAGGTTTTGCACCGTGATGGTTTGAAGCACCGGCGCAAAGGCCAGCGCGTCCAAGGGCGCGATACGCGCGGCGATCGCCACTACTACTTGACGCTCGGTCGCGGTCAGCGGCGCGTGGGGTTTGGTGCAGTGGGGCGTAGCGTGCATAGCGACAGATTGGGTTGCCAAAATTATCCGATGTTATGGCGCGCAACAGGCAGGCAATCCAAAAATACGCCTTCTATCCACTCTTGTCACCCTGTGACCTTTTGATGATGTACCTGCACCGCCGTATCCAAACCCTCGTCGCGCTTTTAGCCACCATCTGCATCGGAACCGTTACCTTGCCGGCCGAAGCGGCACTGCGGGTACCTGCGACCTTAGACCAGGACGCAAGCATCCCGCGCCTTGCGCTGAACGGCTACACATACCACTCTGAAAGCTTTGGCGCTGCCGACAAGCCTGTACTGATGGTGTTGCACGGTGGCCCTGGTGCCGACTACCGCTACCTGCTGAACCTGAAGGCCTTGGCCGACGAGTACCACGTCGTTTTCTACGACCAGCGGGGAACAGGGCTCTCGCCCCGTGTGCCGGCGGACCAGATTACGCTGCAGACCTTTGTGGATGATCTGGATGCGTTGGTCACCCACTTTGGCAAGGGTCGCCCCGTTCACCTGCTGGGGCACTCTTGGGGGGCGATGCTGGCCTCCGCCTACACCGGCGCGCACCCTGGCAAAGTGAATCGGTTGATCTTGGCGGAGCCCGGATTTCTGGACGCCTCGACCGCGGATGTGTTTAACCGTGGCGGTATGCCGCCGTTGCGCGTGATCTGGGGCTTTGGCATGGCATGGCTTGGCAAGTGGTTTGTGCGAACCGGCGACGATGCCTACGCGCGCAATGACTGGTTTCTCTTGCAAGTGATGCCCTTGATGCAGGGCAAAGACGCGTTGTGCGAAGGACGTGTGCCGCCCATGGAGGCCTGGCGGTTTGGCAGCCCCAACTTTGAGGCCACCATTGGCCGCATGATGGACGACCCGGCATTTACAAAGCAGTTGGACTTCCGAAAAAATGTCGACCAATTCCAAGGTGCCACGCTGTTCATGGCCGGCGCCTGCAACAAGAGTGGGGGCGAACTGCAACAGCGCAAACTGATGCAGCACTTTGCCCATGCCAGGATCTCGGTGATACCCGACGCGGGCCACTTTATGTTCAACGACCAGCCGCAGCGCAGCGTCGCTGTTGTTCGCGACTTTCTGCGTGTGACCCCCAAAACGGTCCAGTGAACCCCTGCATGCAGGTTAGAGCGACGACCCCATTGGTTGCGAATCGCTATAGTTTATATAGCGTTATCGCTATATTTAACGGGGGCTAGAGGCACATTTTGCTTAAAATGGCTTGGCCAGGCGCCTTGCGCTCGCCGATAGCATAAATCGCCATGCTGGGGTATCCTGACGCCAGACTAATCTTTGCGCAAGGGAGTTTCTACATGGCAAAACCACGGCCTGTGGGCTAAGGCGATGAAAGCCGCCTCGATACGCTCGCATCTGCTGCTGCTGGTTCTGGCCCTGGCCATTCCACTGGTGGCAGCCATTGGTCTGGAGATCTATGGGCAAATGCAACAGGCAGTCGCGTACACCAAGAGCTCGTTGCGCACGCTGGCCAAGACCATGGCCAGCAACACCGGTGGCAAGCTAGCCAATGCCAACCGTACTCTGGAGCGTCTGGCGCAGCGCCCGCTGGTGCAGGCGGTTGACCCGGCACGTTGTGACCCCATCCTGGCTGATTTGGTTAACCTGAATCCCGACTACGCCAACGCGGTGTACACCAACCTCGCCGGTGTGGTGGTTTGCTCGGCTGTGTCGCAGCCCGGCGGCAAACTGGTCGACGTTGGGAATACGCCCTGGTTCAAGAAGTTTTTGCAAAACCGCCGCTTCACGGTAGGGGAGCCCTTTTTGGGGCCTATCACTGGAAAGTGGGTGTCCGTGTTGGTAGCGCCCATCTGGAATGCGCAGCGCGAAATGGTGGGTTCGGTGCAGCTGCCGTTCGACCTCAAGGCGTTGGACCCTGACATTCCCGCTGACGACTTGCCCCAAGGCAGCCGCTACGGCTTCTTTCAGGACGACGGAGTCATGGTCTGGCGCAACCTGGACCCTGAGGGCGTGATCGGCACGCGCCCCAATGCAGAGGCCGCCCGGCGCATCGTGGCGCTGCGCGATGGCGAGTTGGAAAGCCTGGCCGTTGATGGCGTCATACGGTATTTCTCGGTGGTACCCATGCCCGAAGTGGGTTGGGTGGCGTTTGTCGGTGTGCCGAGCAACGCTGTCTACGCCGCCGCCAAGCAGCGCGCCGTTGCCACCGCTGCAATTGCGCTGTTGGCGCTGGTGGCATTGGTGCTGTTGGCGCTGGTCATAGCGCGGCGCATCAGCGAACCCATCGTGGCGCTGGTGAAGACGGCGCGGGCTGTGCAAGCTGGCAACCGCCTGGCGCGGGCGACCAGCCAGGGACCCAACGAGGTAGCCGAAGTGGCCAATGCCTTCAACGCCATGACGGATGGCTTGCAGGCATCGGCCCAAGCCTTGGAGGCAGAAGTGGCCGAGCGCAAGCAGGCAGAAGCCCAAGTGCGCGAGGTGGCCTTCCACGACCCCCTGACCCACCTGCCCAATCGCTTGCTGCTCGATGACCGTTTGGCTCAGGCCGTGGTTGGCGGCGCCCGCAACGGTGTGTACTGTGCGATTATGTTTTTGGACCTGGACCATTTCAAGCCACTGAATGACGCACATGGCCACGCGGTGGGCGACCTGCTGTTGATCGAAGTGGCGGATCGGCTGTGTAGCTGCGTGCGCCAGGTCGACACGGTGGCGCGTTTTGGGGGGGATGAGTTTGTGGTGGTGCTCAGTGATCTGCACAGCGACGCCGCCATTGCCATGGCACAGGCGCAAGCAGTGGCAGAGAAAATCCGCGCGCTGCTGGCCGCACCCTACCTGATGACCGTTGCGCACGAAGGCCAGGACGACGCGCTGGTGCAGCACCAGTGCAGCGCCAGCATCGGCGTGGCACTGTTTGGCCGGTCACCCGCAAGCCTGGCCGACATTCTGAAACGGTCCGACGCGGCCATGTACCAGGCCAAGAAAGCCGGGGGCAACACGGTTTGTTTTGCCGAGCCACAGTGAGCCGTAAGTGAGCCGTGACTGAGCCGGATGGCTGAGGCGCAAACCCCTCACAATACGCACTCCCTTTTTCAGGAAAACCCATATGGCAAACATTGCATTTCTAGGCACAGGACTGTTGGGCGGCGCACTGGCCGAAGCCGCCGCCAAACGCGGCGATACCGTGACCGCATGGAACCGATCCGCCGACAAGGTCGCAGCACTGGCGCCCTTCGGCGTGAAGACTGCTGCTACGCCCGCCGATGCGGTGCGCGGGGCGACTCGCGTGCACCTAGTGCTAAAAGACGACGCTGTGGTGGATGCGGTAATAGCCGACGCACTGCCCGGGGTGGCACCCGATGCCGTATTGCTGGACCACACCACCACCTTGCCCGTTTTGACCGCAGCCCGCGCCGCGCGACTGGCGGCACAGGGCATCGCCTACCTGCACTGCCCCGTGTTCATGGGGCCTGCCGCAGCGCGCAACGCCCAGGGTTCGATGATGGTGGCGGGCCCCAAGGCCTTGTTTGACCGGGTACAGACTGCACTGGCGGCCATGACAACCCGGCTGGAGTTCATGGGCGAGCGCAGCGACCTGGCAGCCGTCAACAAGTTGTTTGGTAATGCCATGATCATCAGCGTATCGGCCGCCATGGCCGACATCCTGACGCTGGCACAGGCCAGCCAGGTGGACCCGCAGGACGCCGTCAAACTATTGGCCCTGCTGGACCTGAACGGCATGGTGGCCGGGCGCGGTGTCAACATGGCCAAGGGCAATTTCGAGGCCAGCTTCGAGTTGGACATGGCGCGCAAAGATGTTCGCCTGATGCTGGAGACCGCCGGTGCCCGACCCCTTGCGGCATTGCCCGCTATTGCAGCCCGTATGGACCAGTTGATTGCCGCCGGCCATGGCGCCAAGGATGCGTGCGTGTTGGGTATTGACGCGGTGACGCGCACCTAAACAAACGGGCTATCCGCTCAAGCACCGGTGTAGCCAATGACTACGCGGCGCATGCAAGCTGGATTTTCTCTGGCGCTAACGTGATTCCGAAGCTGGACTGCATGGCCTTGAAGGCCCGAGCCTCAGGGCGTGTGCCCAGCCAATCCAACACCTCGCCCGCGCAGTGTGCTGCGCTGGATGCTGTCGTGTCGACCTGAAAGTCGTATACCTTGCCCGTGTGGATGTCCTTGAACTGGCCCGCCGCCAAGCCGGTCTCTCGGTCACCACGTACTTGCTCTCTGCGAGAAATTTCTTCAAGCCCGCAGTTCACGCTAACCAGGTAGACGGGCAGTGCGTCCAGGTCTTCCAACAGGTAGCGCCAGTCTTCGCGGTGCCATAGCACGGTATCAAAGATGACGTCGACCCCATGGCGCACATATTCCGTCAGCGCAGCATGCATGGCGCGGCACAGGGCCGCATGCTTGAGCGCGACCAGCTTAGGGTCTTGCTGGTCCCATGCGTCCCAATAGCCGTTGGGTTCCATGCTACGGAAGGCGTCCAGTTGCAGGTGGTGGGTGGGCGTAACAAGCCGTGCCTGCAAGGCCCGCGCCAATGAGGTCTTGCCAGAACTGGACGTTCCGTTCAGGACGATGATGTTGGCTGGCGCAGGGAGTGAGTGTCGGGGAACCGTTGGCATATCAGATGGAGGTTTTCATGGGTGACTGCCCTATTGTCGGTGCAACTGCCACAATCAGGTTTTACCGATCCCTAGCCGGGCATGCTTGGCCCAATGCGGATGAAGCAACTCTCCTTAGTGGACAAGATGGCGTGCGTTCAAGCAGAATCCCGCTGGATACCCAGTTTTGCTTCGCGCCACTTAGGGAACCATTTTTATGATCAACCGCTGGATTTTGGTTCTAGTCTGCTTGGCCTGTTGTTCCTTGAGCTACCCTCTCAAGGCGCAAAATTTGGCACTTGCCAGCAACGAAAACGCCGCGGAACAGGTCATTGCGGCGCTTATTTTGACGGACATCTACCAAAGAGCGGGGCTCACGGCAAGTATTGAACCGCTTCCGGGTGCCCGAGCCAACCAGATGACCCTG
Organism: Rhodoferax sp.; assembly: GCA_046598245.1. Lineage (GTDB taxonomy): Bacteria > Pseudomonadota > Gammaproteobacteria > Burkholderiales > Burkholderiaceae_C > Allorhodoferax. The sequence continues at coordinate 10,042 of JBKJJC010000125.1, forward strand.
GAGGGAGTTAAGGATGGTGAGGTGGCGCGCATTGCGGCCTACGTCACGGACAACCCGACGCTGATCAAGGTTGATCCCAGCTACTACTACTTGATTTCGACCGCATTTGCGCTGAAAAACAAGAGGATTGTGATCAACTCCGTAGACGACCTCAAGAAGTACAAGGTCGGAATCGTGCGCGGCATTGCGCACGCCAAAGTGGCAACAACTGGTCTGGCGTCGGTGGCCGAGAGTTACACCTATGAGGCGATGTACAAGCTGCTCAATACGGGGCGGATTGATGTCGCCATCGACGCCGGCGTCAACGGGATTTACCATACCAAGAAATTGGGATACGAGAACATCCAACCGGTTGGTGAACTGGCACGTCTTGACCTGTTCAACGTCATAAACTCAAAGTCAAAGGCATTTGCGCCACGCATCACAGCCGCCATCCATGCGCTGCAAGGCAGTGGGGAGCTCAAAATGCTGGTTCAAAGACATGAGCAGCAATTTTTTGCCAGCGCTGCAACCCGCTGAGTCAACCGGACCGGCAAAAAACGCTCACAACCATTCCCGCCAAACGGCCAGTGCCACCGCCAAAATCACCGGCCCCAGAAACAACCCAACCAGCCCAAACGCGGCAAGTCCACCCAGTACGCCGAACAGTGCCAGGATGAAGGGAATGTCGCTGCCGCGGGAGAGCATGATGGGCCGCACGATGTTGTCTATCCACGACACCACCAGTACACCCCACAGCAGCAGCCCGATGCCGGCCGTGGTCTGGCCCGTGAACAGCAACCACACCGCGGCCGAGCCCCAGACAAAAGGTGTGCCAAAGGGAATCAGCGCGACCAGCGCGGTTACTGCCATCAGCGTGACGGGCGCGGGCAGACCCGCCACCCAGTAACCCAAACCGGCCACCAGGGCCTGCACCAGCGCGGTCAGCACAATGCCATAGACCACGGCGCGTGTGGTGTTGCCCACCGCATCGACATAGCCATCGGTGCGCTCGCGCAACAAGCCCTTGAGCACAGTGCGTGCCTGCGTCAAAAGGCTCTGGCCATGCAGGTAGGCAAAGAACAGGGTGAACAGCGAGAGCCCCAGTTTGACGATGTTTTTGCCCACACCGCCCAGCAGGGTCCAGAGCTCGTTGTTGAGATTACCCATCAATGCCTTGAGTTCGGTCTGCCAGCGCAAGGGATCGGCCACCAAGGCTTCGAGCCACGCCATGAGTTCCGGCCCGACGATGGGAAGCAAGGCCACGAAGGCCGGCGGATGCAGGCGCCCGGCTTGCAGTTCTTGGCCCAGGTAGTCGGCCAGCACGGTGACGTCGGCGCGCAGCAGGTACAGCAGCCATAACGTGGGCAAGACCACCAGGGCGGCCATCAGCAAGGTCATGCACAGGGCGCTGATCCAATCACGCCCGCCGGTCCATGTGAGCAAGCGGGCATAGAGGGGCCAGGTGGCGAAAGCCAAAATGCCGGCCCACAGCATGGAGACCACAAACGGTGCCAGCACCAGCGCCACTGCACTGCCCAGCGCGACCACCAGCAGGCCTAGCACCGCCAGGCGTATCGTCTCTGCACGTATCGGGTGGTCTGTCATCACAACACCTGTACCAGCAGTGGGCCCAACTCGGCCGATGCCATCAGCACGATGCCATTTTCTTGCGCATAGCGCCGGGCGTTGTCGGTGACGTTGGCAAGGCTGATGTAGCGTGCGTGCTGCGCGCCCTGGGCCTGCTGTGCTTGTTGCAACGCACGCAGTGCCTCAACGCCGTGGTTGGCGGCCTTCCAGCGCTTGCAACTCACCAGCGTCTGCGCACCGTCTTTATCCAATTGCAAATCAGCCGCAGGGCCCTTGAGCCGTGTGACGGCATAGCCTTGCGCGACAAACGCTGTCTCCAGCGCGTTTGCAAATTCCACCCACGCCATGGCGCCCGCACGTTCCAGCGCGTCGGACACGCGCTTGGGATTGGGCAGCTTGCTCTGGCGCCAAGCACACATGACCGCAATGACCAGAAACGGGAAGGCCCCCATGATGCCCACCACCACATAGGGCTCTGGCAACACGGCGCGCGCGGCAATGGCAATCCCCAGCACGATCAGCACGCTGTACCACCAAGGGGAGCGTAGCAAAACCGCAAAGAGGGAGTTTTTCGCCATTTTTAACTTCATAGATCGGCCTGTTGGATGTTGGGCATGCAGTGTACGGGGCAATCCTGATAGGGCTGGTCCATGGGGTCGCGCGAGCGCGGTGTCCAGCCCAAGAAGTCTCTGCAATGGCGCGGTAGGTTTGGGGGGCTTACTTTTTACTGATAAACCCGTGGAATTGCTGGAGGTCGTGGCATCATTGCAACAGGTGGCCACCTTGCATGGCCATGCGTTCGGAGCCTTAACAACCATTCGCAGGGCCAAGATGGACATCAACCTGAATTTTCTCGTGGTCGATGACATGGAGGGGATGCGCCGCATTCTCACCAATAGCCTGAACCAAATGGGTGTGAAGCATGTTGCCTCGGCGGTAAATGGGGCCGAAGCGTGGCGAATGATCCAGGCGCAGCACTTTGACGTGGTGATTTCCGACTGGAACATGCCGGTTTTGTCCGGTCTGGATCTGCTGAAAAAAATCAGGGCAAACTCGCAGTACGCCAATTTGCCAGTGGTGATGATGACTGCGGAGACCGAGCGACACCAAGTTCAGGTTGCCATTGAGGCGGGCGTGTCCGAGTACATGGTCAAGCCCTTCAGTGTTGCGGCGTTAGAGGCCAAGATCAACAAAGCAATCCAGCACCCCCGACCGGTCTTTATGGCGACCAGCAAGCAGGTTCCGGTTGTACTGCGGCGCAAGGGATCTTCGTCGTTGGTGAGGGTACCTGCGGCTGGCGCCGCTGTAAAGCCCATCCTGCTGGTGGTTGACGACGTTACCGACAACCTGGATGTGTTGGTCGAATTGCTCAGCGACGATTACCAAGTGCGCGCTGCTAACAGTGGTGCGCGCGCATTGAAGATTCTGGAGTCCGGGAAGATCCCTGACTTGGTGCTGCTGGACGTGATGATGCCGGATATGGACGGGTTTGAAGTCTGCCGCCGTATCAAAGCTAACCCCGCTACCAGTGACTTGCCGGTGATATTTCTAACCGCCATGAGCGACAGCACCGATGTGACGCGGGGGCTAGAGCTTGGGGCGGTTGACTTTGTCACCAAGCCGGCAGACCCACCCATTTTGCGGGCGCGCATCAACACCCATCTCAGACTCCGCGCGGCCCATGCAGAGCTTCAGCGCGCCCGGCTGACGCTGATCGAACAAAACGCCGTTTTGCAAGATAACCTGCGGCTCAAAGACGAGGTTGATCGCATGGCACAGCATGATCTGAAGAGTCCGATTGCGGGGATCATCAGTTTTGCGTCCAGCCTGATGGGTGATCAGGACATGTCGGATTCACACAAGGAAATCGTTCAGTACATCGAGCAGGCAGCCTATAGCGTGCTCAATATGGTCAGCCTGTCACTCGACTTGTACAAGATGGAGCAAGGCAGCTACGTGTTCAATCCCAGTTCGGTTGATCTGTCCCAATTGCTGCAGCGTATTGTGCGGGAGCGGGCATCTGAACTGAGTGCCCGCAACATCACTGTGCAGTTCTTGTCGCGCGGCCAAGTGGCTCTCTCTCTTTTGGACCTTCCGGTATTGGGTGATGACGTGTTGTGTTATTCGTTGTTCAATAACCTTTTTAAAAATGCAATGGAGGCCGCCCATGAAAACACGGCGATTCAAATAGAGATACTAGACGTGCAGGATCGTGTCGAGGTTGCAATAACCAATGACGGTGTTGTGCCGCGGGAAGTGCGGGAGAGTTTTTTTGACAAATTCAGCACCGCGGGAAAGCCCGGCGGTACAGGCCTGGGTACTTTTTCGGCCCGATTGATTGCCCAGACGCAGCGGGGAGACCTTGCCATGTCCACGTCGGATGCGGCGCACACCACGACGCTCACGGTGAGTTTGCCCTACGCCCTGCATTTGGGGGTATCAGAATGAAACGTTGCTTCACAGACCTACAGGGAGCTTGCGATGGCCGGCAGTGAGACCGAAGTCCTGGCCCGGGTGTTGATGACCGTATCGGTCCTAAGCTGTGTGGGTTGGGCGATCTTTGGTTTGAAGCTCAAGATTTCGCGTTCCGCATCGCTGCATTTCAGTTTGGCCAACGGCATCCTGGTTGTTGGTGACCTGATTGCCATGATGCGCCACACAGACATCAGCTTTGTTGAGTTCTACAAGAACTTTAGTGTGGTTGATTTGACCATTCTGGCCGGCACGATGCTGTTTCGTTCTGGTATGCGCAACCTTTACGGACTGCCCTGCACCGAAATGAAAGATTACCTGCGCATGGCGATCGGTGTATTGGCGATCACTGTGATGGCGCATCTGTCGGGGATTCGAAATGCAGTCGGGGTAGGGGTTTACCTTTCGGCTGCCTGCATTGCCTTCAAGGGGTACATCGAGTGCAGCCCGGTGTTACGCCAGAACTTCGGCCGCACCATGAGCTGGCATTTGTTGTGGCCGGTCGTGGCAGCTGGTGTCCTTTTCCTTTTGCGTGCATTGGACGACACCCTGTCCATGCTGCAAATGGCAGGTGAATTGAGCGATACCGTCAAAGAAAAAAACTTTGCATCCTACCTCTGGGGGCAGTTTCTGGTGCTGATTTTGCTCAATGCGTCACTCATTGGTCAAACCTTGGCGGCGCTGATCAAGCGGCTCAACGACCAAACCAATCGGTTGCAAAACATTCTGGATACTGCACCGGTCGGCGTGGCGGTCAGTACGGATGGAATCATTCGTTTTGCCAACCCGATGGTGAGCCAGATACTCGATATGAATGTGGGTGATGTGGCAACCAAAGCGTTGGTGCGACCTGAGGCGCGCGAGGAAATCATTGCTGAGATGAAGGCCAAGGGCACGGTCTCCAACATGGAGCTCCAGATGTTTTGCCCGCGCCACTCGGTACGGGACCTGCTTGTCACCTACCTGCCGACGGAGTATGAGGGCAAGCCCGGTGTACTGGGCTGGATGGTCGATATCACTGATCGCAAAAAAGACGAAAAGAAAATTCTGTTCAACCGCACGGTAGTTGAAAACTCGGAGCCCATGTTCTGGGCCGATCCGGACACGCTCACCGTAGTCTATGCAAACAAGGCTGGTCTTGCGCTGATGGAACAGCCATTTGAAAAGGTCATTGGCATACCGGTCCCACCACAGTTTCGCCTCAGCCTAGCGCAGAACAATATGCCGGCATTGGTTGAAAAATTGCGCGATGTGGGGCACCCTTTGCGCTTCGAGACGCGCCATGTTCGCGCCAACGGCGAGGTATTGAACATTGACGTGTCGTGCTACGTCGCAGAGGATGAAGACCGGACTCTGCTGGTCGCCTCCCTGCGAGACATCACCGAGCAAAAGCGGGCCGAGCAGGCGCTGCGGCAGATCAATGATGAACAAGGGGCCATATTTGACTCGGCCACCATGGGCATTGCCTTTATCAAAGAGTGGAAAATCATTCGCGGCAACCACCGGCTGGATACCCTGTTTGGCTGGGATCCCGGCGAGATGGTGGGGCAATCACCCCGTGTGTGGTACCCCCCTGAGATGGCAACTGGAGATGGTCCCTATGCTGACCTTCAGCAAGGTGCTATTCACTACAGCACCCAGGAATTGCTGCGCAAAGATGGCTCGCGCTTTTGGTGTCGCCTGAGTGGTGCTGCCATTGACCATGCGGACCTGAACCGGGGAAGTGTATGGATGTTCGACGACGTGACGGATGAGCGCCGCGCTGCGGAGCTCATGCGCGAGGCCAAGGAAATGGCTGAGGACGCAACACGGATGAAGTCTGACTTTCTGGCCAACATGAGCCACGAGATCCGCACCCCCATGAATGCCATCATCGGCATGGCGTATCTGGCGTTGCAGACCGATTTGAATGCCCGGCAGCGTAATTACATTGAAAAGGTCGACTCCGCGGCGCGCAACCTTTTGGGCATCATCAACGACATCCTGGACTTTTCCAAGATTGAGGCCGGGAAGATGCGCTTCGAGGTGGCCGAATTCCATCTTGACGACGTCATGGAGAATTTGGCTGACCTGTCCGTCATCAAGGCGCAAGACAAAGGTCTGGAGCTGTTGTTCGATGTGGACCCTGATGTGCCGACTGCGTTGGTGGGTGATTCCTTGCGGTTGGGGCAGGTGCTTATTAATTTGGTGGGCAATGCGATCAAGTTCACCGAAAGTGGTGAGATCACGGTGGGAATCCACGCAATCGATCCGGCCGCGAATGCACCAGCGGGTCACATTCGCTTGCGCTTTGACATCACCGATACGGGAATGGGTTTGACGCCAGAGCAGCAAGAAAAGTTGTTCAGTGCTTTCTCGCAGGCGGATGCTTCGACCACCCGCAAATACGGGGGCACTGGTTTGGGACTGACCATCAGCAAGCGGCTGGTCGAGTTAATGGATGGCGAAATCAGTGTGCAAAGCCAGTTGGGCCAAGGTAGCAGCTTTTCATTCACTGCACAGTTTGGCTTGCAAGAACAGCAACACGTGCGCTCCACACTGGATCCGGACGTGACGGGGTTGCGAATTTTGGTGGTGGATGACAACGCGCGTGCCCGCGAAATCATGTTGGCCATTCTGGCCTCTCAGAAGTTCGATGCCCAGGCAGTCTCAGGGGGTGCTGAAGCCATAACCGCGCTGGAGTCGGCCCAGGCGCAAGGCCGACCCTATGGGCTGGTACTGATGGACTGGATGATGCCCGGCATGGACGGCCTGACCACCATTCAGCGCATTCGCGCTAACCCGGCGTTCCATGGTGTTCCAGCGTTTGTGATGGTGACGGCCCACAGCCGAGATGAATTTTTGGAGCAGGCAAATGGGACCCCGATAGACGGCCTCTTGTTCAAGCCGGTCAACCCGTCGGCCCTGTTGGATGGCATTTTGTGTGCTCTGGGCAAAGACGTGGTAACCCGTGGCCGCAAGCAACAGCGCCAAGAGGCCAGCCTGGAAGCGCAGAACAGCGTGCGCGGGGCTTACCTGTTGTTAGTGGAAGACAACGCAGTCAACCAAGAGCTGGCCCTGGAAATATTGCAGGGTGCGGGCATTCGGGTTGATCTTGCCAACAACGGTGCTGAGGCCGTGGCCCAGGTCGGGCGCCATGCCTACGATGGTGTGTTGATGGACTGCCAGATGCCGGTGATGGATGGCTTTGAGGCGACACGGCGCATTCGGGCAGAACCGCAGTTTGCATCGCTTCCTATTCTTGCCATGACGGCCAATGCCATGAGTGGCGACCGCGAACTGTGCCTGCAAGCGGGCATGAATGACCACATCGGAAAGCCGATCGATGTGGCGCAGTTGTTCAATACGCTGGCTCGTTGGATCAAACCCAGCGATCCACACAGCGCTCAAATCCTCCCAGTGTTTGGCGCGCGCGAGGGCGATCTCCCAGCAGCCATAGCTGGGCTCGATCTAGCGCTTGCGATGCGGCGCATGGGCTCCAACGCAGCGCTGGTGCGCAAGCTGATGATCCGCTTTGCGGAAACCCAGGCCGGCGCCATGTCACGCATCCAGACTGCGCTGGCCAGTGACGACCGGGATACTGCCCTCCGTGAAGCCCACACCGTCAAAGGTTTGGCGGGCAATATTGGGGCGCAACGGCTGATGGGACTCGCGGCGGATGTCGAAGCTTCACTAAAGCATGAAAAATTGGATGTGCTGCCGTTGGCGCTGGAGGCCATGGCCCAAGCGCTGACAGCATTGGTTGACAACATCGTGCTGGCCATGGGTTCGACCGGTTCAGCGCCTAGCGAGGCTGCGGACCCAATGGCCGTCGATCGGGATGCACTGGCTCAGGAAATCGGGCAACTGGCCGAGCTGTTGGCACAGGACGATGTGCGTGCTGGGAACATGGCAGAAGGCTTGGCCGGGAAATTGACCGCCTTGGGGCAGGGTGCCGCTGGCAAAAACTTGCAAAAGCTGATCGGTCGGTACGAGTTCGAGGAAGCACTCGAAAAGTTGCACGAGATGGCCGCAGCACTGAACATCTCCATCACTCAATAGAAAGGGGCATCGTATGAAACCGCAAAGCTTGGGTCAGATGCAGCAGACGATTTTGATTGTCGATGACACACCCGACAACATCGACGTATTGACCGAGGTCTTGGCCCCGCATTACCTCGTCAAGGTTGCACTCAACGGGGAGAGGGCGCTCAAAATTGCCGCTGGGGATCACAAGCCCGATCTGATTTTGCTCGACATCATGATGCCGGGTATCAGTGGTTATGACGTGTGCCAACGGCTTAAGCGCAATTCTGCAACCCACGGCATTCCCATCATCTTCGTGACCGCCATGAACGAAATGGAAGATGAAAAGAGAGGCCTGGAAATGGGGGCGGTGGACTACATCACCAAGCCGATCAGTCCCGCCATTGTGTTGGCCCGCGTGCGCACCCACTTGGCCTTGTACGACCAGACCCGCGAGCTTGAGCGTCTGGTCGCGTTGCGCACGGCAGAGCTGGAGAAAACACGCAGCCAGATCATCCGTCGCTTGGGGCGTGCTGCAGAATTCAAGGACAACGAGACCGGCAACCATGTCATACGCATGAGCCACTATGCACGGCTGACCGCGCAGGCTGCAGGACTGAGCGCCAAAGACGTGGAGACTCTATTTTTGGCAGCACCGATGCACGACGTGGGCAAGATTGGCATTCCCGACAACATCTTGCTCAAGCCTGGCAAACTGGATGAAGCCGAATGGGCAGTGATGCGGGAGCATCCCGCCATGGGTGCAGAGATCATTGGCGACCACAAAGACGACCTGTTGCAGGCCGCGCACAGTGTCGCTTTGACCCACCATGAAAAGTGGGATGGCAGTGGCTACCCGAGGGGCTTGCAGGGTGAGGATATCCCCATATTCGGCCGCATCGTTGCCATTGCCGACGTGTTCGATGCGTTGACGTCGGAGCGTCCCTATAAAAAGGCATGGACCGTGGAGGCCGCGTTGGCGATGATTGATGAGGGGGCCGGAGCCCACTTTGATCCGGGTTTGATGGTGCCGTTTCGCCAGGCATTGCCGGAAATGCTGAAAATTAAGGAGCGCTACTCCGAAGAAAAGGGTGCTTTGCCCGATCTCGATTTTACGCAGTAGTGTCAGATCGCTCTGTACCGAAGAACACACCAAAATCAAGCTTTCGACTCGGGATGTGCGAGGAGCAGGACATACCACCGCCGGCTAGCTTCGGCGTTGCGTTGCAACCCTCTTCGCAACGCAGGGTTCAGTCGCTTGCGGAGTTGCGCGAGCGGACAAGAATGTAAGTAAATCCCAGCCCTACAGTGGCGCCGGTGTTTTGGCGCACCAGAGGACTGTCTATGTTGGCTGCACCCGCCACGGAGGCCACACGTGCGTAGCCAAACACCCGCAAATCGGGCGACATCGTGTGGGTGACAGTTGCAGATAGTCGTGAAGCAATCAACCCGCTGCGCGCGGTGTACGCCGCACGGCTGGCTGTGGAGTAAATGGGTGCCACTCCATATAAGGTGTCGGCCAGTCGCTGGTCGCCAAACACCAAGCCCGCAGTGGTGCTGTAGCGCCAGCCATCCGAGACGCGTTGCTCGAAAATCAGTTCAGGTTCCAGTGCTAATCCTTTGTCACGGAAGCGGTCGCTTACATCAAACACGCCGCGAAGCGCAAGCACTGCCCGTAGCTTTCCATTACCGGGACCCGTGTCTAGGTTCCATTTGACGCGCGGCCCGAACTCCACCAGCGTTCCTAGATCGGGCATACCGTTACGGGCTTGGATGTCGTTGGAGCTGGCGCCAAACGCGCCACTGAAACCAACGTCCAGTTCCAGTACCTCGGTTTTCACTGCACGCAGCCCCATCGTGCCTTGTTCGGCACGAAAAAACTTGCCCCGATAAGTAAAAACGGGCAGTAGCAGGGCACGGTCAATTTGCTGCGAGCTGCCCGGGTAAGCCTGCTGCGAGAGCCCTGTGGCTAACGCACCTACTTCCCAGAGTGGGAGCTTTGCTGCATCTTGGCCATATGCCGGAATAGACGCCAGGCCAACCAACGCGAGCCAGACGGCCCCAAAAGGGAAAGAAACAGCGGAGGGTTTGCGCATGCTGAAAATTTTGAGGAGGTTGATCTTAGGCCAAGGATATCGGCAACTGTGGCCACAAGCGCGATAAGGGTGCATTGCGGTTGTGACCAGGCGTCCTATGCAGCAGCGTCGGTAAAGGTGTGTACATCCGGCAGGTTGTTTTGCAGCCACTCGTGATCCAGCTGCAAGGACTTGAGGACATCAGCGGGCAGAGCGCCGATCGTATCGTGCGGTGTGGTTGAGGATTCGACCCCTATTTCGGCCAGCAGCATGGCAATATGAATGATGCCGCCCAAACGGCTAAATGGCTTGGCGGCCAAGGGGTCTGAGCTGACTTGCAGGCCCCGCACGACCTCTGGCGGGAAGTTCCAACGGCGGACCAGTTCGGCCACCACATGGCCTTCAGAAAAGCCGGTCTGGTCGACCTCGCGTTCCCAGCGGCCGCCCGGTGCATGGGGCAGTTTTTCAATGATGGCGAGTTTGTCCGGTTCTTGTTGGGCAATGATCAGTTCACCCAGGCGCAACATAAAGCCGGTCAGCCAGGCCTGTTGGGCATCGGCGCCAATAGACCGTGCTAGCCAATGCGAGAAACCCGCGCAGGCCATGCTTTCTTTCCAAAATTCTTCGCGGTTGATGCCCGCTGCGACCGGAAAAGCATCCCCCATACAAGCGGCCAAGCACAAGGTACGAACCTGGTTGAGCCCAACCATGGTGATGGCGTCATCGACAGAGCCAACTTTGCGTGCCAAGCCAAAACGTGCACTGTTGGCCAAGCGCACCAATTTGGCGGTGAGGGCGGGGTCTTTTGAGATCGCCGTGCGAATTTTTTCAAACGGTATTTCGTCGTCATGCATGGAGCTGATCAGCAGCTGCGCCACTTCGGGCATGGTGGGCAGTCGGACGTTTTGAAAGTAATCTGCAATATCGGGCATGAACAACTTCTCCGTGGCGTTGGGGATGGTGATGGGACACTACAGGATAAGCCGCTTGTTGGCAGCGGAGCAAGCCCACGCGGGGAGTGCTTACCCTAGTGCAGGCGAACCGTGTGAACTGCGCAAGGGCTGCAACAACACGACCAAGGCCCCCGCGCCGCCTTGTGCGGGTGGGGCCTGTACAAAGGCCACAATTTCGGCACGCTGCACCAACCAGCGGTGCACTTTGTCCTTCAGCACCGGCGCCTTGCCGGGCGAACCCAGGCCCTTGCCGGTGACCACACGCACGCAGCGAATGCCCTGCTTGTGTGCCTCGCGGATGAAAGCGCTCAGCGCCTCGCGCGCATCGTCGGTGCGCAGGCCGTGCAGGTCTATTTGGCGCTGGATAGACCATTTGCCGCGCCGTAGCTTGTAGGTCACATCCGGCCCCACGCCGGGGCGGCGAAAGCTCAGGCGCTCATCGGTCTCCAGTAAGGTGGTGATGTCCACCTCGTCGCTGATTGACTCGGTGTAGGCGGCGGCTTCGTCCAGCAGGTGCTGAACGGGTGTGGGGGGTGGCGGCTTGGGCCGCAGGTTGGCAATGCCGGGTTCAGGTAGGCGCTGGACCTTGCCCACAGCGGCCTGGAACAGGCTGCGGTGTTCGCGGACACGCTTCGCTTCTAATGCGCGTTGTGCCGCAGCCTGTGCCTCGCGTGCTGCCTGCGCGGCGATTTCTTTTTTTACCTGCTTCAACTCGGCCAGCGATCCCACCTTGAAGGGTTTAGCCTTGGCTGCCACCGCAGGGGGCTTGGCGGCGGTCACAGCAGGCCTTTTTCGGCCATAGACAGGGCATGCCCAGGCCCGACGATGATGTGGTCCAGCACGCGCACATCCAACAACGCCAGTGCAGCTTTCAGCGTCTGGGTGAGCGCCTCGTCGGCGCGCGAAGGTTGTACGGTGCCGCTGGGGTGGTTGTGCGCCAGCACCACGGCGCTTGCCTGGTGGTGCAGCGCGCGCACAGCCACTTCGCGTGGGTAGACCGAGGTTTGGGTTAACGTCCCTCTAAACATTTCCTCCATCGCCAACAGGCGGTTCTGTGCGTCCAGAAACACCACGGCAAACACTTCATAGCTGCGGGCCGCCAGAAGCAGCTTCAAGTAGTGCTTGATGGTCTCGGGGTCGGCAAACACCGTGCGCTCCTTGAGCTGCTGGGCCATGGCGCGGCGCGCCAGCTCCAGCACCGCCACCAGTTCGGCGCGTTTGGCGGGCCCCAGGCCCTTGACCCGCTTCAAATCGTCTGCCGTGGCATGCAATAAGCCTGAAATACCGTCGAAGCCCCCGTCGGTATTGCCTGTATTGCTATCTTTTTTGAGGTGAAGCAACTCATCTGCCATTTGCAACACGCCTTTACCCTTGATGCCCGTGCGCAGCAGCAGGGCCAGCAACTCCGCATCACTGAGCGCACCGGGGCCGCGCGCCAGCAGCTTTTCACGCGGGCGGGCGTCGGGGGGCAGGTCTTTGAGGGGCATGGGAGTCAAGTCAGACACGGTATGGTCTGGGTTGCTTGGAGGGCAGGGGTAATACTTTTCGATGATAGCTGCGGGCGAACTGTGGCGCGGCACGTCGGAAGCTTGCATACTGCATATCCCATCATTTTCATTCACCGGAGACTTTCATGAGCACACAAGAAATTGCCAATGCCTTCACCGCTCTTTGCGCAGAGGGTAAGTTTGAAGAAGCCGGCCATGCCTACTGGTCAAACGATGTCGTATCCATCGAGGCCATGGACGGCCCCATGGCAAAAGTAACTGGCCGCGCGGCTGTCGAAGCCAAAGGAGCGTGGTGGTACGCCAACAATGAAATTCACAGCGTCAAAGTTGAAGGCCCGTATGTACATGGCGACCAGTTCACCGTGCGATTCACGATGGACGTGACCCCCAAAGACGGCCAGCGCACGAGCATGGATGAACACGGTCTCTACACGCTGCAGGACGGAAAGATTGTGGAAGAGCGGTTTTTCTACGGCTCCTAGTAGGTCGTAACGAGTCATGGTTTGCCCCAGGATCGTTCGTTGGCAAATTTGATGCGTTTTACCCTCTATGGCAAACATACCCTCTTTCCCGATGCCATCACCCAGCGGTGATGCGCTAAAAGCCGCCCGCATGGCTGCCGGCCTGAGCCAGGTGGAAGCAGCGCAACTGATGGGTTACCCGGTCCAGCCCGGTAGCCGCGGCGGCTTGCAATCGCGTACCTGGCAGGCGTTGGAGAGCAACACCGACCTGCGCAATATGCCGGGGCCCATCTTTGCGATGTTTCAGTTGATGACGGGGCAACATCCGGAGTTTTCTTTGCAGAAGATTGGAACCGCATAGATCAGTCACTTGAACCGCCAAGTTCAAGTCGGATGTCTTCTATCAAGCCTTTGAAGCCGGATTTCCGCGTCTGAAAGGGCCTTGGCCGGGTTTCTACAATAGAGCCCAGTTAAATGCTAGCCCCCAACGGACTTTTATGACCGCAACAACCTCAACCTGTGTACAAGCAGGCTCCTTTCTCACCCTGCATTACCGCCTGAGTGGCCCGTCTGGGGATGTGATCAACACCTTTGGGGGATCACCTGCCACGCTGACGCTGGGTACCGGCGAGTTGTCTCCAGCGGTAGAGGCCTGCCTGATGGGCATGGAAGAGGGCGCGCGCAGCACGTTTGCGCTACCTGCCGGTGCCGCCTTTGGCGAGCGCAACCCGGCCATGCAGCAGTGGCTGTCGCGCAAAGAGCTTAATTCGCTGGGGGACCCCAAGGAGCAATACGCCGCAGGTGATGTGGTGCAATTCCCCACCCCCGATGGCCAGGGCCAGTTTGCGGGTGTGGTGCTGCAGGTGGCAGAAGGCCAGGGGGTGCTGTTTGACTTCAACCACCCACTGGCCGGTCAGCCGGTGACGTTTGAAGTGCAACTGATTGGAATTTTATGAACGAAGTGACCCCCATGCTTGTCGCTGCGCGTACTGCGCTACCCCAAGAAATCCTGCTCGCCGAGCCCCGTGGCTTTTGCGCCGGTGTGGACCGCGCCATCGAGATCGTGGAGCGTGCCCTACAAAAGTTTGGCCGGCCCATCTATGTGCGCCACGAGATCGTGCACAACACCTACGTAGTGAACGACCTCAAGGAGAAGGGTGCTATCTTTATTGAAGCACTTGATGACGTACCGCCGGGGGCTACGCTCGTTTTTTCTGCACACGGCGTGTCCAGGGCCATCCAGTTGGAGGCGCAAGCCCGGGGTTTCCAGATTTTTGACGCCACCTGCCCGCTGGTCAGCAAAGTCCACGTCGAAGTGGCCAAGCTGCACAAAGAGGGTTATGAATTCATCATGATCGGCCACAAGGGCCACCCCGAGGTGGAGGGCACCATGGGCCAGCTAGATGACGGCAGCATCCATCTGGTGGAAGATGTGGCCGACGTGGCGCGCATCCAGCCACGGCAAACTGCGAAACTGGCGGTTGTCACCCAGACCACGCTGAGCGTCGACGATGCGGCCGAGATTGCTGCCGCCGTGAAGTCACGCTTTCCCCATGTGCAGTCGCCCAAGCAGCAAGACATTTGTTACGCCACCCAAAACCGCCAGGACGCAATCAAGATCATGTCGCCCCAGGTGGACATCATGATTGTGGTGGGCAGCCCCACATCGTCCAACAGCAACCGCCTGGCCGAGTTGGCGCGCAAGCTGGGTGTTGAAAGTTATATGGTGGACAGTGCCGCAGAATTGCAAACGGACTGGTTTGAAGGCAAGAGCCGCGTCGGCCTGACCGCTGGTGCTTCGGCCCCAGAGATCTTGGTGCGTGAAGTCATCGACCGCATCCGCGCTTTGGGCGCCGTGTCGGTGCGCAAGATGGACGGCATTGAAGAAACCACCAAGTTCCCGCTGCCCAAGGGTCTGAAGCTAGAGGCGTGATGCGCCATCGATTTGCTATTATATGAATAGCATAGTATGTAATGTATTCGGGGGCTAAGGCCCTAAATGACTTAAAATGAATTGGTAAAACCATGTTAGACATCACCCTGCTGCGCAAAGACCTGGACTCGGTTGTCGCCCGCCTGCAAACGCGCAAGAACCCTCAGGTTTTCCTGGATGTAGACGCGTTCAAAGCGCTGGAAGCCGAGCGCAAGACGATACAGATCCGCACCGAAGAGTTGCAAAGCAAGCGCAACAGCTTGTCCAAACAGATCGGCATGCTCAAGGCCAAAGGCACACCGGCTGAGGTGGATGCGGTGATGGCCGAAGTGGCGGGCTTGAAGTCTGAACTGGAAACCTCCGCCACCCGTCTAGACGTGATCCAGGCTGAGATGCAAACCCTGCTGCTGGCCGTGCCCAACCTGCCGCACGAAAGTGTGCCTGTAGGTGAGGACGAACATGGCAATGTGGAAGTGCGCCGCTGGGGCACACCCACCGCCATGGCGTTCGAGATCAAGGACCATGTGGACATCGGCACACCGCTCGGCCTGGATTTCGAAATGGGCGTCAAGCTGTCGGGCTCACGCTTCACGGTCATGAAGGGCCCGGTCGCCCGCATGCACCGCGCGCTAAGTCAGTTCATGCTGGACGTGCAAACGCTGGAGCATGGCTACACCGAGTGTTATGTGCCCTACGCCGTCAATGGCGAGTCGCTCAAGGGCACGGGCCAGTTGCCCAAGTTCGAAGGTGACCTGTTTGCCGCTAAAAAGGGCGGCCAGGAAGGCGAAGACCAACCCGACCACACCGCGCTGTACCTGATCCCCACCAGCGAAGTGCCACTGACCAACTTTGTGCGCGACACGGTGGTGGCCGAGTCCGAATTGCCGATCAAACTGACGGCCCATACACCCTGCTTCCGCTCGGAAGCCGGTAGCGCCGGGCGCGACACGCGCGGCCTGATCCGCCAGCACCAGTTCGACAAAGTGGAAATGGTGCAAATCGTGCACCCCGAGAAAAGCTTCGAGGCGCTGGACGTGATGGTGACCCACGCCGAAGCCGTTCTGCAAAAGCTGGGTTTGCCGTACCGCGTGGTGAGCCTGTGCACTGGCGACATGGGTTTTGGGGCCACCAAGACATTTGATTTGGAAGTGTGGCTGCCCGCGCAGAATACCTACCGTGAAATCAGCTCAGTCAGCAACATGGGCGACTTCCAGGCCCGCCGCATGCAATCGCGCTTCAAGAACGCCCAGGGCAAGAACGAATTGCTGCACACGCTGAATGGCTCCGGCCTGGCCGTTGGCCGCACGCTGGTGGCGGTTTTGGAGAACTACCAAAACGCCGATGGATCGGTCACCGTGCCCGAAGCCCTGCGCCCCTACCTGGGCGGAATGGTGACCCTGCGACCCTGATAGAATCTCGGCTTCGCCCAAACGAAGCACTAACTAGGAAGAGTGGCAGAGTGGTCGAATGTACCTGACTCGAAATCAGGCGTACCGCAAGGTACCGAGGGTTCGAATCCCTCCTCTTCCTCCAATTGGCCCATGTTTTGCATGGGCTTTTTGGTTTCTGCGGCTTCCATACTTTTAGCCGTTGCCGTGCAGCTTTTGCAATAGGCTGGTGTCTCCCGCATTGGCCTTTTGCCGTGCCACGGCATACCACCAACTGCTGGCCAGGTGAAAGTCGTAAGGGCTGTAACCCTTGGCGCGGGTCGCCTTATCAAACTCTTCGGCCGCAACTTTGTAGTCCTTGTTGTTGGTGTATGCGGCGCTTTGGCTCTTGGTTAAGTCAACCCAGTCCGCCTGCGGAATGGGTGCCTCACCCGTCACGGCTTTGCCCGTACGCTGGGCCTCTGCGGCCGCTTTGGCGTGGTTTGCAAACGGGCCGACGGCGGTTTCCAGATAGACCACACCATATTGCACCGCCAGGGCTCGGTCTTCCTGCATCCGCAGCACCCAGGCGTCGGTCAATTTGCCAGCGCTGGCTTCCGTCAACTTGTACTTGGCGTAGACCTTGGCGTGGTGGCTCTCTGGCGCTGCAGCCAACTCATTCACATAACTTGCGTAGCGCTCCAGGGTAAAGCCCTGTATTGGCGCCAACGATGCGGGGCTGGGCGCGGCCAGCGCGACCCGCCCCACACCTTGGGGCGTTGATTCGTTGTTGTCTTCGTCTTCTTCATCAATTTCCTGAGGCAGGTTTAGTGCTATCAGCGGCTGGCCCAGTAGGGGTTTGGCCAGGTCATTTTTAGTGATCAAGGCCTCCAGTTCGGCGGCACGGTCTTTGGATGGCGGGTGGGTGCGAAAAAGCGAAAAACTGTCATCACTACCCGCCAACTCCAGTAATTTCTTCTGCAATCGAACGGCGCCTAGCGGGTTGTAGCCTGCGGCAATAGTCCATTCCAGCCCTTGGGTGTCGGCTTCGCGCTCTTGGTCACGTGAGAAAGAGCTAGACAAGACCTTGGCCCCCGTGCGCCCTACGGCATGCCCCAACTCTGACGTACCCAGTTTGTAGTTGATGGCGGCTCCGGCGATGGCACCCAAGATACTGAGCACACCCTCGGTAGATTTGGTTTTGCCGATGTGTTCTTTGCCGTGGTGCGCGTATTCGTGGGCCAGCACCGCGGCAATGGCGTCACGGTCGTGTTGAAGGGCCTCCAGTAAGCCCCAGTTCAAGACCACCAAACGCTCACCTTTGTGTTCGGAGGCATAGGCATTGACGTCTTCGTCATCGGAGATGAGTAGGCGCAATTTGAGACCGCTAGCGAGTCCCAGTTTTTTGTGCATTTCGGCCATATCTTGGTAGAAGGCCTTTTCTGAAGGGTCTTTGGCGGTCGCTGCCGCCTTGACCACATCCACCAGTTCTTCGGCATAGGCAAAAACAGGCGCCCCCAAGGCGCCCCACAAGACCATCAAACCCATCCAACGGCGCAACATCAATGAACCCATTTCCATCCCCTTACTTCAAAAAATACCAGTTCAACGCTGGTTTGTTCGCGAATTTTACTGACCGAGGGGAGCCCAGGCGCTCACGTTTGATGGTTCGTGAACCATTTGTAACACCCACAACTTGCAAACATGCTGAGTCGCGTGTAGTATTCAAACCAGCGGCAATGATTTCAGAGATGAAATATTGCCACTCGCAGCCAGCGAGGCGGCTCGAAAGAGCAAATCTGGCAAGGGCAAACTTGATGAAAGTCAAGGACGCAAAGCTTCCGGGCTAACACGACCAAGGTCGTCTGCCAGCGGGGTTGCCATCGAAATATGTGCAAAATTTTCGATGTTGCGTCGCCCTTTATTTGTTGACTCAAACTAAAGGCGGCTGTATGACCAAGCACTCCAACCGAAATATCCCAGTCGAGCAGTGGCCCGAGTCCTTGGATATTCTGCGTCACCTCGCAACGCTGACACAACCCATCCCTATCAAGGATGTCGCGCACTATGTCAGCGCACCCGAAATTTCCACTCGCAACCGCCTGGCCAAACTGGAGGCGCAGGGCACGGTCCGTGCGCTCAGAGCTGCTGCGACCCTCGCCCCAGGCAAACAGGTGACGTGCACACACTATGTCATCACACAATACGGTAAAGACTGCGCAGGCATGCGCGGGCAAAGCCAATTGAGCACGTTCAAGGGTGCTGCCAACAGTGTATTTTCATGGGCGGCCGCAGTGGGCGCTAGCCACTAGCTTGGTGGCTGGCGGCCCTTTTGCCGATCAGCGTTCGATGGCGAGCAGCTCGACATCGAAGTTCAATATTGCATTCGGCGGCACCGCACCGCCAGCGCCCCGCTCACCGTAAGCGGTAGCGGCGGGGCAGGTCAGCTTGGCCTTGCCGCCGACCTTGATTTTTTGCAATCCTTGCGTCCAGCAACGGATCACTTGGCTCAACGGAAATACCGCGGGCTCATTGCGCTTGTACGAGCTGTCAAACTCTGTCCCATCCAACAAAGTACCGCGGTAGTGCACTTTCACCCGGTCCGTCGCCGTGGGCATGGCACCGGTGCCTACTACGGAATGCGTGATGGTGACGCCGGAGGGCAAGGTTTCTGTTTCTGCTGCTGCAAACGCTTGTGCGCCATAACTTGCCAGCGAAAAGAGAACAGGGATCATCAGAGAGCGGGGTGTCATGTAAGGGATTCGCCGTAGTAGGGTTAAAACAAGACGCTGCACAGTAGATGCAGCGCCGGTGAGACTGGGGGGGCTGGTTGGGCTAAGTTCCTTGTGCTGCTGCCGTCAACAAGTCCAGTGCCGCAACCACCTCAGCGTCATCCACGGTCAGCGGCTCCAATTGGCTCGCCAGCGTGGTGAGGGCGGTAGCGCCTTCGCGTTGTAGTTGGCCAATAGCCAGGCCCGCATCTTTGGGCGATGCAAAACCCAGGCTTTGCAACAACAGGCGTCCCTGTGCATCCACGAGCTTGAATCTGAACTGGCCATCGGCCTCACGGTACTGTTTAAAGCTGGGCAGTACGGCCTTTGCTGCCTTTTGGGTCGCGGCTTGTGTTTGATCTTCCAATTTGCGCAGGCCCACGGCGTGGCGCAGGGTGGCCATAAAGGGCGTGGCCTGCTTTCGCGCCTTGGCAGCACCGGCCAGCAAAATCGCTTCGATCTTGGCCGGGTTGTTCATCAGGTCTTGGTAGGTTGCACGCATGGGAGCGATTTCGCGGTCAATACGCTCCAGCAGGATTTGTTTGGCGTCGCCCCATGCAATGCCATCCGCATAGGCCTTGCGCAAGGCCGCGGTTTCTTCGTCTGTGGCAAAGGCTTGGTAAATTTGGAACAGGGCCGAGCCTTCGGTGTCTTTGGCTTCGCCGGGTGCGCGTGAATCGGTGACGATGCCGGCAATCAGCTTCTTCAACTGATCCCGTGTCGCAAACAGCGGAATGGTGTTGTCGTAACTCTTGCTCATCTTGCGGCCATCGAGGCCGGGCAGGGTGGCAACCGACTCTTCAATCTCGGCCTGCGGCGGCACGAAGTGTTCGCCATACCGGTGGTTGAAACTGTTGGCCATGTCACGCGCCATTTCGATGTGCTGGATCTGGTCTCGCCCCACCGGAACCTTGTGTGCGTTGAACATCAAAATGTCGGCGCCCATCAACACCGGGTACATGAACAGCCCCGCGGTCACATCCATGTCGGCGTCTTGGTTGGCCGCCGCGTTCTTGTCGACCGCCGCCTTGTAAGCATGGGCGCGGTTGAGCACACCCTTGCCAGTGACGCAGGTCAGAAACCAGGTGAGCTCAGAGATTTCGGGAATGTCGGACTGGCGGTAAAACGTGACACGTTCGGGGTCCAGTCCTGCTGCCAGCCAGCTTGCGGCAATCTCCAGCGTGGAGCGCTGGATACGTGCCGGCTCATCGATTTTGATGAGCGCGTGGTAGTCGGCCAAAAAGTAAAAACTCTCCACACCCGCCGTCAGGCTGGCCCGTACCGAGGGGCGAATGGAGCCGACATAGTTACCCAGATGGGGGGTGCCGGATGTGGTGATGCCGGTGAGGAAGCGGACAATGGTCATGAACAGGTCAAGATAGAGAATGGGTTAGTGGATTAACGCAGCCAGCGGGAAGAGCAGCAGGTTGATCACGGTGTAAGTGAACGCCATGACGGGCTGCATCCATAGGGTACTAATGATGCCTGTGAAGACCAGTGCGATCACGATGAAAAAACCAAACGGCTCTACGCGCGACACCAGCATCGCCTGTTTGAGGGGCAGCAGGCCGACCAAGATTCTTCCCCCATCTAAAGGCGGCAGTGGAAACAGATTGAAGGCAAATAACACCACGTTGACCAGTACACCACCTTGGCACATCTTCAAGAAAAAGGTTTCAGTCACGCCCATGCCTTCCAGCAGGTAGAGCCCCACTCCCCATGCCAGTGCCATCACGAGGTTGGCCATCGGGCCGGCCAAGGCCACCCAGATCATGTCGCGTTTGGGGTTTCGCAAATTGCCAAAGCGCACGGGCACTGGTTTGGCAGCGCCCAGAATGATCGGGCTGCTGATCAAGACCAGCATCAAAGGCAGCAAGATCGTGCCGAAAGGATCGATGTGCTTCAGTGGGTTGAGCGTGACGCGGCCTAGCTGCCATGCGGTGTTGTCACCGAAATATCGTGCCGCGTAGCCGTGGGCGGCTTCATGTACCGTGATGGCGAATAGCACCGGAAGTGCATATATCGCGACGTTTTGAATGATGTTTGCAATATCCACGGGTGTTGTTTTGGGGTTGGTATTAGAGACCGAGTCTGGCCAGATCGCCGCCACCTTGGCGAATGAGTTGGGGTTCAGCGCCGGTCAGGTCGATCACGGTGGTGGGCTCTAGCGCACATGCGCCCGCATCGATCACACCGGCAATCACTTTTTCAAAACGCGCGCGGATCTCAGCGGCGTCATTCATCGGCTGGGTCTCGCCCGGTTCAATCAGCGTCGTCGCGAGCAAGGCCCCTTGGTGCATGGAAAGCAGCGCCTGCAGTGCCGCATGGTCTGGCACGCGCAGGCCTATGGTCTTGCGCGAGGGGTGGCTGACGCGGCGTGGCACCTCTTTGCTGGCTTCAAGAATGAAGGTGTAGGGGCCGGGGGTTGCCGATTTCAGCAAGCGGTACTGCGCGTTGTCTACCCGTGCGTAGCTGGCCAGCTCGCTCAGGTCGCGGCACAGCAGCGTCAGATGGTGTTTGTCGTCCACGCCCCGGATGCGGCGCAGGTTGTCGACTGCGGCCTTGTCGTCCAGGTGGCAAACCAGCGCATAACTGGAGTCTGTCGGTACGGCCAGAACGCCGCCTTTCTCCAGCAGTGCCACGGCCTGTTTTAACAAGCGTGCTTGTGGGTTGTCCGGGTGGACTTCGAAGTACTGTGCCATGCCTGCAAATGCCTATTGAATGCGAGAAGCCAACAAGTCCCACACCGGGGTGAGGTTGGCCGGCAAGAATGGCAGGGTGCCAAGTTCGGTGTGGCTCTCGTCCGGGCTGTGGAAATCACTGCCGCGGGATGCGGCTAGTCCGAACTCCCGCGCGGTATCGGCGTAGATGCTGTATTCGGGTACCGAGTGGCTGCCGGTCACCACCTCAACGCCCTTGCCGCCGAGGCTCTTGAACTCAGTGAACAGCGCAAACTCTTCGTTGGGTGTGAATTTGTAGCGGGCCGGGTGGGCGATGACGGCCACGCCCCCCGCACCGGTAATCCAGGTCACCGCATCCCTGAGCGATGCCCAGCGGTGCGGCACATATCCGGGTTTACCTTCGATGAGAAACTTTCTGAACACTTCGTTGGTATCTCGGCAGACGCCCGATTCGATCAAAAAGCGTGCGAAATGCGTGCGTGAAATCAATTCGGGGTTGCCGACAAATTTGAGCGCGCCTTCGTAGGCACCCTTGATGCCGGCCTTGGCCAGACCATCGGACATTTCCATCGCGCGTACATCGCGGCCACCGCGGGTGCGGCGCAGTCCCTCCACGAGATCGGTGTTGGTGGCGTCAAAACCCAGGCCAATAATATGCACCGTCTTGCCGATGAAGGTGATGGAAATCTCGGTGCCCGTCAGGTAACCCATGCCACAGGCTTTGGCCGCAGCAGCTGCCCGGGTTTGGCCGCCGATCTCGTCATGGTCGGTGAGGGCCCACAGTTCCACGCCGTTGGCGCTGGCGCGCGCAGCCAGCGCTTCAGGGGTGAGGGTGCCGTCCGAAACCGTGGAATGGCAGTGGAGATCGGCGTTTTGTAGGGTAGTCACCTTGGCATTTTAGGCGCTGGCCAAACTCCAGCGGCTAAATTGCAAAGGGACACCACTGACTGGATGGGCAAAGCCCAGTGCACAGGCGTGCAGCAGAAGCCGCGCGGCCATGGCAACAACCTCGGGCGGTGCATACAGCGCGTCACCCAGTATGGGGTGGCCAATGGCCTGCAGGTGTAGCCTCAGCTGGTGGGTGCGGCCGGTTAGCGGCTCCAACTGCACGTGACTTGTATTGCGTGTTGCATCAAACTTGAGCAGCTTCAGGCGGGTCACACTGGGCTTGCCGGTCTCTTGGTTGATAACGCGCAACGGGCGATTGGGCCAGTCCACAGCAATTGGCAGGTCAATCACGCGCCAATCGTCTCCTGCGGTGGCAACGTCACCCTGTACAACGGCCTCGTAGCACTTGGTGACGGTGCGATTGGCAAAAGCTTCGCTCAAGGTACGTTGCGCTTGGGCGCCGCGCGCCATGACGATGAGCCCCGAGGTGGCCATGTCCAGCCTGTGCACGACCAGCGCATCGGCATACTGCGCTCGCACCCGTGCGCTCAGGCAGTCTTGCTTGTCGGGGCCACGGCCGGGCACCGACAACAGCCCGGAGGGTTTGTCCAGCACCACGATGGCATCGTCGGCATAGACCACGCAAATGCTTGGTGCTGCGGAACGCCCCTCAGCTTGCATCGCCACCGGCTATCAGGCGTTGCACGGTTTCGCAAAACTCGCTGACGTCGTTGGGCTTGTAGATCAGAGCGCTGGCCCCTTCCCGAATGGCGCTTTGCTCCAGCTCGGGCGTCACATAACCTGATGCGAGCGCCACCGGGAGATCGGGGCGTATCAGCTTGGCGTCGCGCAAAAGGTCTATGCCGCTGTAGCCGGGCATGTTGTAGTCGGTTACCAAAATGTCATAGGCATAGGCGTCTGCACGCAAGGCAACCTGGGCTTCCTGGGGGTCGGTAAAGGTGGTGACGGTAAAGCCCTTGCGTTTGAGCACCCGCGCAATCAAGAACACCAGGGCCTGGTCATCGTCCACATACATGACGTGGCGACCCTTGCCGACGATCGGTTCCGGCAACGCCACCTCTTCGGTTGCAGGCGCTACCGCCGCCTCCTGCGTGGGCGGAAAATACAGGGTGAATACGCTGCCTTCACCGGGCACACTTTGCACGTCGATAGCGCCTTGGTGCGCCTGCATGATGCCGTGCACCACCGACAGCCCGAGCCCGGTGCCCTGGCCGACCTCGCGGGTCGTAAAAAAGGGCTCGAAAATCCTCGCCAGTGTTTCCGGCGTCATGCCGTTGCCAGTGTCGCGCACAGCAACCGTAATGTAGTGACCTGGGGCAAGCCCGATGCGTCCGCACAGGGGCTGGGTCAGCTTGGTGCTGGCTAGCTCTATGCTCAGCGATCCTCGCTTGCTGCCAATTGCCAATAGCGCGTTAGTGCAAAGGTTGAGCAGCGCTTGCTCCACCTGCGTGGTGTCGGCCAGTACAGCCGCTAGTTGCGGTGCCATCCGCACCTGCAGATCCACCAGCGGCGGCAGCGCCACGCGCACCAGCCTTGCCGCCTCGCGCACCACATCGTCCAGGGCGATGGGTTGGCGCTTGGGTACTTCGTTACGGCTGAAGGTCAGAATCTGCCGCACCAGATCGCGTGCGCGCCGGCCGGCTTTTTCAATCTCTTGCAGGCTGGTAAACGCCGGTGAGGTGGCTGCGGTGTCCTGCTTGGCCAAATCCACATTGCCCAGGATGGCACTCAAGATGTTATTGAAGTCGTGTGCAATGCCACCGGCCATGGTGCCCATGGCCTGCATTTTTTGTGACTCGCGCAGCTGGGTTTCCAGTGTGACACGGCGGGCTTCGGCCAATTTGGCGGCGGTCAGGTCGCGCGCAAAAATGGTGGTAACTTCGCCGTGGGTGCCCTGCATGCCACGGCGGGCAATCATCTCGGATACGGGCATGTCGGAGTTCATACGCGGGGTCAGACGCCGCTCCAGCGACACGCTGATTTCGACCGATATCTCGCGCCCCAAAAGCGTGGTCGCAGCAAATTCGCCCAATGTGGCTTGCGTGGACACCCCGCCGCTGGCCAGCGTAGCCTCAACCTGCGGCAAAAATCGGCCTAGCTTGCTGCCCAGGGCCTGGTCGGCCGGGCACTGAAACAGGGCCGTGGCGGCAGGGTTGAACACCGTGATGCACCGCTCCTCGTCAATGCACAAAATGGCATCCAACGACGAGTTGATGATGGCTGCCATGCGGTTCTCGCTGAGCAACAAATCCTCGTTGCGCTGCTGCAAGACCGCCGCGCTTTTTTGCAGCGCATGGCGTTGGGCCAGCAGAGGGCCCTGGTCGATGATGGCGCAGATAAAGTGCGCCAGGTCGCCCTGCGGGTTTTCGATGCGCGCCATGTGCAAGTCACCCGTGAAGGTGCCCTGCGAGCCGGCTAAGAATACGACCTCACTCACTTCGCTGGTGCTGCTGGCCTTGGCATTTAAAAAGGCTACGGCCACCGCGTCGGTGTGTTCGGGGCCTACAAAGGGCAGCAGAAAATGCAGCGGCGGATCACTCTCTACCGGCTGGAACAGGCGAAGCGCCATCGCGTTGCTGGCCATCACCAGGCCTTCTTCGTCCACGACCATCAAGGCCAGTGGCACATTGGAGAACAGCGTGGCAAAACGCTCAGACGCGCCCTCGGCCTCTTGTTGGCTGTAGCGCAGGGCCTTGTTCTGCACTTCCAGTTCGGCCTGGTATTTGCGCAAGTCCTCAATCATTTGCGATGGCGCATACCCATCGACGATCAGACCTTGTTCTTCTCGCAGGGCAGCGTCTGAATGTTGCGCGGTCCGGCTGACGACACGGAATTTTTTGCGACGAGAGGGTGTGGTCATGCGCCCAAAGTCCTGGGGGTTGTTGTTCACTGCGTGGCCGTATAGGTTACGTGGTTGCCTGGCGCAAAACGCGCTGCTTGCAAGGGGCTGTTAGTGGCGATAAAGGTGCGCAACACGTCGGCATCCACAAAACCGGTGTCTACATAACTGGGGTGGCCCGTCATGTTGGGGTAGCCATCGCCACCCACAGCCATGAAGTTGTTGATGACCATCTGGTAGGTCTTGTTGGCAACGAGGGGTGCGCCCTTGATGCGCACCTGGTCCACTTTGCCACCAGTGACAACCATGTCCACACCGCAGATGTGTGGAAACCCGCCCGCTCCCGCGTTCATGCGCGCAGCGGCATTCAGATAATCCAGCACCTCGGTACCGGTCAAGCTGAGGGTGGCCAGCGTATTGCCAAAAGGTTGTACCTTGAGCAGGTCTTTGTAAGTGACGGTGCCGGCCTGCAGTGAATCGCGTATGCCGCCCGAGTTGACCACGGCAAAGTCAGAGCGCGTTTTGTCCATATTGGCATAGCCAATCAGTACCCCCAGGTTGGTCGCGGCTTTGCGCACCACCGCGCGGTCGCCTTCCAGCTTGGCATCTATGCTGCCGACCGGTACCAGCAGCTTGGCTTGGCCGAACTGTTGGTAGGGTTGCAGCAGGGCCAGCATCTCTGGATTTTCAGCAATGGGTGTGGTGTGGTGCACCAAGTGGGTATTGCCCTGGCCATCAGCCACCGGCTTCTTAAGATTGATGGGGATCAACGCATATTTGACCAGCAAGAAGCTGCCATTGTGGTACTGAAAATCGGCCCGGCCCACGTATTTGCCCCACTCATGGGCCTGCACGATCCACGCGCCGTTTTGGCGGTCGGGCTGGCAGGCCGTGCCCGGTATGTATTCGGTGTCCAGCACGTTCTCGGCGCGCATGCAGGCCGGGTTTTGTGTGTGGCCGCCCACCACCAGATCAATGCCGTTCACGGCCCGCGCCATCTCCACATCACCCGGTGCCTGAATGCCATGGCGGCCGTTCTCGTAGTGGCCCATATGGGTGGCAGCGATCACCACGTCGGCCTGCGTGCGCAAGGTGGGTACCAGCTTGGCGGCTTCTTGGATGGGGTTGCGAAACTCCACGTCCGGCATGTTGGCTGGGTTGCCCAGCTTGTAAGTGTCTTGTGTGGTCATTCCCATCACGGCCACCCGCACGCCACCCAGATTAAAGAGCTGGTAGGGCGCAAACATACGCTCACCGCGCTGGTAGATATTGGCGGACAGCATCGGGAAAGCAGCTAGCTTGCGCTGCATGGCCAGCACGGCTGGAGGCTTGTCGAACTCGTGGTTGCCCACCGCCATGGCGTCGTAGCCCAGCAGGTTCATGCCTTTGAAGTCGGGTACTGCGTCTTGCAGGTCGGACTCTGGCATGCCGGTGTTGACATCACCACCGTCCAGCAGCAGGCTATAACCGCCAGCCGCCGCCACCTCGGAACGGATGGCGTCGACCACCGTCTTGCGTGCCGCCATGCCGTATTCGCCATCGCTGTTCTGCCAGAAGCGGCCGTGGTGGTCGTTGGTGTGCAGGATGGTGATGGCGACGGTCTTGTCTGTACCCGTCCTGGTTGGCGTGAGGCTTGTGCAGCCAGCCAGCGCAAGCGCTACACCGACGGTGATGAGGGCGATGAGGGGTTTGGGGGATCGCATGGGTCCATGTTAGCGGGAATGCCGCCACCCGCCAGTGCTGCGTGGCGCCGCGCAGGCCCACACACTACAAACGCAGAAACAGCTTGCGCTGGTAGAGCCAGCGCAACGCCAACAGTTGCAGTAGCAGCAGGCCCAGTGCCAACAGCAAGGGTTGTAGGCTGGTGGGGCTGGCAGCAATCCAGCCGCCAAACAGGCTCTTGACGGTGTAGGCCCACATCACCAGACTGGTGCCCAGGTAGATCAGGATCGCATTCTGGCCAATCCAATACAGGGGTTTGGACAGGCGCGCCGGGCGTTGGCCCAAAAGCAGGTCAAAAACCAGCAACAGCAGCACACTGATGCCACTGGTCAGCAGCGTGAACGATCCAGACCACAGCGATTTGTTCAATGGGTAGAGAGGGTGCAGCAGGCAGGCCAGCAACACCAGGCCGCCGCCCATGGCGGCGAGCTTCAGCAGGCGACGGCGGGGTGCCGCAGCGTCCGTGCGCCAGATGACACCGACAAAGGCGCCCATCAAGCAGTTGCCTATGGCACCCAGTTGTGAATACAGTCCCTCGGGGTCCAACGGTGCATTGCGGTAGGTGATGCCGGGCAGCCAGGCCTGGTCCAGCATGGTGTTGAGCGACCCTGCTTCGGTCAATGGCCACACCATTTGCAGCGCCGAGTAGACGATGAGCAAAACCGCAGTCAGCACGACCACCGTTCGCGTGCGCAGGTGCCACAGCAACATGGCCGCCACAAACCAGGCAATGCCGATACGGCCCAGCACACTGGCGTAGCGCACGGCAGAAGGGTCGGCTGGCATGCCCGTGCCCCAGCCGTGGTTGTAGACGACACCCAGCAGCACCAACAGCAGCAGCCGCCGCACGGCGCGCGCGTATTGCGGCATACGCTGCGCCATCGGCAGTCCGGACAGGGAATGCCCCTGCAGGCCCAGGCTGACGCCGGAGATAAAGATAAACAGCGGGAAGATCAAGTCGTAGAACGTGAAGCCATGCCAAGGGCTATGTTCAAACTGCTGCGCCAGCAGCTTCCACACCGACCAGCCGGTCCAGGTGAACAGTGCGGCTGGCAACAACTCGCCCCCAATCAGCCAGAACATGTCAAAACCGCGCAGGGCATCCAGTGCGGGCAGGCGGGTGGCGGCAGCCTTGGGTGCAGGGGAGGGAGGCGCGTCGGGATTGCTGGTCATGGGATAGGGAAGTTTTTGCAACGGCTGAATTATTGACAAGAAGAGGGACTAGCCGCGTGTTTGTGCGGCTCAGCAGGCAAAATCGATGCACCCTTGTAACTTTCTCTCACGCTATGCATTTCCTCCCAATCCCCGCGATCTCGCGTTTTGTTCAACGTGCCACATGGCTCCTCGCCCTGTCCGCATCTGCGGCCTATGCGCAGACGCCTGCGCAACCCTACTCGGTAGAGGTGTGGGCTCGTGTGTTGTTCGACACCCAGGGCCGGGCGACCGAATACGCTCTGGTGGACGAAGCCCAGTACCCGGCCCAGTTTGCAGCCAACGTCAAGGAGCGTGTTGCCCGCGCCAAAATTCCGCCACCACTTGACGGCGCAGAAGCGGCCACACTGCGCAGCGGTGTGCGGCTAGATTTCGAGGTGACACCCTCGGCACACGGCGGGTCGGTCAAGATTGTCGGCCTGTCCATGGGCCCCCTGCCCACCAAACGGTACTATGCCAGTTACCCCAAGGACGTGGCCAAAACCGGCGGCTGGGAAGGTGAGGTGCAGGCAAGCTGCACAGTTAGCCCTGAAGGACGCTGCACCACGGTTGAGGTCAAGGCACTGCCGGGCATCCCGGAGAGTGTGCGGCGCTTTGCAAAAGCGTCACTGGAGGGCTGGACCTTTGAGCCCCAGCAGCTGAATGACAAACCCATTGAGGGCGAGTACACGCTGCGCCTGGGACTGAACACGCTGGACGACGGGCCTGAAGACTTCAGGCGCGACAAGTTCCAGAAGATATTCAATAGCCGCTGAAGCACCAGGGGTGCCTGTACGGCAGCGTTATAGTAACTACTCAGCTCACCCAGCGAAGCAAGGCTGAATGATCTGGCGCTTAAAGACGCTGATCAGGCAGTCAAACAAATTGGCCTCTTGCTTGTGCATGGTCGCCAAGTATGAGCGG
>JBKJJC010000032.1:0-2618 GCA_046598245.1 Rhodoferax sp.
GGCCAGAGGGTCTTTGCCGCGCTTGGCGATGTCTTTGATGTTGGCGGCCTGTTCCAGCACGCTTTGCGCCTGGCGCACAATTTCTTCGCCCAGCGGGGTCACGGTAACCTCGTTGGCGCTGCGCTCGAACAGCTTGACCTCTAGCTCCTCCTCCAGCTTTTTCACGGCAACTGAGAGCGTGGGTTGCGACACATAACACGCCTCGGCCGCCTTGCCAAAATGGCGTTCGCGGGCCACGGCCACAATGTATTTCAACTCGGTTAGCGTCATAGGGTTGGATTGTCAGGGGCTTATCGTTGTTGTTGACCCGATTCTCCGCCAACGCTTTGGATCAATTGGTCCAGTCGCTCCTTCCAGGCCCTGCGGGCTTCTGGCTTGCTGCCGCTCAGTATGCGGAAGGCCACCAGGCGCGGATCGTCCTCAGACCAATAATCATCACGCACCGCCACCTCAAGCTCTGTGCCGAACCCGTTAACCGTGGCACCCTTGAGACTGCCCGCAAACGTGCGTTTATTCGCGTGCAGAATCACTTTGCCAGTGGGGTCCAAGTCAATCAACCAGACCATTTTGCCGCGGTTGTCATAGTGCATTTCGGTCGATGAACCTTTGAAACCTGCCGCCGCCCGCCACTTCTCCAATTGGGCAGCAGCACGGGCTTCGCGGTCTGCCTCGCTGAGGGGAATGGTGGGGTCATCTTCGGGCTCCACCGTTAAACCTGCTGCAGCAGCGGCGGCAGCGGCAGCGGCCTCTTTCTCACGCTTGCGCTGCTCCGCCACTTGGGCGGCCAATTGTTGCTCTACCTTCTCGATCCAGGCGCGCAAGCCATTGGCAAACCGTTGGAAATCGGTAGCTATGGCGTCCGGCACACGGTCAATGCGCAATTCCGAGCGGTGCCCCCCAGTACGCCCGTTGGCCTTTTGCAGGGGCTCGTCGGTCGCTGCAAATACGATTCGGCTAAACCCGGTAGCCTTGGCGGTGCCGCCCTTTGGGTCTTTGACCGCAACCCGTGACACTTCGATTTGCAACCCAATGGCCGAGAGCGTCACCTCCAGGGCGCCAGTCTGCACCTCTTCATCACCACCAGCCAGAAGCTGGCGCGCATAACGCCCATTTTTGGTGGTGACCTTGATCTCTTTAGCCGAATGCCGAGACTCCACCGTCAAGCCTTGGGCCACAAACCGCAGCCCACCCGGCACACTGGTGACGCTGGTGCGCAGCAAATAGCTCTGGTACTCCATGTACAGGTAAATGCAGCCCCCCAACACCGCAGCGCCAGCCAAAGCCCACAACAGCAGGGGAATAAATCCAGTCATTTCCATCGAGTTCAGGCCTTTAAAAATTCTGCTTTTCCGCCTAGCCACCGGGCCACATGGTGCGCGGCCAACTGCGGGTGGTGGTCTAACAACATGGGGGCCTCGCGCCTGGCCCATTCCAACAGCACAGTATCGCGGTTCAGGTCGGCAAAACGCAACATGGCTTCCCCTGATTGTCGCGCGCCCAAGAATTCCCCGGGGCCCCGTATGTCCAGATCGCGCCGGGCAATCTCGAATCCGTCATTTGTCTCGGCCATGGCCTTCAGGCGTGCACGCGCTGTCTGGCCCAGCCGGGGCGCATCACCCGTGGAGTACAGCAGTACGCAGGCCGATGCCGCCGCACCGCGACCGACCCGGCCGCGCAGCTGGTGCAACTGACTCAGGCCAAAACGTTCGGCATGTTCGATCACCATCAGCGAGGCATTGGGCACGTCCACCCCCACTTCAATCACCGTGGTGCTGACCAGCACGGCCATATGACCCTCTTTGAACGCCGCCATGACAACCTTCTTATCGTCCGATGGCATCCGCGAATGCAACAACCCTATCAGCACGGGTTGCCCGTCCGCTCGGGATGCTCCTTGCAGGGCCTCGGCCAGGTCGGCATGGATTTGCGTGGCATTGGTCAGGTCCAGCGCTTCGCTCTCTTCAATCAGCGGGCAAACCCAGTAGACCTGGCGTCCCTGGTCTATCTGGCCGCGGATGCGCTCGATCACCTCATCCCGCCGGGCATCGTTGACTAGCCGGGTAATGATGGGCGTGCGCCCTGGCGGCAACTCGTCGATGGTGGACACATCCAGATCGGCGTAATAACTCATGGCCAGCGTGCGTGGTATCGGCGTGGCCGTCATCATCAGCATGTGGGGCTCCATGCCGTCGTGGTTGAGCTTGTTGCGCAGGGCCAGGCGTTGCGCCACGCCAAAGCGGTGCTGCTCGTCGATGATGGCCAGGGCCAAGTTCTTGAACTGCACCTTCTCTTGGATGACGGCGTGGGTGCCCACCACCAGCGCTGCTTCGCCACTTTCGATCATCGCCAAGGCCTCACGGCGCTCCTTGGCTTTTTGGTTGCCGGTCAACCAGGCCGTGGTCACACCCAGCGGTTCCAACCAGCTCAGCAGCTTGCGAAAGTGCTGCTCGGCCAGGATTTCGGTTGGCGCCATCAATGCACATTGCCAGCCAGCATCGATACAAATGCAAGCCGCCAAAGCTGCCACCACCGTCTTGCCCGAGCCCACATCACCCTGCAGCAGGCGGTGCATGGGCACTTGACGCGCCAGGTCAATGGCAATCTCGGCGCAGACCCGT
>JBKJJC010000232.1:0-6490 GCA_046598245.1 Rhodoferax sp.
TCCTTCTCAGTTGTCGGCGGGGTATTTGCTCAAAAGGTCTGCCAGCGCCATAGGGCGCTCCAACAGGTAGCCCTGTATCAGGCTGCACCCGGACTGGCGCAGAATCTCCAGTTGGGGCTCAGTCTCAACCCCTTCGGCAATCACTTCCAGCCCCATCTGACAACCCAGGTCCACGATGATTTTGACTATGGCGCGGTCGTTGCGCTGCTGCGGCAGGTCGCGCACGAAAGAGCGGTCAATCTTCAGCGATGAAATGGGTAAGTTTTTCAACAGCGCCAATGAAGAGTGCCCCATGCCAAAGTCGTCCAGGCTAATGCCAAAGCCCAGATGGCGCAGCGCACGCATGACCGGTATCACCTGGTCGGGTCGCTTCATCAGCATGCCTTCGGTCAGCTCCAACGAGAGGCGACGCGGCTCCAGCCCAAAGGCGCCGACCAGGGCCTGTAACTCATCAGGCAGGCTTTTGTTGGTGAACTCGGGCGCGGCCATGTTCACGTGTACTTTGAGCTCTGTGAATCCCGCTGCGTTCAGTATGGCTAGGTCGCGGCAGGCCTGCCCGAGCACCCACTTACCGATTTTCATAATCAGATGGCTTTGCTCGGCAATGGGAATGAACACATCGGGCGGTACCACGGTGCCGTCCGGCTTACGCCAACGCACCAGCGCCTCGATGGATTCCAGTTGCCCCTTGGAAATATCAAAAATAGGCTGGTAGACCAGGTGCAATCCATTGCCGTCCAGCGCATGGTGCAGTTCAGTTTCCAGGGCCAAGCGTTGCGCAATGGACGACTGTTGTTCGGCCAGCGCGTGGGTGTTGCTGATGGACGAAAAATGACAGCCATTACGCCCATTGTTCTTGATGCGGTACATGGCCGCGTCCGCGCTTTGTAGCAGGGCCGGGCAACTGTCGCCACACTGCGGGAAGGTGCTGACACCCACACTGGCGGATACCGTCAACTCAATGCCTTCGTAGACAAACGGCGCACGCGCAGCTTGCAGAATGTGCTCTAACAAATGGGCAGCTTCGGGTAACGCATGGGTGGGTATCAGCAACGCAAATTCATCACCACCCAACCTGCCCACCTTGCTGCCCTCCGGTGCCAGCGCACGCACACGTTGGGCAAATTCACGCAGAACCTGGTTGCCGGCCTCGTGGCCAAACGCGTCGTTGATCGGTTTGAAACGGTCCAGGTCTATAAAGGCGAGTCCAAACGAAGTGTTGTCCTTGGCAGCTGCAGCACAAGCCTGGCTCACTTGGTCATGGAAATGGTTGCGGTTGGAGAGTCCGGTCAGCGCATCCACTTGGGCCAAGTACAAAACGGTATTCTGGTGTTCTATGCGCTGCGCCATCTGCGCAATAAAAGCGCCGATGCTGGCCGACACCTTGGGCAACTGGGCCTCGGGTTGACGGGACAGGCAGCTGTAAAACTCCAGCACGCCGGGGCTATGGGACTGGCCGTCCGCCGACACATAGGTCACCGGAAATACGTAGCCTGACCACAGCTTGCACTCACGGTCGTTGGTGCGCTGCGAGAAGCGCAGATCGTTGACCATGTCTTCCACCCAGTCCGGTCGGCCGCTTTGCCACACCGCGCCCACCAGGCCTTCGCCAGGCGCTAGTGACAGGGTGGCACTCTCATGGCCGAACGAGGCGAGGTCCAGCTCCGGCTGGTGCCAGAAATATTTGCAAGCCAGGCGCGACGACTGACCCGATGTAGGCGGTGTTGCGGCCCAGTAGGCTCCCCAGTCCCAGCCCAGATTTTTGCAGATCAACTGGATCACGTTGGTGATGGCATCGCCCAGAGAATGGGTTCCCACCAGAAACTCGGTCAGCTCAAAGCCCAGGCGTTCACGCATGGTTGCATGCATGATGGGTGTGACATCGGAAATGATGCCACTAACCAACCCGGGGTTGGCCATATTCGACGGCAGATGCGTCATGCGCAGCCAACGCATGCCGTCGATGGCGCTGATAACGCGGAAATCATTTTTGACCGCGCGCTGCGAACCTTGGCACAAATGTTCGATCAAACCCAGCATGTCATCCGACACCACGTGGACAAAACAGCTATCCAGTCCGCTGTGGTGTAGAGACTCCACGTTGAGGTACCGCGCGGCCAGGGCCGACAACACGATCTGCGACGTTTCAGGATCAAACCACCAGCGTCCAAAGGCAGCGGCCTCTTCTAGTGCGCTGGGGAAAGCACCTTGGGTGAGCGCCTGCGACAGGTGCGGTGAAAGCACTACCGCCGCGCAGGGTGGCTTGAGAGTGTGGCCGATGCCGGGAGTCGTAAGCATAGGGTCTGACGAAGTGGCTATGCCAGAGCTGGCAGCACGTTCCATGCCACGCCAAATCCACCAATTCAGACAACAGCTATCAGTATTTACCCTATATGCGCGCAAATCTTCCTGTTTTGGTGCGCCAGGATCGTTTGTGGTGCCACCTACAGTTGCCGTCAGGACAGCCAACGCGCGTTTTGAATCACTTCGGAGAAAAATGCGCGCAGCGTGGTGGCGCTCATTTTGTAGGGATCAAACTCTGCGGAACTAGAGTATTTGAGGAACAGTTGGCGGTTCTCCTGGGTTGCAGCAATAAGGCCCATAGACCAGCTGCCAAATTGCCGAACCGCAATGTCCGAAAGGTCTAGAACCGCTGGATCTTTATGGCGTGGGTCTTTCAGGATGCGGTGGTACAGCGTGTTGACGGCCTGGCGATACCCTCTAGCCGTTGGCAATACCCGACCACCGTGCCGCGTCTTGGTAAAAAGGCCAAAATTCGGCATGCCATCCATGTGCCCACCAAACCAAACTAGTCAAAGCCTGCTAACACCACCGCACACTGATGCCGATATCTCGCGCATCATCGAAATGGCCTGGGAAGATCGCACCGCTTTTGAGGCAATTGCGGCGCAGTTCGGCTTGAACGAATCTGCTGTGGTCGCCCTGATGCGCAGGCACATGAAGCCGTCTTCATTTCGGATGTGGCGCAAGCGTATGGCAGGCCGTGTCACCAAACATGCGGTTCTGCGCGGTGCCAAGTTTTTGCGCCATCGCGCCACCCATACCCGGCAGTAGTGGGCGTAGTGCACACGCTTAAGCAACGTGCCCTGGTCTGGTTCAAGCGAGACCTGCGCATTCACGACCATGCTGCGCTCTGTGCAGCGCAATCCCACACCGATGCGTTGGCCTTGTTTGTCATCGAACCCGAGTGGCTGCAAAGCCCGGAGTGCGACGCCAGCCACGTGGATTTTGCGCTGGGGTGCCTGAGCGAATTACGCGCAGCACTGGCACAGCGGTGTATGCCTCTGCTGGTGCGGGTGGGTAGCTGTGTAGACGTGCTGACGAAACTACACACCGAGCTGGGCTTTACCCACTTGCTCAGCCACGAAGAAACCGGCCCCGGATGGTCTTACACACGTGATCTGCAAGTGACAGCGTGGTGTCAATCCAAGCAAGTGCAGTGGCAAGAATTTACCCAGACTTGCGTGGTGCGGCGTCTGCGCAGCCGCTCGGGCTGGGCGGCGCGCTGGCAAGCGCGCATGGATGCGCCGCTTTGTTTGCTCGAAGGTGGATTCACCGCAGCAGTAACGCTAGACCAACCCGATCTCCCCACACTCGCCAGCCTAGGGCTTTCGCCCCATGGAAAAAGTTTGCAAACGGCAGGCGAAAAAGCAGCGCGCCACACGCTCAAGAGTTTTCTGCAAGTGCGGGCGTATGACTACCGCAAGGCGCTCTCCAGCCCGCTGACCGCAGAAGACGGCTGCAGCCGCCTGAGCCCCCATCTGGCCTTTGGCACACTGTCCCTGCGCACGGTACACCAGGCCACCGAGGTGGCGATTGCTAACACCCCTGACCGTTCTATGGCGTACGCGCTTCGGGGCTTTGCAGGGCGCTTGCGCTGGCACTGCCATTTCATGCAAAAGCTGGAAGACGAGCCCGGCATTGAATTCCACAACTTTGCCCGCGTGTGCGATGGCCTGCGCGAGAACAACTTCAACGAAGCGAACTTTGACGCCTGGTGCGCGGGCCGCACCGGCTACCCCATGGTGGACGCCTGCATGCGTTCGCTGGTCGCCACCGGCTGGCTCAACTTCAGGATGCGGGCCATGCTGGTGAGCTTTGCCAGCTACCACCTGTGGCTGCACTGGCGGCCGACCGGCCTGTTTCTGGCACGGCAGTTTCTGGACTACGAGCCCGGCATCCACTGGAGCCAAATGCAAATGCAAAGTGGCACGACCGGCATCAACACCCTGCGCATCTACTCCCCCACCAAACAGGCGCAAGACCAGGACCCCGATGGCGTATTCATTCGCCGTTGGGTGCCCGAATTGGCCCGCGTGCCGCTGCCCTACCTGGCCGAGCCTTGGAAGATGGACATCAGCGTGCAGCGCATGGCGGGTTGCGTGATTGGGGTCGACTACCCTGCGCCCATCGTTGAGGACAAACCCGCAATGAAGGCTGCCAAAGACCGGATGTACGGGCTACGCCAAAGCCAGGAAGCGCGCGACGAAGCCAGTGCGGTGCAAGCCCGCCATGGTTCGCGCAAGAGCGGATTGCCACCAACCGGACAGAGACACGGCGTCCAAACCAAGCGGGGCCTAAACGAGCCTGCAGAACCGTCCCCGCAAGCGGACCTGTTCGCGTAGAGAACGCCCCACCGCACTCGCACACCATGAAAAACGATTTCAAGGGCAACAAACAGTCCCTGCCGAGCAAGTTATGTGCGGTGTGCGGTCGCACCATGACCTGGCGCAAAGCTTGGGCCAAAAACTGGGACTCGGTGTTGTACTGCTCCGATGCTTGCCGCGCCAAGAAGGCTGAAAAGAAGGCGCTATGAACCACGCCATGCAAAACCCTGCAGCAGTGCACAACCCAGTCAGGAATCTGGTCATTGTGTTGGGTGACCAACTCGACGCCCAATCGTCGGCATTGCAAGATTTCGACCCCCTGCAAGACGTGGTGTGGATGGCCGAGGTGGTTGAAGAGTCGACCCATGTATGGTCGGCCAAGCAGCGCATTGCGGTGTTTTTGAGTGCCATGCGCCACTTTGCTCAAGGCCTGCGTGGGCGGTTCTTTCCACTGGTCTACACCCAACTGGACGATGCTGACAACCAGGGTACGTTGGCTTTGGAACTGCGCAAGGCCATCACTGGGTTAAAGCCCTCCGGTTTGGTGATGACCGCGCCGGGCGACTGGCGGGTACTGCAAAACCTGCGCGCGGTTGCAACTCAAAATGGCTTGCCGTTAGACCTGCGGGACGACACCCACTTCTTCAGCACCGTGCGCGAATTTGCGGCGCATGCCAAGGGCCGCAAGCAACTGCGCCTGGAATATTGGTACCGCGAGCTGCGGCACAAGTATGGCATCCTGATGGAGGGTAAAGAACCATCGGGCAGGCAATGGAACTTTGACGCTGACAACCGTGAGCCCTTCGGCAAGGCCGGGCCGCAAAATGTACCGCCGCCCACGCGCTTTGCTCCAGACGCCACCACACAAGAAGTCATCGCACTGGTCAACAGGCAGTTCGCCAGCCACCCTGGCACGCTGCATAGTTTTGCCTGGCCAGTCACGCGCACGCAAGCCTTACTGGCTTTGCAGGCATTTATAGACCAGCGGCTTCCCTTATTTGGGCAGTATGAAGACGCCATGTGGTCGGGCGAGCCGTGGCTCTACCACTCCCATCTGAGCGCCGCGCTCAATCTCAAGCTGTTGAACCCGCGCGAAGTCGTGCAAGCTGCAGAAGACGCATACCGCGCAGGCCTCGCACCACTGGCCGCGGTGGAGGGCTTCATTCGCCAGATACTGGGCTGGCGCGAATTTGTGCGGGGCATCTACTGGACGCAAATGCCTGAGTATCTGGAGCGCAATGCACTGAATGCCCAAGCGGAGTTACCCGCCTGGTACTGGACCGGCAACACCGACATGGCCTGCCTGAAAGATGCCATTGGACAAACCCTGGAGCAGGGCTACGCACACCACATTCAGAGACTGATGGTGACCGGGCTGTACGCTCTGCTGCTGGGTGTAAAACCGCAGTCCGTGCACATGTGGTACCTCAGCGTCTATGTGGATGCCGTGGAGTGGGTGGAACTGCCCAACACATTGGGCATGGGCCAGTTTGGCGACGGCGGGCTGATGGCCAGCAAGCCCTATGTGGCCAGCGGCAAATACATCCAGCGCATGAGTAACCATTGCAAAGGCTGCAAATACGACCCTGCCCAATCCACCGGTGCGACGGCCTGCCCGTTCACCACGCTGTACTGGGACTTTTTGATGCGCCACGAGGTTCTACTAAAGAAAAACCCGCGCATGGGAATGCAACTTAAAAATCTGGCCCGGCTGGACGACGCAGCGCGCGAAGCCATCAGCGCACAAGCCGCGGCGCACCGAGCCGCAGTGTGATCGCCATTCACCAGGGGATTTCTTGCCCTCGGTAGTCGACAAAATGCGCACCCTGGCGCGCTTGCAGCCCTCGCAATGCAGCCAGCAT
>JBKJJC010000148.1:0-7046 GCA_046598245.1 Rhodoferax sp.
ATCGGCGGTTTGTCCAAAGCCAGCAGCGCGCCTGAAAAATTCATCGGCATCCACTTCTTCAGCCCGGTCGACAAGATGAAGCTGGTGGAAATCATCCGTGGCAGGCAGACTGATGACGAGACCGTGGCCCGCGCCTTTGACTACGTGCAGGCCATCGGCAAGATGCCCATCGTTGTCAACGACTCCCGTGGCTTCTTTACCAGCCGCGTGTTTGGCACCTTTGTCATGGAAGGTGTGGCCATGGTTGGCGAAGGCATTCCCGCCGCCGCCATTGAAAACGCCGGCATCCAATGTGGCATGCCGGTAGGCCCGCTGGCGGTGTTGGACGAAACCGCGTTGACGCTGAGCCTGCACGTGATGGACCAGACCCGCGCCGACTATGAAGCCGAAGGAAAGACCTATACCCCCACACCCGGCGAACTGCTGGTGGCCGAGATGGTGCGCAAGCATGAGCGACCTGGCCGCGCTGGTGGCGGCGGTTTCTACGGATACCCAACGGAAAAAGGTGTGAAGAAGTTCCTGTGGCCTAAGCTGAAAGACCTGTTCGAAAAACCCGACGCGCAGTGGAATATCACCGACCTAAAAGACCGCCTGCTGTACCGCCAAGCGGTGGAAACCGCGCGTTGCCTAAGCGAAAACGTGCTGACCACGGTACACGATGCCAACATTGGCTCCATCTTCGGTATCGGCTTCCCGGCATGGACCGGTGGTGCCATGCAGTTCATCTACGGCATGGGCATTGAAGCCTTTGAGGCCCGTGCTGCCGAGCTGGCCCAGCGTTATGGGGCGGGCTTTACACTGACGGATGCAGTTAAAGCTGCGATCCGCAAACACCAACCCCAATACTGAGGACCTTCCCCATGCTTGCCAGCCTGCTTCGACGTTTGATATTTATCCAGGCAGCGGTGGGTGCAATCCTGGGATTTTTGCTGCACCGCTTGGCAGGTACCACGCCTTGGAGTTCGCTGGTAGGCGCACTGCTCGTGCCCATAGTCTGTACCTTCCTGGTTTGCGTGGTAAGTGGGCTCAGGTCCAAAGCCAAAGGGGAGCCAATGGGTCACTGGTTGCGCTCGGTGTGGGGTGAATTTCGGGCCACCGTGCTGATTTTTCTGCTGCGCCAACCCTGGACGGTTGAGGCACCTGGCGTGCTGCCTGCCACCGGCTCTACCCACCAGATCCCCGTGGTGCTGGTACATGGTTACCTGTGCAACCACCGCGTGTGGGACAGCGTTGCCAAGGGCTTGCGTGCCCAGGGGCACACCGTGCTGGCCGTGAACCTCGAACCGCTGTTCACCTCCATCGACAAATATGTGATGACTATCGAAGTGGCCGTGATGGAACTGTGCCAGCAGACGGGCGCGTCCCAGGTGGCGCTGGTAGGCCACAGCATGGGCGGGCTTGCCATCAGGGCCTGGATGCGCGCCAACGGTGTAGACCGCGTGGCACGAGTCGTAACCCTGGGAACACCCCACTTGGGCACCCAAATCGAACCTAGAACCCGCACCGCAAACGGCAAGCAGATGGGCTGGCAAAGCCCCTGGCTGGCGGAATTGGCGGCCAGTGAAACTGACGCGCATCGCGGGACCATCCGCATTGCCATCACGCCGCAAGACAACATCGTATACCCCCAACGGGACCAAGTTTTTCCCGGCGTGGAGGCCGCGATTTTTGATGGCATCGGCCATCTACAAATGTGCTTGGACAGATCGGTGCGGGAATGGATCTACGCGCAGTTGCGTGGGCTTCTCCCGGACGCCAAAGGAGTCAATACATGACCGATTTAGTGGTGCGCAGGTTATTGGTTGACCTGGCCGAACCCATACCTGCGCGCTGGAACGGTGGCGACGCATTCCGCTCAGCATTTTTCAACGCCCTGTCCATGAGCTTCCCGGTGGGGGAGCAGTATTTTATGGATTCGGTACGCGCCGGGCTGAAGGCATTGCCCGAAGAGATCAGACCTCAACTAGCCGCCGAGGTGCAGGGTTTTGTCGGACAGGAAGCCACGCACCGGCGCATCCACGCGCTGTTCAACGGCCATCTTGAAAAGCTGGGCTATGACAATGTACTGGAGCGGCGCGCCGCCGAACGCATGCGCGACAACGCGCACCTGGACGTGCGCCTGCATGTGGCCGCCACAGCAGCCACCGAGCATTTGACCGCCATTTTTGCCGACTGGATGTTCCGCCACCCAGAAGCGCTGCAGGGCGCTGCGCCCCGCCTCCAAACGATGTGGCTGTGGCATGCGTCCGAAGAGGCCGAGCACTGCAGCACCGCCTTTGATGTTTATAAAGCGCTGGGCGGCAGCGAGCAATGGCGATTGCGCCTGCTGCGTTACATCACCATCACGTTTGCGATGGACATCACCCGGCAAACTATTCGAAACCTCTGGCACGACCAAAGCCTTTTCAAATGGAGCACCTGGACCAGTGCAGCCAAGCTTTTGTTTGCCAAGGACGGCATGGTCCGCGGTAACACTGCGGCGTGGCGCGCCTACAAAGCCCCCTCCTTCCATCCGCGCCAGCAAGACACAACGCGCTCGGTACAGTGGCTGCAGGACAACCACCGCCAATTTACTGTCGTGGGGCAGGCTGCAGGATAACCCCACCAACGGCGCATCCACCTGTCGCCGATGCTGTCTCCGATGCTAATGACCTGGGGGTCGTATTGAAGCACAATGGGCATTTTTGCGGCCCTCAACATGCAAGCACTAAGCCCTACCGATTCTGCGTTTCTGTGGATGGAGACGCGCAACCAGCCTATGCACGTAGCAGGGTTGAGTATTTACACTCCGCCCCCTGGTTCTGGGCCGGATTACGTGAGCCAGATGCTCGCCCAATGGAACCGGTACCCCGTCGCTATTGCGCCGTTTAATCTGCGTCCGGTCTTGCGCATGGGACTGTGGTACTGGGAAGAAGACAAAGAATTCGAGCTGGACTACCACCTGCGCCACTTGGCACTGCCCCAACCTGGGCGCATCCGTGAACTATTGGCCATGGTGTCACGACTGCATGGCAACTTGCTGGACCGCAACCGGCCATTGTGGGAAATGTATGTCATCGAAGGCCTGCCAGGCGGCCGCTTTGCAACCTATTCCAAGATGCACCATGCGCTGATCGATGGCGTAACCGGCGCACGCATGGCCGCCAACGCCATGTCAAAAGATGCTGCTGACACCAAAGCACCCATGTGGGCCCTGCCCTTTGGCCAGCACCCCACATCGCGCGTAAAGTCTGTGCCACCCAGCTGGTTGCAGCAATTGGGCAATGCCGCCAAGGTTGGCAAAGACATACTGCCAGGCATTGGCAGCGGGCTGTGGGACATCATGCGCCCATCGGACGCGGAGACGGTGGGTGCTCTGCCCTTTCAGGCCCCGCCAACCCCGTTCAATGTGGAAATTTCGGGTTCGCGGCGTTTTGCCTCCCAGTCGTATTCGCTGGCGCGGTTCAAAAAAATTGGCGAAGCTGCGGGAGCCACCGTCAATGATGTCACGCTGGCCATTTGCGCCGGTGCCCTGCGCGAGTACCTGTTAGCGCAGCACAAACTGCCCAAGAAGCCCCTGGTAGCCATGGTGCCGGTATCGCTGCATGGGGAAACCACTGCCGGTGGCAACCAGGTGTCGCTGTTGCTGGCTAGTCTGGCGACACACATCGCAGACCCGCTCAAGCGGCTGCAACGCATTGTTGAATCCACTACCCACGCCAAAGATCGACTCACCAAGATGACACGCCTAGAGAAGATGGCCCATGGCATCACGTCGGTCTCTCCCTTGGGCGTGGGCATCGTCACCGGCATGGCCGAGAAACACCCGTTGTTTAACCTCGTCATTTCTAACGTGCCCGGACCCAGGGAGACGCTCTTCCTCAATGGCGCACGATTGGATGAGGTCTACCCGGTGTCCATTCCCACCCACTACCTAGCGATGAATATCACCATCAGTGGTTATGGTGACAGCCTGGGGTTTGGATACATTGCCTGCCGCCGCTCGGTGCCGGCCCTGCAGCGCATGCTGGACTACACACACAACGCCATCACCGAGCTAGAAGCCGCGCTGGGCATTACAGCGTTGCCAACGGCCAAGAAAACCCGCAAGAAAAAACCTGCGCCGTGAAACCACTGGGGGATAACAACCCGTGCAATGGTGGAGCGTGGGGGCGAAATTCTCTCTAGGCCACCATACCCATTTCGGCGTTGCTCAACAGGGCTTCCATGTTCATAACGATCAACATGCGCTCAGCAACTTGGGCCAAGCCCAGGATAAATCGGGAGTCGATGGCTGATTCAAACTGTGGTGCAGGCTTGATCGTCTTTGAATCGAGTGTCACCACATCCGAGACCGCATCCACCACGGCGCCGATGACGGTATCCTTAATTTTGAGGATGATGACCACCGTGAACTCTGTGTAATCTACTGTTGAGAGGTTGAGCTTCATGCGCAAATCGACAATGGGCACAATGACTCCGCGCAAATTGATCACCCCTTTGATGAAGCTGGGTGAATTTGCCATGCGGGTCGGCTCTTCGTACGAGCGGATTTCCTGCACACGCATGATGTCGATGGCGTAATCCTCTTCACCCAGGCGCAGAGTCAAATACTGACCGGAATCCGCCGAAGCTTTAGTCGCCACGGTAGACTTTTGATCAAAGGAAGGCGGATTGGGTGTTGTTTGCATGGCTACTTTCTTTACGCAAAAGCCAACCTTCGCGCACACGGCGGGTTGTGCAAAGAATCATACACGCCACTGCCCGAAAGTTGTATGAAAGTGAACCAACAGCCACCGCCAAGGGCTGTTGGTCAAAGCTGCTTACGCCGCCTGCTCTTTGTTGTAGTTGGCGATGCCGTCCATGATTTCCTTCTCGGCAGATTCTGGACCTTCCCAGCCCTGCACTTTGACCCATTTGCCTTCTTCCAGGTCCTTGTAATGCTCAAAGAAGTGGGCGATGGTCTTGAGGCGGAAGGGATTCAGGTCTTCTGGCTTCTTCCACTGGCTGTACAGCGACAGAATTTTGTCGATCGGCACCGCCAACACTTTGCCATCTTCACCTGCTTCATCGGTCATCTTCAAAATTCCGATGGCACGGCATGTCACCACCACTCCGGGTATCAAGGGCACCGGTGTAATCACCAACACGTCCACCGGATCACCGTCACCCGAGATGGTCTTAGGCACATAGCCGTAATTGGTGGGGTAATGCATGGCAGTGCTCATAAAGCGATCCACAAAAATCGCTCCACTGGCTTTGTCTACCTCGTATTTGACCGGGTCGGCATTCATCGGGATCTCAATGATCACGTTGAACGACTCGGGTACGTTTTTGCCGGGGGTTACTTTATCAAGTGACATGGGGACTCTCTAGGCTGTTTAAAAGGGGTTGCGATCGCTCGGTACCGGGTCGGTATTTACCCTCATTTTACTGACTCGGCTCTGGCGATTCACAAAATCGTCTTTTTTTCACGTTACAGTCCGCTCGTTGGCCAATCATCTCCGTAACGCTCTGTTGGGCTGGAGCTTAGAGGAAGCAACGCAGTGGAGGCATCACTAGCGTTGCCTCCTCCTTCGCGAAACAACAATAGAGGAGATGTTTATGACAGGCAACACAGCGCTGATTTTGGCGCTTGTCTGCGGGTTCATTGCCGTTGCATACGGCGTGTGGGCACGTGGATGGATACTTTCTCAAGACGCCGGAAATGCACGCATGCAAGAAATTGCTGCTGCCATTCAAACCGGTGCAGCGGCTTACCTTTCTCGGCAGTACAAAACCATTGCCATGGTTGGCGTTGTATTGACCATACTGATAGGCATATTCCTCGATCCTTTGAGCGCCGTTGGCTTCGTCGTGGGTGCCGTGTTGTCCGGTGCCTGTGGCTTCATCGGTATGAACGTGTCGGTGCGTGCCAATGTGCGTACCGCACAGGCCGCCACCAAAGGCATTGGCCCGGCGCTGGATGTGGCCTTCCGCGGCGGTGCGATCACCGGCATGCTGGTGGTGGGTTTGGGCCTGTTGGGCGTGACGGGTTTCTATTGGTACCTGACCATGGGTGGCGTGCCAACGGACGGCAAGGCCTATGCACAAATGCTCAATCCGCTGATCGGTTTTGCCTTTGGTTCTTCACTCATTTCC
Organism: Rhodoferax sp.; assembly: GCA_046598245.1. Classification (GTDB taxonomy): domain Bacteria; phylum Pseudomonadota; class Gammaproteobacteria; order Burkholderiales; family Burkholderiaceae_C; genus Allorhodoferax. The sequence continues at coordinate 6,121 of JBKJJC010000148.1, forward strand.
ATCTTCGCCCGTCTGGGCGGCGGCATCTTCACCAAGGGCGCTGACGTAGGCGCCGACCTGGTGGGCAAGGTCGAAGCCGGCATCCCCGAAGACGACCCGCGCAACCCGGCCGTTATTGCCGACAACGTGGGCGACAACGTGGGCGACTGCGCGGGCATGGCCGCCGACCTGTTTGAAACCTATGCGGTTACCTTGATCGCCACTATGGTTTTAGGAGCACTTCTTGCAAGTAGCGCGGGGGCTACAGCCGTTTTATATCCTTTAGTCCTTGGTGCGGTGTCGATTGTGGCGTCCATCATTGGCTGCTTCTTCGTCAAGGCTTCGCCTGGCATGAAAAACGTGATGCCAGCTTTATACAAAGGCCTGGGTATTGCCGGTGTGCTGTCCTTGATTGCGTTTTACTTTGTCACGCAGTCCATGTTCCCAGCCGCTATCACCCTGTCCGACGGTCGCGTATTGTCCGCCACTGGCCTGTTTGGTGCTTGCACCGTCGGTCTGGTATTGACGGGTGCACTGGTCTGGATCACCGAGTACTACACCGGCACGCAGTACGCACCGGTGCAGCATATCGCCCAGGCATCGACCACCGGCCACGGAACCAACATCATTGCAGGCCTGGGCGTCTCTATGCGCTCCACCGCCTGGCCTGTTCTTTTTGTCTGCGCTGCCATTTACAGCGCGTTCAGCCTGGGCGGCTTGTACGGCATTGCCATTGCCGCCACCTCCATGTTGAGCATGGCTGGCATTGTGGTCGCATTGGACGCCTATGGTCCCATCACTGACAACGCCGGCGGTATTGCCGAAATGGCCGAGCTACCCGCCAGCGTGCGCGAAATCACCGACCCACTAGACGCCGTGGGCAACACCACCAAGGCCGTGACCAAGGGTTATGCCATCGGTTCGGCAGGCCTCGGCGCGCTCGTGTT
>JBKJJC010000298.1:0-4822 GCA_046598245.1 Rhodoferax sp.
GCCAGTTGTTTGCAGAGTCTGAACAACTGGCGGCGCACCACAGGCGCTCTTCCTGGAACTGCTGCATCTGGTAGACAAAGCCTGCGCCCTCCTGCCCAATCAGGTTGCGCTGGGGCACGCGCACTTCGTCAAAGTAGATCAGCCCGGTGTCACTGGAGTGCATGCCGATTTTCTTGATCTTGCTCGCCACTTCTATGCCTTTGCGCAGCTTGCCGTTCTCACGCATGGGCACCATGACCAGGCTTTTGTTCTTGTGCGGATTGTTGCCCGCTGCGCTCTGGCCGTCGCCGGTGTTGACCAGCATGCACATCCAGTCCGCCTGCAGGCTGTTGGTGATCCACATCTTCTGGCCCGTGATGACATAGTCGTCGCCGTCTTTGCGCGCCCGGCTGGTGATGGCCGACACATCGCTGCCCGCGCCCGGCTCGCTAACGCCGATACAGCCCACGGTGTCGCCTGCGATGGCTGGAACAAGAAACTCTTTCTTCAGCTCTTCGCTGCCAAAGCGGGCCAGCGCCGGGGTGCACATATCGGTCTGCACGCCGATCGCCATGGGCACGCCACCGCAGTCAATATGGCCCAGGGTTTCGGCCATGGCCATGCCGTAGGAGTAGTCCAGCCCCATGCCGCCATAGGCCTCAGGTTTGGTCAGGCCCAGCAGGCCCAGGTTGCCCATTTTTTTGAATATCTCGTGCGCCGGAAACATTTCGGCAGCCTCCCACTCGTCCACATGGGGGTTGATCTCTGCGTCGATAAAACGCTTGAGGGTTTTCTGGATTTCGAGGTGTTCGTGGGTGAATTGCATGGTGTGCGATCAAGGGGCTAGTGAAGGGATGGTGGCGTCTTTAAACCTGAAAGATTTTGGGTGTCTGGGCGCGGTGGAATCCATCAAAGGCTTTGACCGCATCGCGTGACTGCACAGCCGCATCGGGCACCCGCATGGGGTAACCATTGCGGGCCTGTGGCCGTGCGCCATCTATGCGCAGCGTCGTGCCGCTGATAAAAGACGCGGCGGGGCTCAGCAGGAACACGATGCCTGCGGCGGTTTCGGCCTCGGTGCCAAAGCGTCCGGCGGGAATGGATTTGGCCATCTCGCGGATCATGGGTGCCATCTCTGTGGGGTAGTTGTCCATGCCGCTGGACGCGATATAGCCCGGCGCCACCGCATTGACCCGCACGCCGCGCGCGGCCCACTCCAGCGCAGCGGTTTCGGTGAAACTGACCATGCCAGCACGCGCCGCGCCGCTGTGGCCCATGCCTGGCATGGAGCCCCACATGTCGGCCACGATGTTGACGATGGCGCCACCGGTCTTGCTCATGCCTTGCAGATAACATTCGCGCGCCATCAAAAAGCCGCCAGTCAGGTTGGTATTGACCACCGCCTCCCATCCCTTGGCGCTGATGGCTTCCAGCGGTGTCATGAACTGGCCCCCGGCATTGTTGACCAGGCCATAGACCACACCATGTTGCGCCACGATGGCAGCCACGGTTTGCTTCACCGCCTCTTCCTGGCGGATGTCACACACCTGGAAGCTGACTTTTCCTCCGTCTTGTGCGATCTCGTCCGCCACCTTTTGCAGTTTTTCGACCTTGCGACCCACCAAGGCAACGGTGGCACCCAGCGCGGCCAGCTCGTGCGCCACACAGCGCCCAATGCCCGAGCCACCGCCGGTAACGATGACGAGCTTGCCCGCGAATAAGTTGGGGGCAAATACTGAAGCGTAAGACATACAAATCCCTTAATCAGTTGAGGACCGAGCAAAAGTGCGGGCTAGAAATAAGTCCATGGCCGCGTCCGCCAGCTCTTGCAGTGACGCGCCCTTTTGGGCATCGAACCACTGCACCGACCAATTCAGCGCACCCAAAATCAGCAGCCGGGCCAAGCGTACCGGTGCCCGCAGTTCGCCACTGGCGTGCAGCGATGTGAGCACCGGCAACCACAGGGCTTCGTATTGCGCAATCAGTTGTCCCAGGGCCTTGTGCTGGCGCGGCGGTAGAGAACGCGCCTCGTACAGCATCACCGGCACAAAATCGCTGCCCGGGCCCAGTAGCACGTCAAAGTGCACGGTCACCAGCACCCGCAGTTGGGCTGCCGGTGCCAGGCCCGCATAACCCGGTGTTTGTGTGGCCGCGTGCAGGCGGTCCAATGCCGAGCGCATGCCCTCTTCCATCACGGCGTACAGCAACGCGTCTTTGCTTTTGAAGTGGTAGAACGGAGAGCCGCTTTGCATGCCGGCGGCGGCGGCGATGTCGCGGGTGGTGGTGGCGGAAAAACCCTTGCGCCGGAACAACTGTGCGGCGGACAGCAACAACGCCTGGCGGCGGTTGCCGTCGTCACGCTCGTCTACCGTTTTACGGGGGCGGCCACGTGGGCGCTTGGCATGGGATTCGGGCGGCGGCAGCGCTACGTCTGGCTTCATCTGCCCGACGATACCAAATCCCGCTATTTATAGCAAGCAATTGCTTTGTGTAAATATCCGCCTCTGCCTCGCACCCCTCTCGGGCCAAGTAATTTTAAGCGAAATCAGCCTCTAGCCCCCGAATATACTTGTTAGTTCGCTATGCAATATATAGCATATCATGCCGTAGCAAGCCCTGGCAGCACACAGGGCAGCACAATGTCAAAGCGGGTTCCCTCGCCCAATACCGACGACACCGTGATGCGCCCGCCCAGCGTTTTACCCACCAGGTTGCGCACGATGGCCATGCCCAGGCCCGTGCCACCCTTGCCGATCTTGGTGCTGAAAAAAGGCTCGAACAACTTGGCCAGGTGGTCTGGCGTCATGCCCACGCCGTTGTCGATAAATGCCAGCCGCACCTGCGCGCCATCCTGGCGGCCCTGGATGGTCAGCAGTCCCTGGTTGCGCCCCTCAAAGGCATGCAAATAGGCGTTGTTAACAAGGTTGATCACCACCTGCCCCAGGGGACCGGGCAGGCTGTCCATGGCGATGCCGTCCGGTATGTCCACCACCACTTTGTGCGCATGGCGTTTGAGGCTGGGGCTCAGGGTGTGCAGGATTTCATGGACCATGATCGCCAGATCAAAACTGCGGCGCTGCTCGCTGGCCTGGTCGGCCGCCACTTGGCCAAAGTTTGCCAACAGTTCGACCGAGCGCTCCAGGTTGCGCTGTAGCAGCGCCAACCCTTCGGTCGCCTGCTCCATGTAGCGCTCCAGCCCCGAACGCTTGAGCAAGCCCGCATGCATATCGCGCACCATATCGCGGGTGTGTTCGGCCAAGGTGCCGGCCACCATCTTGCTATTGCCCAGGGGCGTGCCCAGCTCGTGGGAGACGCCGGCAATCATCGTGCTCAGCGAAGCATTGGCGGCGCTGTGGGCCAGTTCTTCCTGTGACTGCTGCAAGTGCTCCAATGCCTGCTGCAGCTCGGCGGTGCGCTGGGCGACCCGGGCTTCCAGATTCTGGTTGAGGTCTTGTACCTGGCGCAAGGTCTGGCGCAGCATCAACTGCGAGTTGACCCGCGCTTTGACCACCGAAGCATTGACCGGCTTAGAAATAAAGTCCACCGCCCCCAGGCGCAACGCGGCGGACTCTTCCTCCGGGTCGTTGTGGCCGGTCACAAAAATGATAGGAATGTCGCGCGTGCGCGGGTCGGCCTTGAGCTGGGTGCAGACCTGGTGGCCGTCCATCACCGGCATCACCACATCGAGCAAAATCAAATCGGGTAACTGGCGTGCACAAAAAGCCAGGGCCTGCGCACCGCTGGTTGCTGTGGCGATGGCGTAGGCGTCTGTGAAGACATGCTGCAGCAGCTGGATGTTGAGGATTTGGTCATCCACCAGCAGCAAGGTCGGTTTGTGCGCAGTGAATGTCGTCATAACAACTACAGACTCTGCGCCAAAACCGCCCGGAAGGCAAGAGCCACGACCCGCGCAGCGGCGGAGCGTGGGGGCACTACTACTTGAACGTACCGGCCTTGACCGTCACCATGCTCTCGGGCTTGAGGTATTTACGGATTGCGGCGTTAACCTGTTCGTTGCTCAAGGCGTTGACCTTCACGGGGAAGTCATCCAGCCATGTCACGTCGTACCCCCGGCTCACGGCCGCAATCAGGTTCTCGGCCATACCGCCGGTGGTGGCCAGGCCCACCTTGAAACCACCAATCAGATTGGTCTTGCGATCGCTGATTTCTGCGGGGGTGACACCGGTGTCGTACCAAAGCTTGAGCTGGCGCTGGGCCGAGGCTATGCCCTTGTCCAACAAGTCCGGCGCAAACGTGGCCGACATGCGCCAGTCGCCGTCGTTGAACATGTCGCTGCCCATGCCGGCACGTGCGTCATAGGTCAAGCCCTCTTTGTCGCGCACAGTGGCCATCAGGCGGCCGGTAAATCCACTACCCAAAATGGCGGTAGCCAAGCGCAAAGCCTGGTAATCCGGGTCGCTGTAGCGCAGGCCGCTGGGCTGGCCCCAGACCACGGACACACTGGTTTTGCCGTCCATCGGTACATCTTGCACGCCACCGCTCAATGCGCTGGCCGGCTTGGCGGCCCGCGCCACGGCCTTGCCACCGGTCCAGCCGCCAAAAGCGCGGGTGATCTCGCTGTGCAGCGCGGGCAAGTCTAGGTCGCCCACCACCACCAGCTTCATACCGGCGGGGCCATAGTGGGCTTTATGGAAAGCTAACACGTCGTCCAAGGTAGCCGTCTCGATGGCGGCGAGCATGTCGTCAGGTGCCACCGCGCGGTTGGGGTGACCGACCGGGTACGCGGTGCGGCTAAAGGCATCGGAGGCGCGGAAGTCTGTGTCCTCCAGGTTGCGCTGGATGCCACCGGCCATCTGTTTCTTGGTCTTGGCAAACTCTTCGG
>JBKJJC010000287.1:0-11650 GCA_046598245.1 Rhodoferax sp.
AAAAACTTCCGCAGATTCTTGAACTCGGGCAATCGCTCGGTCAGCGTGGCGTGGTCCCAGTCCCACCAGGCGGTGGCTTCCAGCGCTTGGGCAATGGCGCGGGGAAATCGGTAGCGGATCAGCTTGGCGGCCACGCCGCCCACAATCGCGTAGGGCGGCACGTCTTTGGTGACCACCGCATTGCTGCCCACCACGGCGCCATTGCCAATGTGCACGCCGGGCATGATGACCACGCCGTGGCCTATCCAGGTGTCGTGGCCAATGGTCACACGCTGTCTGCGCCGCCAGGCAAAGAAGTCTTCATCGTTCTGCTCGGCCATACCGTACATGACTGGTCGGTAGGTGAAGTGGTGCTGTGTGGGGCACTCCATGGGGTGAAAGCCGGGGTTGATACGCACCATGGACGCAATATTGGAAAACTTGCCAATGTCGGTCGCGATCAGATCGCAGTGAGGCTGCAAGTAGGAGTAATCCCCCAGCACACAGTCCTGCATCTGCACATGGTCACCCACCTGGGTGTAGCGGCCAAAGTGGCAGTCGCGCACCACAGCGCTGGTTGCCAGTGTGGGGGCCTCGCCCAGGCGCACGGCGCTGGGCAGGTTGTGGGCGGTTATGTGGGTCAGTGGCATGGCGATGGCAATGGCGACAGCACCCGCGCTCAATGTGCCCGCTGATCGCCCAGCCAGGTCTCTACCACCATGGGTGTGCCCACCTGGGTCATGCGTACCCGCAGCAGATCGGCACGCAGGCCCGGAGCCACCTCGCCACGGTCATGCAAGCCTATGGAATGCGCCGCGTTGCGTGTGACGGTGCGCACCGCCTTGGGCAGGCTCCAGCCGTCCAGCTGGCCCAGCATGAAGGTGGCCAGCAACAGGCTGCTGGGCACGTAGTCCGACGAAAACACGTCCAGCAAATCCAGCTGCGCCAGCTCCGCCGCCGACACATTGCCCGAGTGGGAGCCGCCTTTGACCATATTGGGCCCACCCATCACGATGGCCAACCCGGCCTGGCGCGCTGCCTGCGCAGCGGCCACGGTGGTGGGGAACTCTGAAATGCCTACGCCTTCTTCAATCGCCAGCTCCACATCGCTGACCAGGGTGTCGTCATGGCTGGCCAGGGGGATGTTGCGCGCGCGGCTGGCCTGCACAATCACCTTGCGGTGGGGCAAGGCGAAGGCCTGCTGGTCGGCTTTGCGCTCGGCAATCATGGCGTCAAACTCTGCATCGCTGTAACGGCCATTGCGCTCAGAGTAGCGGCGGTAGCTGGTCAGGTCACGCCACTGGCGCTGGCCAGGGGTGTGGTCCATCACACTGACCAGCTTGAGCAGGCTGTCATCCGCATACTGGTGGAACACTTCCAGAATATCGGGGGCTGACACCTCGCAGCGCAGGTGCAGCAAATGCTCCACCCGCATCAAGCCTTCGTCACGGCACTGGTGCAGCGCGGCAATCGAGGTGTGTTGGGTCTGGCAACGCGCGCCACCGGCGTCCAGGTCACCAATCACCACCGAATCCAGCACCGTGGTGATGCCCGCTGCAGCACACTGGGCGTCGTGCACCATCATGGCGGAGTGTGCGTTCCACAACACGCCGGGGCGGGGCGACAGGTGTTTCTCCAGGTTGTCGGTGTGCACTTCCACCAGGCCGGGCATGAGCCAATCGCCCGCCCAGTCCTGCGCGTTGGGCACGGACGTGTCACCACGGTCCAACGAGCGGATGATGCCGTCCTCGATACACACGGTGCCGGTGAATTCTTCGTCTGCCGTGACCACACGGGCGTTGCGAATGATGCGTTGGTTCATACAAGTTTCTTTCTAGACAATCAATCGGGGTTGCGGTGTTGTTCCACGTCAAAACTGCGGGTGGCCACAGCCTCGCGCACTTCGTCATCGTGGAAGATGCCCACAATGGCGCTGCCATTGGCGCGGGCAGCATGGATCAGCTCTACCACCACGCGGCGGTTGCCGGCGTCCAGCGAGGCGGTAGGTTCGTCCAGCAGCAACACCGGCGGGGCGGCGATCATGCCGTGGGCGATGTTGACGCGCTGCTGCTCACCGCCCGAAAACGTGGCGGGCGGCAGGTGCCACAGGTGTTCGTGCAGGTTCAGCCGGGTAAGCCACTGCGCCGCTTGGGCGCGGGCCTCTGCGGCACTGTGCCCCAGGCGGCGCAGCGGGTCGGCCACGATGTCCAGCGTAGACACGCGGGGAATGGTGCGCAAAAACTGCGACACATACCCCATGGTGCGTCGGCGCACATCAAACACTTCGCGTGCCTCAGCGCGGCCCAGGTTGACCCAGTTGTCCAGGTGGCGGATACGCACCTCACCACTGGTGGCACCGTAGTTGCCGTACAGGCAACGCAGCAGCGAACTTTTGCCACTGCCGGAGTGACCCGTCAGCGCCAGGCATTCGCCGGCCTGCACCGCGAGATCGATGTTGGAGAAAACCGGCAACTTGGCGCCCGCACGGTTGTGCAGGGTAAAGGTCTTGCACAGCGCAATGGTTTCGATAACAGCATGCATGGGGGTCGGCGCCTAAGTGGTCAAAATCGAAGAAACCAGCAGTTGGGTGTAGGGGTGCTGAGGGTCGTCCAGCACACGGTCGGTCAGGCCCTGCTCGACCACCTGGCCGTCTTTCATAACCAGCATGCGCTGGGCCAGCAGGCGGGCCACGGCCAGGTCGTGTGTGACCACTACCGCAGCCAGTTGCAGCTCGTCCACCAGCTCCCGCAGCAGGTCCAGCAACCTGGCCTGTACCGACACATCCAAGCCCGTCGTGGGCTCGTCCATAAACACCAGGCGCGGGTGGGTTACCAAGTTGCGCGCGATCTGCAAACGCTGTTGCATGCCGCCCGAGTAGGTGGCGGGCAAGTCGTCTATGCGGCTGGTGTCCAGCTCCACACGCTGCATCCACGACAGGGCTTCGTTGCGCAGCACGCCATAGTTGCGTGCGCCCAGTGCCATCAGGCGTTCACCCACATTGGCACCGCCCGACACATTCATGCGCAGGCCATCGCGGGCGTGTTGCTCCACAAAGCCCCAGTCGGTGCGGGCCAGCCAGCGCAAGCGCGCTTCCGACAATTCCGCCAGATCCAGCAGCCCGGCAGACGCCTCGTTGGACTCGGAGCGCACGTCATAGTGCACCGACCCCTCGTCGCATGCATGGCGCCCGGCCAGCAGGCGCAGCAGTGTGCTTTTGCCCGAACCCGACTCGCCCACCACGGCCAATACCTCGCCGGGGTACAGATCAAAACTCACACCCCGGCAGGCCCATCGTGGCTGGCCCTGGTGCATGAATGCCTTGCCGGCCTGGCGCGCCGACAGCAAAACCGGCGCGCTCATTGGATTACCTTCGTGCTGCGCACTGCGGTGCGAGCTTGCTTGGGGCGGCCCGGCGCGGCGCTCATGCAGCCTCCTGCTGGGCCAAGGCGTCGTGCAGGGTGACGGATTGCTGCGTGCCAACTGCACCGGCACTGCGGCGCTCTTCGCAGTAGTCGCTGTCAGAGCACACAAACAAGCGGCTGCCCTGGTCGTCCACAATCATTTCATCCAGAAAACTCTCGGTGGCCCCACACAGTGCACAGGCATGGTCCCAGCGCTGTACCTCAAACGGGTGGTCTTCAAAGTCCAGGCTGCGCACCGGGGTGAAGGGTGGTATGGCGTACAGGCGTTTTTCGCGCCCGGCACCAAAGAGCTGCAAGGCGGGGTTCATGTGCATTTTGGGGTTGTCGAACTTGGGTATGGGTGATGGCGACATCAGGTAGCGCTCGTTGACCATGACGGGATAGTCGTAGCTGCGCGAGATGGCGCCCAGCTGGGCAATGTCTTCGTACAGGCGCACATGCATCAGGCCGTATTCGGTCAACGCATGCATCTTGATGGCCTCGCGCCGACGCGGCTCCAGCTTGGACAGCGGCTCGGGCATGGGCACCTGGTAGACCAGGATTTGTTTGTCCGTCAGCGGCAGTTCGGGTATGCGGTGGCGCGTCTGGATCAGCGTGGCATCGCGTGTTTTCTCGGTAGTGGCCACGCCCGTGGTGCGCGCAAAAAAGCGGCGTATGTTGACCGCGTTGGTGGTGTCATCAGCGCCCTGGTCTATCACCTTGAGTACATCGTTTAAGCCAATGATGCTGGCCGTGACCTGCACACCGCCCGTGCCCCAGCCATAGGCAAAGGGCATCTCCCGCGATCCAAATGGCACCTGGTAGCCCGGCACCGCTACGGCTTTGAGCAGTGCGCGGCGTATGCGTTTTTTGGTGCGCTCGTCCAGAAACGCAAAGTTGTAGTGTGTGTCCATCATCATGCGGCTTCCTGTTGTTGTTCGGGCTCCGACGTATCGGCCTGCGCATGGCTGGCGCGCAGCTTGCGCACCAGCTCCAGCTCGGCCTGAAAATCCACGTAGTGCGGCAGCTTCAGGTGCTGTACAAAGCCCGATGCCTCCACGTTGTCCGCGTGGGACAACACAAACTCTTCGTCTTGCGCCGGTGCTACGCGGGGCTCGCCCAGTTCATCGGCACGCAATGCACGATCCACCAGGGCCATGGCCATGGCCTTGCGCTCGGCGCCACCAAAGGCCAGACCATAGCCTTGGGTGAACTGCGGGGGGATGTCTTTGCTGCCATGGAACTGGTTGATCATTTGGCATTCGGTCACTTCCAGGTCACCGATGTCGATCACGAAGCCCAGCTCATCGGGCTCCAGCTCCACCCGCACAAAACCACGGCGTATCTCACCGGCAAACGGGTGGGCATTGGCGTAGCCGCGCTGGGTGGAGTAACCCATGGCCAGCAGCCAGCCTTCGTCGCCCCGGGCTAGTGCCTGCAGGCGCAGCGCGCGGTTGGCGGGGAACATCAACGGGTCGCGGGTCAGGTCGCCGGGTGCTGCAGCTTCCTGAGGCTGGGGTGTCTCCAGCAGGCCTTCGCGTGCCAGCAAATCATTGATGCGGGGCACTACCCGGTTGTCGTCCACCGGTGCTGCGGTGGCTGCGTGTGGTGCCTGTGCAGAGGGCACAGCTTGTTCGGGCTCGGTGCCGCCTTCTGCCAGCAACCGAAAATCCAACAGGCGCTGGGTGTAGTCGTAGGTGGGGCCCAGCAGCTGGCCACCGGGCACCTCTTTGAAGGTGGCAGATATGCGGCGCACCAGGTCAATGCGGGCGGTGTCCAGCGGCACGCTGTAACCCAAGCGTGGCAAGGTGGTGCGGTAGGCACGCAGCAAGAAAATAGCTTCCACCAGGTCACCACTGGCTTGCTTGATGGCCAGCGCAGCAAGCTCGGGGTCGAACAAAGACCCTTCACCCATCACCCGGTCTACCGCCAGTGAGAGCTGGGCGCGGATTTGTGCCACCGACAACTCGGCAATCGATGTGTCACCACGGCGCTGGGCGTCCAGCAAGCGCCACGAACTTTCTATGGCGGCCGCGCCGCCCTTGACTGCTACGTACATATCAAACCCTTTCCAATCGGCGAACACGTGTGGTGCGTGGCAAGGCCAGCGCACGGTCGCCACAGGTAAACACCATGTCCACGCCAGAAGGAAATGCCGCATGGTTGGCCTGCCAATGGGCCCAGAAGTGGTTCGGTACACCGCACAGGCCCACCCGCTGTAAGACCTCTATGCCGGGGCCACGCCACTCCAGCTCTGGCCCGCCGTGCAGCGCAGGCAGCTCAACGATCAAGGTGGTGGAGAACTCGGGAGACTCCGCACTGCCCATCGCAAAATCGGCCAGGTCAAGAGGCGCCTCCATGTCATGTATGACCGCGAAGCTGGCAGCACCCGGGCTCAGGGCGACGCCGGCCCCGGTGTGAAACTGCAACCAGCGCTGCGTGGTGGTGTCTGCACGCTGCCACCAGACCGGGGTATCGTCATCGGTCAGTGACAACAGCAAACGCGCCATGGCACCGCCCAGGGCCACCTCGGGCAATGCCTCGCCAATCTCGCTTACCGTGCCCGGGCGCGCCAATGCGTCCAGCACGGCGCGAAAGGCCTGCTGGCTGCCATGCACCACGTCGGGAAGGCCGGGGGCCATTGCTGGGTTCGCGCTCATGCTTCACCCCGCACATAGGTGAAGAACTCGACCTTGGAGTCGGCCGCCGCCTGTTGCTGCTGCATGCGGGCCTGTGCCTGCGCGGCGGCCAATGGTGCAATCAAATGGCCGTGCAGGCGATCATGGTGCTGCGGGTCTTGCAACAGGGCATCGAACAGGGCAACCAGTTCGGCCTGCCGCTTGTTACGACCCAACACATACCCCACGCCTAACGGCCCGTCGCCCAGGCGCACGGCGCAACGCACCACACTGGCCTCACCCAGGTTGAAGGGATTGCCGGTGCCGCCCACCCGCCCGCGCAGCATCACCATGCCCACCTCGGACGGGCGAACATGCTGCAGGTCGGGCAGGTAAACCGACGGGGGAATGGCACTTTCCAGTTGCGCCACGCTTGCGCGGGCCAGTGTTGCCAGCCATGCCTGTCGTGGGGCGTGGGGCGTGGTTGAAGCGGGGCTTGTCATACAGATGTCTAAATCAGTCACTAGAGTTGACGGGAGGAGTGCAAGGGCATCGCAACGCGTTACCCATGCATGTAGTTCAACCGCTCAACATGAAGAATTTATGACACGCTGTAAGCAATTCCCCATGCGCCCATCACGGATGGAGGGCACAAAAAATGTCCTTTGATGTGTTCACCTCCAGCAGCCCCGGGCGGCGCAGCGGCGTCTCCGTGTGGCGCCTGATTGCCGACACCCTCACCACTGAAATTCGCAACCGCGCCTACTCGGATACGGGGCGTCTACCCGGCGAGGTTGAGCTGTCTGCCCGCTTTGGCGTCAACCGCCACACCCTGCGCCAGGCCGTGGCCGCATTGCAGACGGATGGTCTGGTGCGCATTGAACCGGGGCGCGGCATGTTTGTGCAACATGAGCTGCTGGACTACGCGCTGACACGGCGCACCCGGTTTAGTGAAAACCTGTTGCAGCAGGGCCTGATACCCAGCAAACAATTGCTGAGCGTGCGCGAAATGCCCGCCCCCGCGCAGGCCCAGCACGAACTCAAACTTGCCAAAAGTGCCAAGGTGTTGAAAGTGGAGACGCTGGATGAGGCCAACGATGCCCCGATAGGCATGGCAACCGCCTACTACCCGGCCGTGCGTTTTGCGGGCCTACTGGACATGTTGAACGAAGGCACCCGTACCACCGAAATTCTGAAACACTTTGGCGTGCAGGACTATGTGCGCTCGCACAGCCGCATCACCACCCAAATGCCATCGGACGAAACCGCCCGGTTGCTGGCGCAGCCCGTGAATCGCCCCCTGCTGTGTGTGGAGAGTGTGGATGCCGACATGGAGGGTGTGCCCATCAAATACGGGGAAACCGTTTTTTGTGGTGACCGGGTGCAACTGGTGGTGGATGCGGGGGCGCAAGCATGAGCACACGTTATGCCATCTACTTCACACCGCCGCCAAACTCACCCTGGTGGGCCTTTGGCGCCCACTGGTTGGGTCGCGACGAGTGCACCAACCAAGCCCTGGCACAACCCGCGCTGGCGGACATGCCTGCGCAGCAATTGCTCCAACTCACGGCCGACCCGCGCCGTTATGGCTTCCACGCGACACTGAAAGCACCGTTTACATTGCGTGACGGCGTCACAGAGACCGATTTGCTCGCGCGTATGCGCGCGCTGGCCCAACAACTCACGCCGGTAGCTCTGGGGCCTATGGTTGCCACCCGCCTGGACAACTTCACGGCAGTACTTCCCCGCACCGCACCTGCAGCATTGGGCAACTTGGCGGAAAGCTGTGTCACGGCCCTAGACGACTTGCGTGCACCGCTGTCGCCACAGGACTTGGCGCGCCGTTTGGCACAGAACCTGGATGCCCGCGCGCAGGAGCTGCTGATGCAGTATGGCTACCCCCATGTGATGGAGCGTTACCAACTGCACTTCACCTTGACCGGGCCCATTGCTGAGCCCCTTGCACAGGTGGTGCTGCACGCGGTGGAGGGTTCAGTGGCCCGCCTCAACCAGGAGCGCCCCCTGGTGCTGGACCGTCTGTGCCTCTTCGTGGAATCAGAACCTAGCGCCAACTTTTTGCGCATTGCCGATGCGGAGCTGTTGGCATGAGCGGCCTGTGGGTCCTGGTGTGTGGCGCGTCGGGCGCCGGAAAAGACAGCGTGATGGGCTGGGCGCAAAACCACCTGGCCGAGAACCGCAGCGTGGTGTTCAGCCGACGTGTGGTGACGCGGCCCGCCCAGCCGGGATCTGACCATGATGCGGTATCACCCCGCTACTTTGAACAGTTGCTGGAGACGGGCACACTGGCATGGCATTGGCACGCGCATGGCTTTGGTTATGGCATTAGCACAAGCTACGCTGCCGATGTCTCCGCTGGACGGGTGGTCGTTGTGAATGGGTCGCGCGAGCATGTCAACACACTGGCACACGCACAGGCCTTGGGCCAACACGTACGCACGGTGCAGGTGCTGGCCGATGCCCATCAACTGGAACAGCGGCTGCACCAGCGCGGCCGCGATTCAAGCCATGCAGTAGCCCAACGCCTGGCCCGCAACAGCCAGTTTGCGGACCTGCGTGCGGACTGCACGATAGTGAACAATGGCGCCCTCGCCGACGCCGGGCTGCAACTGGCGCAGTACCTTAACAGCCTCTCAGATCAGTGATTTGCGAATGCGGGCCGACACCAGGTCAATCACACTGACGGTCACAATGATGATGATCATCACCGCGCAGGTTTCCGCGTACTGGAACCCGCGGATGATCTCCCACAGGATCACGCCAATGCCGCCCGCACCCACCATGCCCACCACCGAGGCCGAGCGCACGTTGGATTCAAACCGGTACAGGGTGTAGGAAATCCACAGGGGCAACACCTGGGGAATAACACCGTAGACAATCTCTTCCAGCGCATTGGCGCCGGTCGCCCGTATGCCCTCGACCGGTTGCGAATCAATCGACTCCACCGCTTCTGAAAACAGCTTGGCCAAAATGCCCGTGGTGTGCACAAACAGCGCCAACACACCAGCAAACGGGCCCAGGCCCACCGCCACAATAAACAGCATGGCAAACACCATTTCATTGATGGCACGCGCAGCGTCCATCAGGCGGCGTATGGGCTGGTGAATCCACCAGGGTGTGATGTTGGCCGACGACAACAAACCGAACGGTATGGCAAACACCACGGCCAACGCTGTGCCCCACAGGGCAATTTGCAGCGTGATGATCATTTCCTGCAGGTAGATGCGCCAGTCTGCAAACTTGGGCGGGAAGAAGTCTGCGGCGTAGGTCACCATGTTGGCCGAGTCACGCACCAGGTCCAGGGGGCGCATGTCGGCCCCTTTCCAGGAGCCTGCCAACAGCGCCAGCAAAACACCCCAGGCCACCAATGTCCACAGGCTGGTGCGGGGCAACTGCGGCACGGGCATGGCAGCCAAGGCGATCGAAGGGGTTTGTGTGTTCACCGCGTGCTCACTTGGACGGGGTCAGGGCGGCCAACTGTTTGTCAATATCGGCCAGTTTGGCCTGCTTCTCGGGAGCGCTCAGGT
This sequence comes from Rhodoferax sp., assembly GCA_046598245.1. GTDB lineage: Bacteria > Pseudomonadota > Gammaproteobacteria > Burkholderiales > Burkholderiaceae_C > Allorhodoferax. The sequence continues at coordinate 9,544 of JBKJJC010000287.1, forward strand.
TGGCGTCGGCCTCAAACTTGTTGCGGCTCTTGAACAACTCCAACTGACGGATCGGCGTGAGCTGCGCATTGGTGGAGGCTTTGAATCCTGAGAGCTTGGATACCTTGAACAGGTTGTCCCTCTCTTGTTGGCTTGCACCACCGTAGCTATAGAAAAAGTCCTTGATCTTGGCCTTGTAGGCATCTGGCAGGTCCTTGCGGATCACCAGTGGGTCCAACGGGATCAGCGGAGAGGTCCAGATGATGCGAAGGTCGTTGAACTTTTCAGGCATCCGGTCTTTGATTTTGTCCAGGTTCTCACTGTTGTTGGTCGCTACATCCACCTGTTTATTGGCAACGGCCAGGGCGTTGGTTTCATGGTTGGCGCTGCGCAACAGCTTGAAATGCGTTTTGGGGTCAATCTTGTTTTGCGCAAAGACGTAATAGCTGGGGACCAGAAAGCCGGATGTCGAGTTGGGGTCGCCATTGCCGAACGAAAAATTCTTGCCTTGCTTGAGCACATCGTCTAAAGACTTCAGGGGGCTGTCTTTGTGCACAATCAGATGCGAGTAGTAACCTTGCGTCCCATCCGCATTCACCATCTGGGCGAACACTTCACCACTGGCCCGGTCAACGGCTTCCATGGCCGATTTGTTGCCAAACCAGGCTGCATGGACCTTGTTGAAGCGCATGCCTTCGATGATGCCGGCGTAGTCGGGTGCAAAAAAGGCATTGACTTTGAGCCCGGTCTTTTTGGCTAGGTCATCCAGTATGGGTTGCCAGTCCGACTTCAGGTTAGTGGAGGACTCGGTAGAGATGATGCCAAAGTTGAATTCCTTCAACTCTTGCGCCGATACCGGGGTAGCGGCAACCAGTGCCGCGAGGGTTATGCCTACTAAGGGGATTTTGAACATAAGGTTTCCTTGGTTTAACTACGATTGAAAAAAATCACTGCGTCAGTCTTTTGTCATCGCGCAGCGGCGATGGCGCGGCTTCTCGGCTTGCCCGTTCAGGCAGCCTGCGCCATGGCCACCACAGGCACTGGCCATGCCAGGTGCGGTGCGGCGGGCTTGTTGTCTTGCAGGCTGGAGATGTGGTCGCCCAGGGCCAAAATTTCGTCGGCCTCGGCGCCATACAGTTCACGCAGCAACGTGGGGGTCAATGCGACGGACGGGCCGTCGTACACCACACGCCCCTGGTTCAGGGCCACTGTGCGGGCACAGTACTTCATGGCCACATTCACCTGGTGGAGTGACACCACCACCGTGCACCGGTCTTCCCGGTTCACCCGCGCCAGAATGTCCATCACCTTGCGCGACGATTCAGGGTCCAGCGAGGCGATGGGCTCATCGGCCAGGATCACCTTGGCGCCCTGCACCAAGGCACGCGCAATGGCTGCACGCTGCTGCTGGCCACCAGAGAGAGTAGAGGCCCGCTGCGGCCCACATTCGGCAATGCCTACGCGACGCAAGGCTTCCATTCCGCGCGCCACTTCGGAGGCGGTGAACCAGCGCGTCAAACTGCGCCACAGGGGTACCCGGTGCAAACTGCCCGCCAGCACATTCACAATGACCGGCAAACGGTCCACCAGATTGAACTGCTGGAAAACAAAACCCACCCCCGAGCGGATGCTGCGAATATCGTGGGCAACCTTGCCACCGCGCTGCACCGTGCTGCCGTGGATCTGCACCAGGCTTTGACCCCCACTGTCACCGGCCATCAGCCCGGCCATGTGGCGCAACAGCGTGGACTTGCCAGAGCCGGATGCGCCAATCAAGGCGACCATTTCGCCAGTCTCTATCGTCAGATGGATATCTTGCAGCGCCTTGCGCCCGCTGCAGAAAGTTTTGTTCAGTCCCGATATAGTGATTGCTGTAGACATGGTTGACTCCTATTCGAAGTCACCCAAGTTACCGACGCAACATGACAAAACCGTGTCAACGACGCCTCCTATTCCATGCCCTTGCAATACCTGATTTTTGACGCCAGTGATGATGGCCATGGCCATGGCAATGGCAGCTGGGAGGCCATGGCCAGCGTGCGTGGGCACCAACTACCGGCCCTGCGTGCCGAAGTGGACAAGTTTTTGGCCTGGACGACCACCCACAGCCCCGGGCCCCGAGGTCCGC
>JBKJJC010000317.1:0-14501 GCA_046598245.1 Rhodoferax sp.
GGGAACACCGCCACCAGGTTGCGCCACAACTGGTCGGAGCCTGTCCAATCGCCCATCAGGCCGAAGACGGTGGTGGCTACAAAGGCACCCAGAGCGATGAAGACGCCGTGGCCGAAATTGAGCACGTCCATCAGGCCAAACACCAAGGTCAGACCCGAGGCGATGATGAAGATGATCATGCCCATGGCCAGACCAGCAACGGTGAGGGTGACCCAGGTGGATGGTGAACCGATAAAGGGCAGTACCAGCAGCGCCAGCGCTGGCACCAACACCAGCGGCTTCCAGTCGAAGTTCAAGTTTTTCATATTGCCAACCCCAACAGTGCGTGTTGCAGGTCTTCGTTGTCAGCCAACTCTTGCATGGAGCCCGCGTGGACGACCTTGCCGTTGTCCATCACCGCCACCTGGTCGCCCAGGCGTTTGGCAAAGCTGATGTTTTGTTCGACCAGCAAAATGGTGGTGCCGGTTTGCTTTAGCTGCGCAAACGCATCAATCATGTTGTTGATGATGGCGGGCGCCAGGCCCTTACTGGGCTCGTCCACGATCAATAACTTGCGCGGCTCGACGATGGCGCGGGCCACGGCCAGCATCTGTTTTTGGCCCCCGGACAGTTTGCCTGCGGGGTGGTTCCAGAATTTCTCTACTGCCGGGAACAGCTTGAAGATCCACTCCAGGCGTTTGCTGTCCATCTGCTGCGCGTTCTTAGCACTGCGGGCGGCCAACAGCATGTTTTCCTTGACCGTCAGGTCTGCAAAAATGCCCATGTTTTCGGGCACATAGGCAATGTCCAGGCCCGCGATGTGTGGTGTCTCGGCGGCAGTGATGTCCTGGCCGTCAAACACCAGCTTGCCTTGTGATGCATGCCACAGGCCCATGATGGTGCGCAGCGTGGTCGTCTTGCCCGCGCCATTGCGCCCCAGCAGCATGGTGAGTTGCCCGCGTGGCACAGAGAGGTTCACGCCGTGCAGGATGTGGTACGCACCGATGTGCGTGTGCACGCCGGAAAGTGTGAGCAGCACGTCGTTGTGTGTTGGAGCTTGGCTCATACGTCTTCTCCATTGCGTCCACCCTGCACTTGCTGTGGGGCTTCAACAGCCTCGGCTTGCGCAGGGGTCGGGCTCACCCCAAGGTACGCCTCCTGAACTACGGGGGAGGCAATGACCTCAGCAGGATCGCCATCGGCAACCAGCGCGCCGTTGTGCAACACGATGATGCGGTCAGCCAGCTCACGCACGACATCCATCTTGTGCTCAACCAACAAAATGGTTTTTCGTTTGTCGTCCTTGAGTTTGCGGATCAGGTCCAGGATGACGGGCGCCTCGTCCGCCGACATGCCAGCGGTGGGTTCATCGAACATGAATACATCAGGCTCTAACGCCATCAGCAAGGCCACTTCCAGCTTGCGCTGGTCGCCATGGGGCAGGCTGGCCACGGGCGTGTTTTGTTTGTCGTTCATGGCCACCGCTGCCAGCACTTCTTCTGCCAGTTGGGTCAGCGCCTTGTGGTCGCTCCACACACTCCACAGATTCAGCCCGCGCAAATGGGCTCCGGGGCGTGCCGCCTGCACAGCCAGGCGCACATTTTCCAGCACTGACAGATTGGGAAACAGGTTGGTCAATTGAAACGCCCGCCCCAGGCCGGCCCGGGTACGGGCAGACGGGCTCATGCCACCCAAGTTGTTGCCATTGAGCAGCACATCGCCACTGGTGGCCTTGATCTGACCGGAGATGAGATTAAAAAACGTAGTCTTACCCGCACCATTGGGGCCTACGATGGCCGTCAGCGTGCCTGGTGTGAATGTGCAGCTCACGGCGTTGACCGCCACGTGACCTCCAAATCGCACCGTCAAGTCTTTGGTAACTAACACTCTTTGCTTCTCCAGTTCAAATCAGCGCCCGGCTCAAGGGCAGGTGCCGATGACGTAGTAATTTGAACCCGTCATCTTCAGCGTGGTGGTGGCGTAAATATTCCAAAGGCCCATGTATTGGTTGGAGCCGTTGGCATAGGTGTAACCATACAGTGCGTAGGCACGCCCAGCTGTGGTGTGCGCGTAGTTGGATGCGGTGTAGCAAGTAGCAACGGGTGGTGGCGTGCCGGTGGTCGTACCCGTGGCCGCTGCGGATGCAGTGCCTTCCGCGCCATTGGCGTCGGCGGCCTTCACCGTCCAGCTATAGGTGGTGGCAGCGGCAAGACCGGTATCGGTGAAGTTCAAGGCTGTCACAGGCAAAGCATTGGTCTTGTTGCTGTTGCGGTACACGTTGTAACTGGCAGCACCCGTCACCGCATTCCAGCTGATGGTCATGGCACTGGCCGTGGCATTAGAGGTTGCCACATTGGTCGGTGCGGGCAACGCAGCGGGCGGTGGTGTGACCGTTCCGCCAGAGGAGATCTGGTCCACCATGGCCTTGATAGCCGCCATTTGGGGGCCAGACTTCTTGGCGTAGTTGGCGCTGTCATAACCCCACCAGTCCCAGCAGCTATTCGTTGCTGCGGTGCTGGTTTGCGGGTACAGCATCACGATGTTGTTGGTGTCGGCCCAACGGTTGTAGCCGGTATTGCGCACGTACTGCTGTTGCACCAGCGTTACGTTTTGTTGGCAACCGTGTAACACCACGTGCAAGCGGCATTGGGTGCCAGACGTGCAAGCCTGCGGAATATAGGCCCAACCGGTGGGCGCCATGCCATGGTTGGTGATGAACTGGCTCTGGTTGAACTCCACAAAATTGCCAGTCGGCAGCGCGTTGTTGTTGCGGGCGTTTAGCGGGCCGTAGATATGGGCCAGCATCGCACCGGCCAGGTCGAAGTTGCAGTCGTTGATGTAGGGCGACGCCTTGGTGGAGCAGGCGCTGCCATAGTCGTCGGTAATCATCGCGTGTTCGGCGGCGATGTCTTTTTTGTAGACCACGTTGGCGGTTGGCACAAAGCTGTTGTAGTAGGTCTTCAGCGCATCCATGACACCCGGTTTGACGGTGCTGTCGATGGAGCCGGAGAACAGATAGACCTTGGAGCTTTGCAGGTTGGCCACCGGGTCAATGCTGCCCGCGCTGGCCCAGTTATTGGTGGTGTTGACCAGCGTGCTGGTCGGTATGCCGGCTGGGCTGGCCATGCAGCGCCCCGTTGCATTGGTGATCGAACCCTCAGCGCAATAGAACGGTCCACCGGCCACAATGCCAGCGCCTTTTTTGAACGTGGCCGAGTGGCCCACGTGTAATTGCACGGCCATGAAGCCACCCGACGACAGGCCCGACACCGAGGTCTGGGTTTTGTCGATATTGAGTTGCGGCAGGTTCACTGCAGCGATGGCACCGGCGCTGGCCAGCGCGAGTGCGCAAGCGGTCAGGCGAAGAACGGAAAAACGGTTCATGTGATTTGTCTCCTGGTTATTTGGGCGAAAAGGATCCCTGGCCCCCGTGTTTCCGGGGGTTAAAAACTGAACTCAGAGAAAGACTGCCAGCCCCCACGCTTGTCGCTTCGCGTACTGCGCTGCCCCAGAAGGGGGCTGAGTCGTCTTGGGGCGGCCCGGCGACGACTCGGGCGGGGCGGCGCCGCCTAGCGCTTGTTCCGGATGGGGATGTTCATCTCTTCCGGCTTGATCTCGCGCACCAGCTCGGGCACGCCCCAGGCAAACGCGGGGTCGGCCTTGATCTTGAAGTGGTACATGCTCTGCATGGCCTGGTGGTCTTCCTTGCGGAAGGTCATCTTGCCCTTGGGCGTGTCAAAACTCATGCCTTCCATGGTCTTGATCAGCGTGTTGGCCGAGGTGTCGCCCTTGCTGTTGTTCAACGCGGTGACCACGGCCATCGCTGCGGAGAAACCACCGGCCGTAAAGAAGTCTGGCGGTGCCTTGAACTCTTTGTAATGGCGCGCCACCATGGCTTCGTTGATCGGGTTTTTGGGGATGCCAAAGTAGTAGTACAGCGCGCCCTCCATGCCGGGGAACTGTTTGTACGCAACCATGGCGGGCAGGATGTTGCCACCCGTTGCCAACTCAATGCCGTAGCGCTTCTTCAGGTCCAGATCAGCAATCTTGCTGAAGGGTGCGGGGGCGCCAGACCAGCCTACCGAGATGAATTTGTTGCCCGGCTGGTCTTTGAGCTTGTCCACAATGCGCTGCAGGCCGGCGGTGAAGTCCGTGGTGCCCACGGGCAGGTATTCCTCATGGACGATTTTGGCGTTCTTCAACGATTCGCGGGTGGCTTTGACACCGTCGCGGCCAAAGGCATTGTCATTGGCCAGTGTGGCGACCACGTTGCCCGGTTTGTCCAGCGCGGCGGCATTGGCAGCAGCATCTTGGCTGGAGTTGCGGCCGGTGCGGAAGATGTACTTGTTCCATTTGTCACCGGTGATGGAGTCGGCCACTGCGGGCTCTACCAGCAGTATCTTTTTGTATTCCTCAGCCACAGGCAACATGGCCAGGGCGACCGGTGATGCCGTGGGGCCAACGGCCAAGTCCACCTTGTCATCACCATACGCTGCGGCCAGCAGGCTCTTGCCAATATCGGGCTTGCCCTGGTCGTCTTTTTCAATGACCACAATTTTCTTACCGGCCACCATCATGGTGCCGCCGGTGGCGTAGTCCAAGCCCATCAAGAAACCCACGGCAGTCTGTTTGCCATAGGCTTCCAGTGGACCGGTCTTGCTGTAGATGTGGGCGATCTTGATCTCTTTGGATTGCGCCATAGCGGTAGTGCCCAGCATAGCGGCGGCACACAGGCCGGTTGCGGCTATCGTTGCTTTAAGAATCCAGCGGCTTTGGTTCATGAATCTTGTCTCCTGTTGTAATGGTTTCATCCAGATTGGTGCGCACAAAGCGTGCCAACCAACTTTGGGCCGATTTGACTAGGGTTTCTACGCACTAAATAGGGGATTACGCGAAGAATTGCCTAAATTCAAGACAACCACATGTGACTGAAATTTATACAGTTGTGCAAAATTCAGCCATCCGCCAAACGAGCATACAGCGTGGCGCGCGCAACGCCTAGCATTTTTGCAGCCGCTACCTTGTTACCCCGGTTGGCATCCATTGCCGCGCGAATCGCCTGTTGCTCAAGCTCTGCAATCTGCACCGACAGAGGCCGCAACAGGGCTGAGGGGGCGAGCGGCTCAGCATCCGCCGCCGGTGTTGCGTCGGCGCGCAAGCCAGACTGGGCACGCATGGGCGCAACTTCGACCTGCTGCAAACCCGATTCACGCAACACGGCTTCGAGCTGCGGTACCTCGATGCGCTGGGAGTCGCTGCGCATGGCCGCCTGCTCCAGCACATTGCGCAGCTCACGGATGTTGCCGCGCCAGGGCTGGGCCTCTAGCAGTGCCAAGGCCGGGGCGGACAGCTCAGGCGGCAGCATGCCACTGCGCAGGGCCACGTCTTCGCCAAGGGCCTCCAGCAGCGCGGCAATGTCTTCCCGGCGCTCGCGCAAGGGCGGCACACGAATGGGCAGCACATTGAGGCGGTAAAACAAATCTTCGCGGAAGCCCCCTTCGCGCACCAGGCGCGGCAGGTCGCGCGATGTGGCCGCGATCACCCGCACATCAAAGGGAATGAGCTTGTTGGACCCCAGCGGCTCAATCTCACCCTCTTGTAAAGCGCGCAGTAGTTTGGACTGCAAGGCCACCGGCATGTCGCCGATTTCGTCCAAGAATAAGGTACCACCGTCGGCCAGGCGGAACTTGCCGTCGCGCCCCTTGCGGTCGGCACCGGTAAAAGCGCCGGGGGCAAAACCAAAGAACTCGGACTCCAGCAAGGTATCGGGCACGGCCGCAATATTGACACTGATAAACGGCCCACCGGCGCGTGCCGAAGCGGCATGGATGGCGTGGGCCAGCAGCTCCTTGCCCGTGCCCGTCTCTCCCAGCAGCAGCACCGGGCTGGACGACTGGGCCGCCCGGCGCGCCTGGCGCTTGACCTCCACAGCCGGGGCACTCAGGCCAATGAAACTGGCAAAGGTGTATTTGGACTGGCGCTGCCCGCCTTGGCGCAGGCGTTGCGTGGCCAACTCGCGCCGCACGTCGTCCAGATCACGCTGCAACAGCGAGAACTTTTCGATCAGGGGTTGCAGCGTGGTCTCGGCATGGTCAAACAAGACAATGCCCAAGGCACCAATCACCTGTCCCGCCGCGTCGCGCAGCGGGATGCGGCTGACGACAAAGGTGCCCGCGCGGTTGGTGAGCAAGTCAATCAGTATGGGCTTGCCGGTCTCCAGCACCTGGTGCATCTGCGTGTTTTGCACCACACGCGACACCGGGTGCCCGACGAAATCTTCTTCGTGTTCATAACCCAGAGCGGGCAGAAAACGTTTGTACTGGTCGTTGATCCAGACCACGCGGGCCGCGCGGTCCACCAGCATCATGCCTTCGCTGGCGTTGGCAAACAGGTCAAACATGGAGCGCGCAGCCAGCTCCAGAATGCTCTGGGCGTCACGCGGCAGTGTGTCCAATTTGTCCATCAACGCATATTACCCGTGCAGTACCCAAACGGAGGTAGACAGTAACCCGCAAACAATATGCTATCAATTAAATAGCTAACTAAGCATATTCCACGGGGGCTAGAGGCTTACTATTTACTGACGACCTCAGCTGAAAACCAGACCGGAGCGTCTGGATAGACGCTTAACCAGCCGCGGCACCAGCAAGACCAATACCACGACGACCAGCAGCGTCAACGACATGGGTCGCTGCAAAAAGACCAGCGGACTGCCCTCCCCCATCGCAATGGCGTTGCGCAACTGTGCCTCGGCCAGGGGGCCCAGAATCATGCCCACCACCACCGGTGCCGTCGGGAAGCTGAAGCGCCGCATCACCAAGCCCAACACGCCAACACCGTACAACAGGAACAGGTCAAACGCGCTTTGGCGCATGCCATAGGCACCCACCGTGGCAAAGATCAAAATGCCGGCATACAACTGGGGCTTGGGCACCTTAAGCAACTTGACCCACAGGCCGATCATGGGCAGGTTCAGCACCAACAGCATCACGTTGCCAATGTACAGCGACGCAATCAGCGCCCAGACCAAGGCCGATGAACTGCTGAATAACTGCGGACCGGGCTGGATGCCATAGTTCTGGAACGCCCCTAGCAGCACCGCCGTGGTGTTGGACACCGGTATGCCCAGCGTCAACAACGGAATCATGGCGCAGGTGACTGCGGCATTGTTGGCGGCCTCGGGGCCTGCCACGCCTTCAATGGCACCCTGTTTGCCGAACTCCGCCTGGTTCTCACCCTTGGCCAGCTTCTTTTCGGTGGCATAACTCAGGAACGTGGGAATCTCAGTGCCCCCGGCAGGGATGCAGCCAAAGGGTGCGCCAATTGCCGTGCCCCGTATCCAGGCCGGGATGGATCGGCGCCAGTCGCGTTGGGTCATGCTGACCCGGCTCATCTTGTTCTCTGACTCTTTGACCTTGCCTTCGAACAACACAGCGTGCAGGGCCTCGGCCACCGCAAACAGACCTACCGCCACCAACACGATGTCTATGCCGTCCAGCAACTCGGGCACATTGCCAGCATACCGGGCCTGCCCGGTGATCTGGTCCATGCCGACCAGCCCCACGGCCAAGCCTACAAACAGAGCCGTCAAACCACGCAAGGTGCTTTGGCCCAACACGGCACTGACGGTGGTGAAGGCCAGCAACATCAGGCAGAAATACTCGGGCGGCCCCAGCTTGACCGCATGTTCCGCCACGATGGGCGCAAACAATGTCACGATGATGGTTGCTACGGTACCGGCGAAGAATGAACCGATGGCCGCCGTGGCCAGTGCCGCACCCGCCCGCCCGCTCTTGGCCATCTTGTTGCCCTCCATGGCGGTGACCATGGTGGCAGTCTCCCCCGGCGTGTTGAGCAGGATGGAGGTGGTCGAACCACCATACATGGCCCCGTAATAGATGCCCGCAAAAAAGATCATGGATGCCGTGGCATCCACCTTGGCGGTGATGGGTAGCAACATGGCCACCGCAGTCGCCGGTCCAATGCCGGGCAACACGCCCACGGCCGTTCCCAGCGCGCAGCCCACAAAGGCCCACATCAGGTTCACCGGTGTACCGGCCGTGGCAAAACCTTGCAGAAGTTGGTCCCAGATTTCCATCAAATCCACCCGCTTTGTGTGAGACCCGGCAAACTGATGGCCAGGAACTTGGTGAACATCCAGTACACCGGCGCGGCAATCAACAGGCCCACAACGGCGTCGTTGACCCAGGACCTTGCGCCGTCAGCGGATGGCCCTTTGGCATTGCGCAGGCCACGTGCGGCGAACACAAAACACAGGGTGCAACTGAGGATAAAACCGATGGTTGTGATCAGCGTCGCATTGAGCAGCAGGCCGGCGGACATCCACACAAAACCCGGCCAGTAGGGCTTGTCGCCATCGAAGTCGCCCTCCCCCGCTTCCAGGTCCCTGAAGCCGCCGCTGCGTGCCTCGTACACCAGAAAAGCACCACACAGCAGCAAGGCTGCGGACACCAGCCAGGGCAAAAAGTTGGGGCCTACGCCGGAGTAACCGGCATCCGCCGGTATACCCACAGCGCCCCAGCCCAAGCCCAGCGCCACCAGGCACACACCAGAGCCCACGACGGTCTGGTAGCGCCGGCTCTGAGCCGACTGCGTCATACCATGCCAGCCAAGTGCATGATGCCGCGCAGATTGGAGAATTCTGCATCCACAAAGTCGTCAAACGCCTTGCCGGTCATCAGCGCCGGTGTCCAGGCATTTTTCTCCAACGATTCGGTCCAGGACTTGCTCTTGGTGGCCTTGATGACCAGTTCGGTCAGGGCAGCGCGCTGCTCGGGTGTGATGCCAGGCGCGCCGTACACACCGCGCCAGTTGCCCAGTACCACGTCGTAGCCCAGCTCTTTCAGTGTCGGCACATTGATTCCGGGCAAGCGCTTCTCGGACGTCACACCAATCGGGCGCATCTTGCCCGCGTTGATGTACTCCGCCATCTCGCTGTAGCCGCCACCGCCGACCGTCACATTGCCACCCAGAATTGCGGCAGTGGCTTCGCCGCCGCCACGGAAGGCCACGTAGTTGACCTTCTTGGGATCCACGCCCACCTTGGTCGCCAGCATGGAAGCACAAATGTGCTCGGTGGTGCCGCGCGAACCACCACCCCACTTCACGCTACCGGGGTCTTTGATCATTTGGTCCACCACCTCCTTCATGGTCTTGATGGGCGAGGCTGCAGGCACGACAAACACGTTGTATTCGCTGGTCAGGCGGGCAATCGGCGTGGCCTTGTCCAAGGACACTTGGGGCTTGCCGGTGATGATGCCGCCCAGCATGACGGCGCCCATCATGATCAAGGCATTGGGGTCACCTTTGCTGGAATTGACAAACTGCGCCAGACCGATAACGCCCGCAGCACCACCCTTGTTGTCGAACTGCACGTTGTCGGCCACCTTGGCGTCCAGCATGGCCTTGCCAAAGGCGCGGCCCGTGCCGTCCCAACCGCCACCGGGGTTGGCGGGGATCATCATCTTGATGCTGGCAGCGGCCTGTGCAGACAGCGGTAGCCCCGCAGCGGCCGTCAATGCAAGCATGGATTTGAGGAAGGTATCGCGGCGCATAAGGTGTCTCCTAGAGTTGTTGAATTCCCCCCTATGATGCGGGGCCAGCCTGTCAAACCGCTGTCCAAAACCCTAGGGGAAACCCGAACCCGACGTCGTGTGGTGACGTCTCTTGCCATGCATTTACTGTTGATTGAAGACGACGTAGCCCTGCGCACGGCCCTGCAGCGTAGCCTGGTGCGTGCGTCCATGCGGGTGGATGTGTGCGGCGACGGCGCACTGGCACTGGATGCCTGGCGAACGCTGCAACCCGATGTCGTGCTGCTGGACCTGAGCCTGCCGGGCAAGGACGGGCTGGACATCCTGCAGCAAGCGCGCAAGGCCGGGCTCAACACCCCGGTGCTGATACTGACCGCACGGGGCACCGTGGGCGACCGCATCCTGGGGCTCAATGCCGGCGCAGACGACTACTTGCCTAAACCCTTTGACCTGGACGAACTGGAGGCCCGTGTCCGCGCCCTGCACCGCCGCCGCTCCAGCCCGTCGGCGCGCGAAGAGACCCCTGAGCAAGGCGTAGTTGGCGCCCTGCGCTTTGACCGGGACAGTGGCGCGGTCTACCACCAGCACCAGGTGCTGGACCTGACCCCGCGTGAACTGGCCCTGATGGGTGCGCTGATGGCCAGACCCGGCCATGCAGTGGCCAAAGAGCGGCTGTTTGAAGTGGTTTTCCCCGGTGAAGCGCAGGTGCAGTACGAGGCTATTGAAGTGGTGGTCTACCGCCTGCGCAAGAAGCTGGTGGCGACCGGTGTGACGCTGATGACCCTGCGCGGCCTGGGTTACCTGCTCAAGGCCAGTGCCTGAGATGACCGGCCCCGCCCCTACCGCTCGACCGATCTCGCTGCGCCGCCATCTGCTGGTCGGCATCCTGGTGCCGATTGCACTGTTTGTGGTGGTGGACACTTTCAGCCTCTATCGCCAAGCCTTGAACGCGGTCAATATTGCCTACGACCGCACATTGCTAGCCTCTGCCAAGGCCATAGGTGAACTGCTGGAGGTGGATGGCGTGGGAGACCAAGCAACCATTCGCGCCCAGATTCCGTACTCGGCACTAGAGGCCTTTGAGGCCGACAACCGCAGCCGCATGAACTACCGCGTGTCCGACGCCAAAGGCCAATGGATTGACGGCGTCAAAGACTTGCCCCTATGGACCGGCACCATTCCCAACCAAGGCCCCTACGCAGCGCTGGTCGATTTTTATGACGACAGCTTTCGCGGTGATACGGTCCGTGTGGCCGTGTTGTTGCAGCCAGTTGCCAGTACCCGCGGCCATGCCATGGCTACCGTGCAGGTCGCCGAAACACTAGAGCTGCGCCACACGCTGGCCCGTAAGATTTTGCTGGACACCTTGTGGCGCCAGATGCTGCTGATCAGTGTAATTACGGCCGTGGTGCTGGTCGTGGTGCACCGGGTCACCCGGCCGGTGCGCCGCTTGAGCGACAGCCTGCAGCAGCGCGCCGAGGATGATCTGACCCCGCTGGATGCCTCCGACATCCCCCGCGAAATCCAACCCTTGACGGACGCCACCAACCAAGTGATGCAGCGCCTGCAACACGTGCTGGACCACCAGAAGCGTTTTGTACGCGACGCGGCCCACCAGCTGCGTACACCGTTGGCTGTGCTCAAGGTACAGGTGCAATCCGCATTGCGCGGCGACGTGGCGGCGCCGCTCGCACTACAAGAAATTCAGGTCACCGTGGACCGCGCCACCGCACTGGCCAACCAGATGTTGTCGCTGGCTAAGGTGGAGCAGGTGCGGCAATTGCAGGATTTTGCGACCATCGACTGGGCCGAGGTGGTGCGTGCGGTCGCATTGGATGTATCACCACTCATCGCCGAGAAAGACATCGACTTTGAGCTGCGCACCCTGCCCTGCAGCATCCACGCCCACGACTGGATGTTGCGCGAGCTGACCCGCAATGTATTGCACAACGCCATACGCCACACACCGATTGGCGGCCAGTTGTCGGTTCACATACAACCCGCCGGTGACATGGCACAACTGGTGGTTGCCGACACCGGCAGCGGCATCAGCGAGGACATGCGCCAACGCCTGTTCCAACCCTTTGCCACCGGCGACACCAAGTCTGGCACCGGGCTGGGCCTGACCATTGCGCGCGAGATTGTCCAAGCCTTGGGCGGGGCTATCCAATTGAACAACCGCCTGCAAGGCGGAGAAGTTGTAGGCTTAGATGCCTGCATCACGCTGCCACTGAATGGCAGCAACAACCCAGAGAAGTAACGGATGGACAAAACCCGAATCGACAAATGGCTATGGGCTGCACGTTTTTTCAAGACACGCTCATTGGCGACAGAAGCCGTGAATCGCGGCCATGTGCAGATCGACAAACAAGACATCAAACCCGCGCGTGATGTGCGCGTGGGCGATGTGCTGACCATCTGGCAAGCCAAGCTGCCGCGCACAGTGGTGGTAATGGGTATTAGCGAGCAGCGCGGTTCGGCGACAGTTGCGCAGCAGTTGTATACAGAGACTCCAGAGAGCGTGGAGCAAAGAACCAAAGCGGCAGAGCAACGGAGGTTGAGCCCGGAACCCGCATTGGCAATGGAACATGGCAGACCTACAAAGCGGGATCGACGGGACTTGGAAAAGACCTGGGGGGATAGATGGAGTGCTTCGGTGGATTCTTGAAGTGCTACATTATTTGTAGCTAGAAACATAAATTCCACGGGGGCTAGGGGCACTTTTTGCACCCATCAGCCCCGCCAGCCAGTTTGACCTACACCTAGTTAGGCGCGATCCAACCCACCCGCACCAACTGTTGCAGGATAAAGTTGCCTATCAGCGCATGCATCGCCGGCGTCGGGTGGAAGTCGTCGGAAAACGCATAGGTCTGCCACCAAGTGGGTAAGGTCTCGCCGACCGGGATGTGGGACGACATATTGGACGTATTGCAGGCCAGCACCGTAGGCAGCTGGGTCAGGCTGGCCAGCCCCGCGTTGTCCAGCCCACCGTTCACCTTGGGGCAAGCGGGTGTGGTGACATTGGTGAGCCCATATTGCGCGGGCTGGGCCAAAAACTGGGTGAATTGGCTGTTGAGATCAACCACCAATACGCTGCTGGAGGGAAGACCCTTTGCAAGTGTCGTGTTAAACAGGTTGGTCCAGGCTTGGATAGACGTTTGTACGGCGGCACGTTGTGCAGAGCCCGGCGTAGCACCCAGAGCAGACATGATCCCGCCAAAGAGCGGCGTGGTGGTGATATCTACCGCGTTGACCACCACCACCTTGCGCACCCCTCTTGCGACGATCTTCTCGTTGATGGACTGCGCCATCAACTGCGCCAGGCCTTGCGCATACGCCAATGCTGCCGCATTCAGCGTGGTGGTTGTGGGGGTGCCGGTTACCAGCGCGGCTACCGTGGCCGCAGGCAGTACCGTGGAAAGTTTGCTGGTAAAGCTTGCAATGCCTTCTGGTGTAACGGCGCCCACATAAGACCCTGCAAGATCAGCAATGTCATTGGCCCCGCCGTCAACGATCACGATGTCGCTGGCGGCCATAAGGTTGGAGCCTATGGAAATTTGGTTCAGTATCGACACTGGGTTTGCCGTGTCAATGGCTGCAATGGTGTCACCACGCGTGTTGATGCGACCGCCCGATACGGCAAAGTTGGTGCATACCGGATTGGGCACATACCCGGTAACCGCGAAGTTGAAGTAAGGGCACGGGGTGGAGGCGCCCAGGCTGCTGGCGATTTTTTCTGGAAAGATCTCAAAAGGGCGCGACTTGTCCGAATTCTGGATAGTGACTTTGAAGCCAAATGTGCCACTGTCCATCAGGCTGTCGCCAAAGACTCTGACCACTGGTTTGGCCGTTGCCACTGTAGCAACGGATGGGTTGGCAGGCGAACTACCGCCGCTGCCGCTGCCGTTGCCGCTGCCGTTGCCGCCGCCGCATGCACTGAGCGTCAACACAATGGCTGCAGTGGTAATAAAGAACAAGCCTTTTAACTGTCTCGTTTGTTTCATGGCAATAGTCTCCAAAATGTTTCGGCTTTACAAGACTTCGCTAGCAACGGCGCGTCACTTCCACACCGTACACCCACCAACAAAAAAGCCCCGTAAACACGAAGTCTGCGGGGCTTTTGGGGGTCTGTGTAGTGGTACACACAACCAGTTTTGGCGGAAACGGAGGGATTCGAACCCTCGATGAGGCTCTACACCCCATACTCCCTTAGCAGGGGAGCACCTTCGGCCACTCGGTCACGTTTCCTGAACAGCCAGCATTATCTCACGACTTTGCGCAGTTTTTAAGTTGCGGGCTGGTCCAAATCAAAAGCTTTGTGCAAAGCACGCACGGCCAGCTCCATGTACTTCTCGTCAATGACCACCGAGGTCTTGATTTCCGACGTGGAAATCATCTGGATGTTGATGCCCTCCTCAGACAGCACACGGAACATGCGACTGGCCACGCCCACGTGGCTGCGCATGCCGATGCCGACGATGGACACCTTGCAGATCTTGGTGTCGCCCACCACTTCTTCGGCGCCCAAGGTCGGCAGCACCACGGTCTTGAGCAAGTCCACGGCCTTGGCGTATTCACCACGGTTAACCGTGAAGCTGAAGTCGGTCTTGCCGTCTTTGCTCAAGTTTTGGATGATCATGTCCACTTCGATATTGGCATCGGCCACTGCGCCCAGAATTTGGTACGCGATACCGGGCTTGTCAGGCACACCCATCACAGAAATCTTGGCTTCATCGCGGTTGAATGCGATGCCCGACACAATGGCTTGTTCCATTTTCTCGTCTTCCTCAAAAGTAATCAGGGTGCCGGACTTGGCTTCCTCGTCGATATCGATATCCCATTCGGTGAAGCTACTCAATACCCGCAGCGGCACCTTGTACTTGCCAGCAAATTCGACCGAGCGGATCTGCAGCACTTTAGAGCCCATGGACGCCATTTCCAGCATCTCTTCAAAGCTCACCGTCTTCA
>JBKJJC010000071.1:0-24845 GCA_046598245.1 Rhodoferax sp.
CAACGCCCTTGGACAGCAGGGCTTGCAAGACGCCCGCGCCCGACATGAGGGACACCTCACGCTCGGAGGAATCCCCTCCCATCAGCACCGCCACTTTACCAAATTGACTCATAGCCCCCGCCCTTCCTGCACCAGTTGCTCACTATTTTGTAGCAAATCAACCACCTTGCCTGGCACAGCGCCGATGGATCCGGCGCCCATGCACAGCACCACATCACCCGCCTGCGCGTTGTCCACAATGGCCTGGGGCATGTCGGCTATGTCGTCGACAAAGATCGGCTCCACCTTGCCGGCGATGCGCAAGGCACGTGCCAGCGCACGCCCATCGGCGGCCACAATGGGAGACTCACCGGCGGCATACACCTCGGCCAGCAGCACCGAATCGGCTTGGCCCATGACCTTGACGAAATCTTCAAAACAATCCCGCGTGCGGGTAAAGCGGTGCGGCTGAAAGGCCAACACCAGACGCCGCCCGGGGAATGCGCCGCGTGCAGCCGCCACGGTGGCCGCCATCTCGACCGGATGGTGTCCGTAGTCGTCGATCACGGTGGCGATGCCACCCGGCTTGCCATCGCGGCTGGCCAGTGGCAGGTCACCGTAGCGCTGGAAGCGACGGCCTACGCCTTTGAATTCGGCCAAGGCCTTTTGCACGGCGGTATCGGTAACGTTTAGTTCCACCGCCACGGCAATCGCCGATAACGCATTGAGCACGTTGTGCAGGCCGGGTAGGTTGAGCACCACATCCAGGTCTGGCAGCACAACGCCATTGCGCCGCTGCACGGTGAAATGCATTTGCCCGTCCACCGCGCGCACGTTGACGGCCCGCACCTGGGCCTCTTCGTTGAAGCCGTAGCTGGTGACGGGGCAGGTGACCTGGTCCACGATCTCACGCACGGCCGCGTCATCGGTGCACAAAATCGCCACGCCGTAGAACGGCATGCGGTGCAGAAAATCGACAAAGGCTTTCTTGAGTCGGCCAAAGTCATGGCCGTAGGTTTCCATGTGGTCGGCGTCGATATTTGTCACCACGGCCATGATGGGCAGCAGGTTCAAAAACGATGCGTCCGACTCATCCGCTTCGACCACGATGTAGTCACCACTGCCCAGGCGCGCATTGGCGCCAGCGCTGTTCAGGCGCCCGCCGATAACGAAGGTGGGGTCCAGACCGGCTTCGGCCAGCACACTGGCCACCAGGCTGGTGGTGGTGGTTTTGCCGTGGGTACCGGCAATAGCGATGCCTTGTTTTAGACGCATCAGCTCGGCCAGCATCAGCGCACGCGGCACGATGGGGATGCGCATCTCGCGTGCCACCAGCACCTCGGGGTTGTCGGCCTGCACCGCGGTGGAGGTAACGACTGCATCGGCACCGACCACGTTCTCAGGCGCATGGCCGACGAAGGTTTTGACGCCCAGGCCGGCCAGTCGGCGCAGGGTCGTGCTGTCCGACAGGTCCGAACCCGAGATCGTGTAACCCAGGTTGCTCAACACCTCGGCGATACCCGACATGCCAGAGCCGCCCACGCCGACGAAATGAATGTGTTTGATGGCGTGTTTCATGGGCACAACTCCTCACAGGCAGCCACCACGGCCTCTGCAGCCTGAACCTTTTGCATCTTTTTGGCCTGTAGCCCCCGTAGTAACAGCGCAGAGCGCTCTGTTTTTTGCAGCATTTCTGCCAATAACCCGGGAGTCAATTCGTTTTGGGGAACCAGCCAACCACCACCCTGGTCAACCAGGAAGCGGGCATTGTGGGTCTGGTGGTCATCCACTGCGGACGGCAGGGGCACAAACAGGGCGGCAGCGCCTACCGCCGCGATCTCGGTCACCGTGCTGGCGCCCGCGCGGCAGATAACCCAGTCGGCATCGGCGAAAGCCTTGGCTGTATCGTCAATGAAAGGCGTGAGCTGCGCCTGCACGCCCGCGGCCGCGTAGTTGGCGCGCAGTTCTTCAATCTGCGTTTCGCCGCTTTGGTGGATCACGATGGGGCGCTCGCTCTCGGGAATCAGCGCCAGGGCCTGCGGTACCACGCTGTTCAGTGCGCGGGCGCCCAGGCTGCCACCGACGACCAACACACGCAAAGGACCTGTGCGGCCAGCAAAGCGGGCCTGCGGTTCGGCCTGCACCAAGAATTCGGCGCGAAGCGGATTGCCCACCCATTGCCCTTTGGACATGACGTTGGGAAACGCAGTGAAGACGCGGCGTGCCACCAGGGCCAGCGTCCAATTGGCCATGCCGGCGACGGCGTTCTGCTCGTGCAGCACCAGGGGCTTGCCCATCAGTGTGCCTATGACACCACCCGGCAGGGTGATGTAACCGCCCAGCCCGACCAGCACGTTGGGCTTGACGCGGCGCATGACGACCCGGCTTTGACCCATTGCACGCAATAGGCGCAGCGGCAATGCCACCAGTGTGCGCAGGCCCTTGCCCCGCACACCAGAGAAATCCACCATTTCGAGCGGGAAACCTTTAGGCGGCACCAGACGGCTCTCCATGCTGTTGGGCGCGCCCATCCAATGCACCCGCCAGCCCCGTTCGCGCAAGGCTTGCGCAACAGCCAGCCCTGGGAAGATGTGACCACCCGTACCGCCAGCCATGATCAATGCGCACTTTTGAGGAACGGTCATACACGCCCCCCATGCATGAGTTGTCGGTTCTCGAAATCGATGCGCAACACAATCGCAATGGCGACCATATTCACCAGAATGGCTGAACCGCCATAACTCATCAGCGGCAGGGTCAGGCCCTTGGTGGGCAACGCCCCCAGGTTGACACCCATATTGATGAAGGACTGGAATCCCATCCAGATGCCGACACCCTGCGCGACCAGACCGGCAAACACGCGGTCCAGCGCAATGGCCTGGCGGCCAATGTGCATGATGCGGCGGGTCAGCCACAGAAAAAGACCGATCACGATGAGCACACCAACAAAGCCAAACTCTTCGCCGATAACGGCCAGCAAAAAGTCGGTATGCGCCTCGGGCAACCAGTGCAGTTTTTCCACACTGCCGCCCAGCCCCACGCCGAAAATTTCGCCGCGTCCGATGGCAATCAGCGAGTGGGACAGCTGGTAGCCCTTGCCCAATGCATGCTTTTCAGACCAGGGGTCCAGATAGGCAAAAATGCGCTCACGCCGCCATTCGCTGAAAGCAATCATCAGCCCAAAAGCGACCACCAGAATGGTGGCGATCAGGAAGAACATTCGCGCATTTACACCGCCCAAAAACAATATGCCCATGGCAATCACTGCGATCACCATGAAGCCGCCCATATCCGGCTCTGCCAGTAACAGTAGGCCAATGACGGCCACTGCCCCGGCCATGGGCATCACGGCGCGGAAGAAGCGTTCTTTAACGTCCATCTTGCGCACCATGTAGTCGGCCGCATACAAAAGCACAGCCAGCTTGGCCAGCTCTGATGGCTGGAAGCTGAAGGGGCCAATGGCGATCCAACGGCGGGCACCATACACCACCTTGCCGATGCCGGGGATCAACACCGCCATCAGCAGCACCAGAGACGCCACCAGCAACCAGGGGGCATACTTTTCCCATACCGCAACCGGCACCTGAAAGGCCATCAGCGCGACCACAAAGGCGGTCGCGACCCACATGGCGTGGCGCACCAGAAAATAGGTGTGGGTGTATTTGGCGAACCTCGGGTTGTCCGGCATGGCAATAGACGCCGAATACACCATGACCAGGCCCCACAGCAGCAAGGCCAGCACCACCCAAGCCAGCGGCTGGTCAAAGCCACGGACCTGTGGCACCGCCGTGGTGGCCGCAAACGAGCCACGCCCGCCCAGGCGCACCGGCAATGAGCGCGTGGTAGGCGCCGTGCGGGCCGAGAACCACTTGGAGAGGGACTGCGCCATTGCACTCACGCCATGCTCTCCAGGTCCACCCCGGCGGCCAGCGCCAGGTCTTGCACTGCGGCGCAAAACACGCGGGCACGGTGCTCGTAGTTGTCAAACATGTCAAAGCTGGCGCAGGCGGGTGACATCAGCACCGCATCACCCGCATGGGCGCGCTGGTTGGCCTGCACCACGGCCACATCCATGGACTCGGCATCTACTAGGGTGACGCCTGTGCCCTCCAGTGCCTGGCGAATCAGTGGCGCGTCCCGACCGATCAGTACCACAGCACGGGCATAACGGGCAACCGGCGCAGCCAAGGGCGCGAAGTCCTGGCCTTTGCCATCACCACCGAGTATTAGCACCACCTTGCGGTCAGCGCCCAAACCTTGCAGCGCGGCCACAGTAGCGCCCACATTGGTGCCCTTGCTGTCATCAAAAAACTCCACCCCGTTGAGGATGCCAATCGGTTCCACACGGTGTGGCTCGCCGCGGTATTCCCGCAGGCCAAACAGGATAGGCCCCAGCGCGCAACCGGCTGCGGCACATAGGGCCAGCGCGGCCAGTGCGTTGCTGGCGTTGTGACGGCCGCGTATGCGCAACACGTCAGCGGGCATCAGCCGCTGGAAGTACAACTCTTCAGCCGCTTCCTTGCGCTTGCGTTTGGTCTCGTCGGCTTCTAGCGCGCGCACCAGCCAGACCATGCCGTTGACTTCTTCGATGCCAAAGTCGCCGGGGCGTTGCGGCATGTCGGTGCCAAACGTAGTGTGGGTGCGCTCCACAGGCTTTTGCAGCTTGGCCCGCACAGGTTGGGGCAGCATGGCCATTACCGCCGCGTCGTCGCGGTTCAGCACCATCAGGCCTGTGGCACCAAAGATGCGGGCCTTGGCCTGGGCATAGGCCTGCATGCTGCCATGCCAGTCCAGATGGTCCTGGGTCACGTTGAGCACAACGGCTGCAGTCGGCTCAAAGCCAGTCACACCGTCGAGCTGGAAGCTGGACAGCTCCAGCACCCAGACCTCAGGTAGTGTGTCGGCATCCAGATGGGCCGCCAACGTGTCCAGCAGCGTGGGGCCGATATTGCCGGCCACGGCCACGGTCTTGCCCGCATCGGCTACGAGCTGGCCGGTGAGCGATGTCACTGTCGTTTTGCCATTGGTGCCGGTAATGGCCAAGACTGCCGGTGCATAACCACGGCTGCTCCGCAGTGCCTGCAGCGCCATAGAATACAAGCTTAATTCGCCTCCAGCCCCCGTACCGCTTGCCTGAGCCGCTACCAATACAGGAGCAATCACTTCGGGGCTCAAACCGGGGGAGCGGTACACCGCATGCAAGTTTTGCCCTTCCACCAGCGTCGCGTCAAAAGGCCCGGCGACAAAGCGCACTTGGGGTAGTTCTTGCTGCAAGGCGGCCAACTGCGGCGGTGCATCGCGCGTGTCTGCCACGGTGACGCTGGCGGCACCGGTGCGTACACACCAGCGGGCCATGGCCAGGCCGGAGGCACCCAGGCCGAGGATCAGAACGTTCTGGCCCAGCAGGGGCTGAAAAGGCGCATCCGTTTGTGGCGCTTGTGGTGTGTCGTCTGCCGTGACTTCTGATGGCAATGCCTCAGCCTTCAACGCCTTGTCCGCCTGCGCGGCCTGTTCGGCCTTGGTTTCGGCAAAGATCTGCGCCACAAAGGCGGCGGCATCCGCAGCGGCGGTCAAGGTAGTGGGCAGCGTGCGGCCTGCTTCCGTAGGGGCTGCAACGGCAGGTTTGGTGTGCTCTTCTGCGAGTGCCACGTCCTCCTCGGCTTGCGACAACACGCAGGGCTCCACCGCGCCTTCGTGCGCAGGCACGGGGGCTTCATCATGGATGGGCGTGTCTTCGGGATTCATCGCAGTTTCAGCGTGGACAGGCCAACCAGGCACAGCAGCATGGTGATGATCCAGAAGCGGACCACGACCTGCGTTTCTTTCCAGCCATTTTTCTCGAAATGGTGGTGCAGTGGCGCCATCTTCAACAGGCGGCGGCCTGTGCCATAACGTTTCTTCGTGAATTTGAAGTAGCTGACCTGCAATATCACCGACAGGGCTTCCACGACAAAGATGCCACCCATGATGGCCAGCACAATTTCTTGGCGCACGATTACCGCAATCGTGCCCAAAGCCGCGCCCAACGCCAGCGCACCCACGTCACCCATAAACACCTGGGCCGGGTGGGTGTTGAACCACAGAAACGCCAAACCGGCACCGGCCATGGCCGCGCAGAACACCAGCAACTCGCCCGAGCCCGGTATGTGCGGAAAGAACAGGTACT
This sequence comes from Rhodoferax sp., assembly GCA_046598245.1. Lineage (GTDB taxonomy): Bacteria > Pseudomonadota > Gammaproteobacteria > Burkholderiales > Burkholderiaceae_C > Allorhodoferax. Next base: position 6,146 of record JBKJJC010000071.1, read on the forward strand.
TGGAATACACCGCACTGCCGGTGACATAGGCAAACACGCCCAGTGCCGACCCCACCATGACCACCGGCATGATGGCCAGGCCATCCAGACCGTCGGTCAGGTTGACAGCATTGCTAGAGCCCACGATGACCAGGTAGGTCAGCACGACAAAGCCCAACACCCCCAAGGGGTAACTGACTTCTTTGATAAACGGCAGCTGCAGGCCCGCTTTGGGGGGCAGATTGACATCAAAGCCGGAAGCCACCCAATTAAAGAACAGCTCCAGCACCCTAAGATTGGAGTTCTCGGAAATACTGAACACGAGGTACAACGCCGCCAACAAACCGATTACCGATTGCCAGAAGTACTTTTCACCGGAGCGCATGCCCTCCGGGTCTTTGCGCACGACCTTGCGCCAGTCATCGGCCCAGCCAATGGCACCAAAGCCCAAGGTCACCAGCAGCACGATCCACACGAAACGGTTGCTCAGGTCCACCCACAGCAGCGTCGATATGGCGATGCACAGCAGAATGAGCACGCCGCCCATGGTGGGTGTGCCACTTTTCTGCAGATGGGTCTCCATGCCGTAGCCACGGATGGGCTGGCCAATCTTCAGGGCGCTCAGCCGCGCGATCACAAAAGGACCGGCCGCCAAACCAATCAACAACGCAGTGACCGCGGCCATCACCGAACGGAACGTCAGGTACTGGAACACGCGAAAGTAGCCAAACTCTGGCGACAGGGTTTGCAGCCATTGGGCCAGACTCAACAACATGGCAACACTCCGAACGGAAAATCACGGCGCATGGGGAGCCTCCCGCGACGCGGCATTTTTGATGACCATGGACTCCATGGCCTGCACCACCCGCTCCATGCGCATGAAGCGGGATCCTTTGACCAGTACGCTGTGTTGTTGGGGCAATATATGCAACATCGTTTCAATGAGTTGCTCCACCGAATCACAGTGCTGCGCACCTTCGAAGACGCTGGCCGACACCTGCGCCAATTCGCCCAGGGTCAATAGGTGCTCAATACCTTTGGCCTTGGCGTAACGCCCGGCCTCGGCGTGGAATGCCGCGCCCTGGTGGCCTACCTCGCCCATATCACCCAGCACCAGAACATGGGGGCCGGGCAAATCGGCCAGCACGTCGATAGCGGCGCGCACGGAATCAGGATTGGCGTTGTAGGTATCGTCCACCAGCGTGACGGCGCGCCCCTGTACCGCCAGGCGCAGCACTTTGGAGCGACCCTTGACCGGCTCAAACGCCTGCAGGCCAGCCACCACGGCTGAAGCCGAAACGCCCGCTGCCAATGCGGCTGTGGCGGCGGCCAGCGAGTTCTTGATGTTGTGACGCCCCGCAATAGCCAGTGTGTAGTGCAAGTCTTGCCCCATACCCCGCGCATGGACACGCCAAGCGCCATCGGTCCAGTGCGCCTGCACACAGGCCAGACTGGAGGCATCGGAAGATCCATCCATGGCAAAGGTGAATGTGCGCCGCTTTCCCGCTAGCTCTTGCCACACCGGTGTAAATTCATCGTCATTGGGGAACACTACGCTCCCATGTGCGCCCACAGACGCGAAGACTGCGCCATTTTCCAACGCAACGGCGCGCACCGTATGCATAAATTCCATGTGTTCGCGCTGTGCGTTGTTCACCACCGCAACGGTCGGCTGCACCATGGCGGCGAGGGTTGCAATCTCACCCGGATGGTTCATGCCTAGCTCCAGAACGGCGATCTGGTGTTCTTTGCGCAGGCGCAACAGGGTTAGTGGCACACCGATATCGTTGTTCAGGTTTCCGCGCGTTGCCAGCCAGCCATTGTTAGGGCTGTGCGCGGCCAGTATGGAGGCCAGCATCTGCGTGACGGTAGTTTTGCCATTGCTTCCGGTGACGGCGATCACCGGCACGTTGAACTGCGACCGCCAGACCTGCGCCAGAGCACCAAGGGCCAGACGGCTGTCGGGCACAACCAAACACGCCATGGCCTTCAGGCCCGTGCGGTCCGCATCGGCGTGGCAAATGGCAGCCACCGCACCGCGCTGCTGCGCATCCAACAGGAAGGCGTTGGCATCGTAACGCTCGCCCTTGAGTGCAACAAACAGGTCGCCGGGCTCAATGCTGCGGGTGTCGGTGTGCACACGCTGGATCAGGGCGCTGCCGTCACCAATCAGTTGTGCGCCGGGTAGCCACTGGGCGGCTTGGGCAACGGTCACCATGGGCGTCATCATGTGCGTCATGGGCGCGGCTCCACGGTGTTGGTATGGCGGCTGCGCAAGGCGCGCTGCGCATGGTCGTGGTCCGAAAACGGATGCTTAGTGCCGGCGATCTCTTGCGTGTCTTCGTGGCCCTTGCCCGCTAACAGCACCACATCGCAGGGGGCAGCCCGTGTGATGGCCTCGGCAATCGCCAGAGCGCGATCGGGCTGCACATCAACTGTTTTGTTGTGTGCCAGGCCCAACAAAATGTGGGCAATGATGGATTCGGATTTTTCGCCACGTGGGTTGTCGCTGGTCACCACCACTTGGTCGGCTTTTTGTGAGGCAATGGCACCCATCAACGGGCGTTTGCTGGCGTCGCGGTCGCCTCCGCAACCGAACACACACCACAGATGCCCGCCACGCTGGGCGGCCAGGGGGCGCAGGGCTGCCAATGCCTGGCTCAGGGCGTCGGGGGTGTGGGCGTAGTCAACAGCCACCAAAGGTTCTTGCACTCCGCCCAGGCACTCCATACGACCCGGCACCGGGTGCAGGCCGCTGCAGGCATTCACCGCTTCCTGCAGGGGGACGCCCAGCGCGCGCATGGCACCCAGTACACCCAACAGATTGGACACGTTGTAGCTGCCAATCATGCGGGTCTGCAAACGGTACGACACGCCACCCTCAACCACATCAAAACTCAGACCCAGGGAGTCGTACGCCATGTTGCGCGCGCGCAGGCGGGCGTCGCATTGGCAAGATAGGGTCCATAGGTCCAACGCGGAGGATCCAAGGGACTCGGCCAGGGCCATGCCTTGCGCATCGTCCACATTGATAACAGCCGCCGCCAGACCCGGCCACACAAACAGGCGACGCTTGGCCTGCCAATAGGCCGCCATGCTGCCGTGGTAGTCCAAATGGTCCTGGGTGAAATTGGTAAAAACCGCCACCCGAATCTGTGTGCCATTCAGACGGTGCTCTTCAATCCCGATGGACGAGGCTTCCATGGCGCAGGCCTTGAGCCCCTCGTCGCAGAATTGGCGCAGCGTGCGTTGCAACAAAACCGGGTCGGGGGTGGTGAGTCCGGTGGAGGTGACCGCAGTGCTGGAATGCAGTGCCACAGCGGCAGCCCCGCTGGCAGGTGGCTGCCCGACACCCAAGGTGCCAACCATGCCGCATGGCAATGCCAATGCGTCCGGCAAGGCAGACAGCGCCTGCGCCAGCCACCAGGCTGTGGATGTTTTGCCATTGGTACCAGTAACGGCCACTACCTGCAATGCGCTGGATGGCGTGCCAAAGAATTCGGCCGCGATGGCACCGGTATCTGCCTTAAGCCCTTGGTAACTGGCGACGCGCGCGCCCTCCAAGCCCCAACGGGCCACATCGGCGTCTTCAACCAGGCAGGCAGCAGCACCAGCCTTGAGGGCAGCTTCCACGAATTGGCGGGCATCTACCGCCGCGCCGGGCCAGGCAATAAATCCGTCACCCGCTTTCAGCTTGCGGCTATCGGACTGCAGCGTACCCGTGACCTGCGTTCGCAGCCATTGCGCGGCTTGTGTGGGGGTGTGCAGTGTTTGCATCACAGGTTTTCCTCCACCGCCTGTGCCACGATTTGTGGCTTCACCGCCAGATCAGGCTGCACGCTCAGAATACGCAAGGTTTGCTGAACGGTCTCCGCAAAAACCGGAGCGGCCACATCGCCGCCATAGTATTTTCCGTTGGTGGGCTCGTCGATCATCACCGCCACCACGATGCGCGGATTGTCTATGGGCGCCATGCCAACGAACCAACCGCGGTACTTGCGGTTCTTGTCCGTGCCATAACCCTTGCCAATTTGCTTGTAGGCAGTGCCAGACTTGCCACCGACCGAGTAACCAATGGTTTGCGCTTTTTGCCCAGTGCCACCCGGTCCAGCCGCCATTTGCAACATCTTGCGGACCTGTCCTGCCGTGCGGGCAGACAGCACTTGCACGCCGACGGCGGGCGTCGAACTCTTGATCAGCGTTGCAGGAATGATCTGACCATCGTGCGAAAACACGGTGTACGACCGTGCCATCTGAAACAACGAGGCCGACAGGCCATAACCATAAGACATGGTGGCCTGCTCAATGGGCCGCCAGGTCTTGTAGGGGCGCAGGCGACCCGACACCGCGCCGGGGAAGCTGATCTGCGGCTTTTGCCCAAAGCCGGCCTGGGTAAACAGGTCCCACATTTCGTGGGGCTTCATTTGCATCGCAATTTTGGTGGTACCGACGTTGCTGGACTTCTGTAGGACCCCCTCCACCGTCAACACACCATTGGGGTGCGAGTCCGAAATTGTGGAGCCAGTAATGGTCATACGCCCGGGTGAGGTGTCAATCTGGGTCTGTGGCGTCACGCGCCCGGTCTCCAGACCCAGGCCGATGGTGAAGGGCTTCATCACCGAACCCGGCTCAAAAGTGTCCGTCAACGCCCGGTTGCGCAACTGCTCACCGGTCAGGTTGCGACGCTTGTCTGGGCTGTAGCTGGGGTAGTTGGCCAAGGCCAACACTTCCCCGGTGGTTGTGTCCAACACCACCACACTGCCGGCCTTGGCCTTGTGCTCCAGCACCGCTTCGCGCAGTTTCTGGTAGGCGAAAAACTGCACCTTGCTGTCTATGCTCAATTGCAGGTCTTTGCCATCCACCGGCGGAATCTGATTGCCAACGTCCTCGATCACCCGCCCCAGCCGGTCCTTGATGACACGCCTGGAGCCATTGCGCCCCGCCAAATCCTGGTTAAAGGTCAGCTCAACGCCCTCCTGCCCTTTGTCTTCCACATTGGTGAAACCAACCACATGTACGGCAGACTCCCCTTCCGGGTATTGCCGTTTGTATTCTTTGCGCTGGTAAATGCCCTTGATGTTAAGCGCCGAAATCTGCTTGGCCACAGACTCGTCCACCTGGCGCTTAACCCAGACAAAGGTCTTGTCTTCGTCTTCGAATTTCTTGGCCAGGTCGGCCACCGACATTTCTAGCAACTTGGCCAGTTTTTGCAGAGTTGCCTTGTCAATCTCCACATCTTCAGGGATGGCCCAAATGCTGGGAGACGGCACGCTGGATGCCAGGATCAAGCCGTTCCGGTCCAGAACGCGGCCGCGGTTGGCGGGCAGGTCCAGCGTGCGCGCAAAGCGCACTTCGCCCTGGCGTTGGAAAAAGTCATTGGCGACCACCTGGATGTAGGCGGCACGTGCAGCCAACCCACAAAACGCCAATGCAATGGCGCCCACGACCAGCTTGCTACGCCAAACAGGCGTGCGACTGGCCAGCAATGGGCTGGAGGTGTACTGCACGCCACGCCTCATCGCGTAACCCCACTTCCGGTTGAAAGGGGCGCCGCCAGGGGTGCGGAGCCTTCCGCTGTTAAGGCCTGCGTTTCTGAGGCGGGTGCATAGGTGACATAGGTGGTGATGCCAGGTTTGGCCTGGACCATCTGCAGTTTTTCACGCGCCAGTCGCTCGACGCGTGCTGGCGTGGTCTGCGCACGCTTCTCCACCTGCAGACGCTCGTTTTCCAGCTCCAGTCGGAGCGCTTCAGTCTTGGCCCTGTCCAGTTCGGTGAACAAGCGGCGTGAGTCGTATTGCACACTGACCAAATAGATGGCGCTGACCATCACGGCCAACAACAACACCAAATTGAGCCGGATCATGCCGCTGTCCTCTGCGCCACGCGCATGATGGCACTGCGCGAGCGCGGGTTGCCGCTGACCTCATCCTTACTGGGCTTGATGCGGTCCAGGGCCTTGAGCTTCATGACCTTCGGCGCAGCAAAGGGTGCACGGCGGTCGTATTCATCCTTCGCGTGCTTGGCAATGAACTGCTTGACGATGCGGTCTTCCAGTGAGTGAAAGCTGATAACCGCCAGGCGTCCACCGGGTTTCAGTATGTGCAGGCAGGCCTCTAACGCGTGTTGCAACTCCTCAAGCTCGGCGTTGATGAAAATCCGAAAAGCCTGAAATGTGCGCGTTGCAGGGTCCTTGCCCGGCTCGCGGGTTTTGACCGTGTCAGCCACGAGCTGGGCCAGTTCGGTGGTGGTTGAAATTGGGCCCCGTTCCTGTCGGCGAGCAACAATCGCCTTTGCAATGGGGCCAGCAAACCGTTCTTCACCATATTCACGTATCACCTCCGCGATTTGATTGGTTTCAGCCGTCTCCAGCCATTGCGCCACACTCTCTCCACGCGTGGTGTCCATGCGCATGTCCAGCGGTCCGTCGAAACGAAAGCTGAACCCGCGAACCGGGTTGTCAATCTGGGGTGAACTCACTCCCAGATCCATCAAAATTCCATCCACACTGGCACTGGGCAGGTCTGCCACATGTGAAAACGCCTCGTGCCGAATGGAGAAGCGCTCGTCCGTTATGGCGTTGGCCTGTGCGACTGCTTCCAGGTCGCGGTCAAATGCAATCAAGCGCCCAACGGGGGAGATGCGCGACAAAATTAACCGGGAGTGGCCGCCACGCCCAAAGGTGGCATCCACATAGGTGCCATCAGCCTCGGGGGCTGACGGGTCCGTTAGATTGTTGAATAAGGCATCCACGGCTTCGTTCAACAATACAGTGGCATGGTTCCATGGAGTTTCCACCGCCCGGCCTTAGAACGAAAAGTCCTTGAAGACATCGGGCATCGCAGCTTGCATGGCCTTTGCTTCCTGCGCCTCATAGGTCGCCTTGTCCCACAACTCAAAGTGGGTGCCCATGCCCAGTAAAACAGCGTCCTTGGAGATACCGGCCGCCTCACGCAGCTCTGGCGAAACCAGTACGCGTCCGGTTCCATCCATCTCTACATCCATGGCATTTCCGAGGAAGATGCGCTTCCACCACTGGGCGTCCATCGGCAGTGCGGCGATGCGGGCTGCAAATTTCTCCCACTCGGGGCGGGGAAACACCATCAGGCAACCGTGCGGGTGTTTGGTAATGGTCAACTGGCCGGCCGCCGTCGCACTCAGGACGTCACGGTGCCGGGTTGGCACAGAAAGCCTACCCTTTGCATCCAGACTGAGAGACGAAGCCCCTTGAAACACCAAAATCCACCTTTTCTTGCACTGCCGGGCAAAAGGTCTAATTTAAGACACTTTTCACCACTTAATTCCACTTTTTTGCACTGTATCAGCAAAAGTGAATCACGCAAGAGGGCTTACGACAATTTTTTCCAATGAAATCAAGGACTTAGAAGCGATTTTGAAGCCGAAGTTGTCACAAAATCGTTCTAAATGAAGGACTTAGCGCAGGCACTGAAAGTAACGCGTGAGAAACAAGGCCGCCAAGGCATTACGGGAGAAAGGCTGCGCAGAAGCGACCCAAGGTGTCACAAGATGTAACGCGACAGATCTTCGTCCTGGCTCAGTTCACCCAGACGGGTGTTTACATAGACTGCATCGATACATACGCTCTGGCCTGACAGTTGGGCCGCATTGAAGCTCACATCGTCAAGCAAGCGCTCCATCACAGTTGCCAGTCGGCGTGCGCCGATGTTCTCGGTGCGCTCATTCACCTCAAAGGCAATTTGCGCAAGGCGGGTAATGCCTTCCGCAGTGAAATCCAGAGTCACACCTTCGGTGGCGAGCAGCGCTTGGTACTGCTTGACCAACGACGCATGGGTCTGCACCAGAATGGCCTCGAAATCCTGGACCGAGAGCGATTGCAATTCCACGCGGATCGGAAAGCGCCCCTGCAACTCAGGAATCAAATCGCTGGGTTTACTCAAATGGAACGCACCTGACGCCACGAACAAAATGTGGTCTGTTTTGACCACGCCGTATTTGGTGGACACCGATGTGCCTTCCACCAAAGGCAGCAAATCCCGTTGCACACCCTGGCGCGACACCTCGGCACCACTGCCTTCGCTGCGCGATGTCACTTTGTCAATTTCGTCAATAAAGACAATGCCGTTTTGCTCCAACATGTGGAGGGCTCGGGTCTTAATTTCGTCTTCGTTGACCAGCTTGGCCGCTTCTTCGTCCACCAGGAGTTTGTAAGCCTCACTGATCTTGAGCTTGCGCGTCTGCCGCTTGGCCTGCCCCATCTGACCGAACATGCCGCGCAACTGGTCCGTCATTTCTTCCATGCCGGGCGGCCCCATGACTTCGAGTTGCGGCGCAGCTTGGGTCACATCGATTTCGATTTCACGGTCGGCCAAAGCACCTTCACGCAGTTTCTTGCGAAAGGTTTGGCGCGCACTGCTCTGAGGCTGCTCCTGCGCGTTGACAGAGCCGGAATCACCCCGGGGAGGTGGGATCAGAATGTCAAGAATGCGGTCTTCTGCGGCGTCTTCGGCGCGGGCGCGCACCTTGCGCTTTTCGGTCTCGCGCATTTGCTTGACGGCGATGTCTGCCAGGTCGCGGATGATGGAGTCCACATCCTTGCCCACATAGCCCACCTCAGTAAATTTGGTAGCCTCAACCTTGATGAAAGGCGCATCCGCCAGCCGTGCCAAGCGGCGGGCAATTTCGGTCTTGCCAACGCCGGTAGGTCCAATCATCAGTATGTTTTTGGGTGTGATCTCACCGCGCAGTTCCCCCTCAACCTGCTGGCGCCGCCAACGGTTGCGCAGGGCAATGGCGACCGCGCGTTTGGCCAGGGACTGGCCCACAATGTGTTTGTCGAGCTCGGCGACGATATCTTGTGGGGTCATAGGCTCTCTGTACCGCCCCCAAGGGTTTCGATCGTGTGGTGCATGTTTGTGTAGATACACAGCTCACCGGCAATTTCGAGCGAGCGTTTGACGATATCGGTCGCGGACAGTTCGGTGTGGTTCAGCAGCGCCATCGCCGCAGCCTGCGCATAGGCGCCGCCTGAACCTATGGTGACAATACCGTTCTCGGGCTCCAGCACGTCGCCGTTGCCGGTGATGATCAGGGATGCGTCCTTATCTGCCACTGCCAACATGGCCTCCAGACGGCGCAATACACGGTCGGTTCGCCAGTCTTTGGTCAGCTCGATGGCGGCGCGCACCAAATGGCCTTGGTGTTTTTCCAGCTTGGCCTCGAAGCGCTCAAACAGCGTGAACGCATCCGCCGTTGCACCAGCAAAACCTGCCAATACCTTGCCGTGGTAGAGCTTGCGGACCTTGCGCGCCGTCCCTTTGACAACGATGTTGCCCAGCGTAACCTGGCCGTCACCGCCAATGGCGACGCTGTAGCCCTGCGCAGTCTTGCGGCGCACGCTGATGATGGTCGTGCCGTGGAACGCTTCCATGGATTGTTAGACGGGGCGGGGGAGCACGCGGGCATGCTCGTTGATGCCAATAACGTTGAAAAAGGCCGCCACCAGGCGATGGACATCACGGAACTGGACATGACAACCATCAGCCTCGCGCATGGCCACCCAATTGAGGATGCTGCCCGCCGCAGAGAAATCGACCCGCACCAGCCCCTTGCACGACACCACGATACTTTCGCCCTTGTGTTCTGTGGCGTCAAACTCATCAAAGGCGTGTGTTGCATCACCCAGCACGCTGCCCTTTAACTCCAAACTGACCGCCAGCCCACCATCAAGGCCAATTGGCGCTGTGGGTGCATGGGCAAAGCCCGAATTCCAAGTACTGGAAGGTGCTGAGGCTGACGCAGCCTCTTCTGCCTCGACATTGGCGTAGTGGCAACGGGCCTCCTGCCAGGCGGGAGGCGATACCTCGTAAGTCACGCAGTAGTCCAGGGCAGCCAATTCAAAATCGTCAAGCATCTGCATGGCGCGCATCGCATTGAGGCGCATCGCCCACCAGTCAGGACTGATACTGTGGTCACCCGACGGCATCATGGTGCGCAGCGTATCCACCAATTGCTGTGAACCGCTGAAACGCAGCGCCACGGGTTCGTCGCACAGGCTGCTGAACAGGCCAGCCAACAAGGGCATGGCATCTTCGGAAATGCGGACCAGACGCGACCAGTCCAGATGCCAAGGCGTAGGATTGGAGGCCATGGCATCGCGCAAATCCTCCAGCGCAAGGGCATTCAACTCACCAGGGCTGCTCCAGATGGCACCAATGGAATAGTCGCGGCTTACACGCCGTGGCGCTACGTCCTGCTCGCCTAGGGTTGAGGCCACAGCGGTCTCATCACCAATGGCACTCCATTGGGGGATCACGGTCTCAAACCGGTGGGCGAATTCGACCACGGCCTGGTCGAACCGTGTACGGTCTTGCGTGGCGCGGTACAGGTCCAGCAAAGCGGCGGCCCAAGAATGGGCCACTTCCGGCATCAGTGCATCGCCCCGCAGAGCGGCCAACAAACCACTTTCGGCACCTTCATCATCACCATTGGCAAACCGAATGGCTGCCTCTTCCAACTCGGGATCGGTCGCCATGTCTTCCACGTCGATGGCAAACAATTTCGACGCAGAGAAACCCTTATCTACGCCATCGTAACTTTGTGCAAAGGTCCCCAGGATCGGGATTTGACCGACGCCGGGCGGCGCTTTGGGTCCAGCCCGCGGTGTGGGCGGCAAAGGCTCCATACCGTCGCCCATTTCCGTAGCCTTGAAATCGGTGCCACTAGCGCCCGCCTCTCCCAAGCCCATGTGCGACGACGCCGTCAAATCAAACTGCTCGGAGATGGACAGGGACGACAGATTCGGGTCAGCGGCCACCGGCACAGGAGATACCGGCTCTTCCCCAGTTGGCTTGGCGACCGGCAGGCCCGCCCCTTGGGCGTTGGCAGCATCTTGCTTGCCTTTCCACCACTGCTTGGACATCTGGGCTTCAATCTCGTCGATCTTCTTCAGGGTAACGGCACGCCCATCGGGGTCGGTGGCCAGACTGTTTTGGAACACCGAGGGGCGCCCCATACCCGCTACCGCAGATACGCCACGGCTGCGCAGCTTGCGCAGCTGATCGAATTCGCGCTTGCGGATGAAGTCATTTTGGCGCTTGCGCTCAATCATCTGCTTGAGCACTTGCTTGTCGAAACTGCTGTCCTGCTCGGCCTGCGGGCGCTCCAACTCCGACCAGTCCTTGGTCGGGTTGCGGACGAACATCGCCATCTTGGACAACAAGCCCGGGGTATCGCTTTTGGTGGCCATGTGCGCAGTTTACCGAACGGACAGGTACATCAGGTCGATGACCGCCTCAATCCCCGAACATCTTTTGCTTGAGCTCGCGGCGCTGCTGCGCTTCCAGCGACAGTGTGGCAGTGGGGCGTGCCAACAAACGACCGACTCCAATGGCTTCACCGGTTTCATCACAATAACCATAGTCACCGGCATCAATACGGCCTATGGATTGCTCAATCTTCTTGAGCAGCTTGCGCTCACGGTCGCGGGTGCGCAATTCCAGCGCATGCTCTTCCTCGATCGTGGCACGGTCGGCCGGGTCCGGCACCACCGAGGTGTCCTCCCGCAAATGCTCTGTGGTCTCACCCGCACTGTTGAGAATATCCAACTTGAGTTTGCTCAGCTTGAGGCGAAATGCCGCCAATTGAACGGCGTTCATGTATTCGGAATCTGGCATGGCCATCAATTCCGCATCACTGAGATCAGCCACGGCAGTCGTCTTCCAGTTGTTGGCGAGCTTGGGGTCTTTTTTGATCGACGATGGCAAGGCCGGAACAATGATAGGCGTTGGCGTGGACTGTGTGTAGCTTGCTTTGGCTGCCGTCGACGCGACCGACTGGGCTATAGAGGGGACTGTCAACTGCGCCAAGCGCGACGATGGTCGGCCCGCCTTTGCGGGCACGGCGGCAGCTACCGGGGCGGCCACAGTTTTTTCGACCACGGCGGGCGTAGCTACAGGGGATTTTGACTTGGAGGAAACAGTTGTCTGCATTGGCTTCGCTGACGTTTTGGAAACGGGCATGGGAACAGGGCTGGCAACAGCCCGGGGTTTGGATATAACGGGCTTTGAAGCCGATGGGTTGACCTTCTTGGCCGTAACGTTGCTGGGCTTGACTGCAGGTTTGGACGCCGACGGCTTAGCCGTTGATTTTGCGCTGTCTATCGCCACGGGCTTGGCAGTTTTTGTTGGGGCGCCTTTGGCTGCCGGCTTGGCTACTGGTTTTGGGACAGGCTTAGCAACGGGTTTGGCTGCAGGTTTTGCCACCGATTTGGCGGCGGGTTTTCCTTTGGGCTTGGCAACAGCCGTTGCTTTGGTTTTTGCGGCGACAGCCTTGCTGTCTTTTCCAGATTTAGCGTTCACTTCGTGTCTCCTGGCAGAATTTTCCTGCGCATGGTCGGTGGGGCCAGCTGACCCTGCCTTGCCTTTAACAGGTTCTTTTGGCTGGGCTTCTCCGGCGCGCGAGTGTACAGGCTTCCCCTTGGCAAAACCCATACGTTGCAAAATCGAGACAATCATTTCATTAACCTCACACCAAAGACTGTTCCATACCCTGCAGCAAAATATCCTTGGGCAGATCAATCCCAATAAAGACCATTTTGCTGCCCCGCTGCTCACCATCAGCCCATTGTGGCCCCAAGTCGCTACCCATCAACTGGTGCACGCCCTGGAAGATGACCTTGCGGTCGGTGCCCTTCATATAGAGCACACCCTTGTAACGCAGCATACGCGGACCATAGATATTGACGATGGCACCCAAAAAGTCTTCTAGTTTGGCCGGATCAAACGGCCGGTCGGACTTGAAGACAAAACTCTTGACGTCGTCGTCATGGCGGTGGTGGTGCCCCGCACCATGCGCGTGTGAGGGGTGGTCACAGTGCTCACCGGGCGCGTGGTCATGGCCCGCGTGGTCATCGTGACCATGGTCATGCCCGTGGTCGTGCGCGTCGTCCTTCAGGAAGTCGGGGTCGATATCTAGCTTGGCATTCAGGTTGAAGCCCCGCAGGTCAAACACCTCACTCAAAGCCACTACCCCAAAATGCACGGCCTTTTGTGGCGCCCGGGGGTTCATGTGTTTGAGGCGGTGCATCAGCGCATCCGTCTCTTCTTTGGACACCAGATCGGTCTTGCTGATGAAGATTTGGTCGGCAAAGCCCACCTGGCGACGCGCCTCCTGGCGGTCATTGAGCTGTTGTTCGGCGTGTTTGGCGTCCACCAATGTCAGGATGGAATCCAGTAGATAGGATTCGGCGATTTCGTCGTCCATAAAAAACGTCTGGGCTACCGGGCCGGGGTCGGCCAAGCCGGTGGTCTCGATCACCACACGCTCAAAATCCAACTCGCCCTTGCGCTTCTTCTCGGCCAGGTCACGCAGTGTGGCGCGCAGGTCTTCGCGGATGGTGCAGCAGATGCAGCCATTGCTCATCTGGATGATCTGCTCCTTGGTGTCGGTCACCAAGATGTCGCTGTCGATGTTTTCTTCACCGAACTCGTTTTCGATGACGGCAATTTTTTGGCCGTGGGCCTCTGCCAACACGCGTTTGAGCAGCGTGGTTTTGCCCGAGCCCAAAAAGCCGGTCAGGATGGTTGCGGGAATCAAGCTCATGTGGCAATCCAAAATTCAGCAAGTGGGGAGTGTACTGGTCATTTCAAGGTGTTTCACTTACGCATGACAACCAGACCCTTGAGGTACTCACCCTCTGGGAACGCAATCGTCATCGGGTGGTCCGGCGCGCCGCCCATGCGTTCGGTGATGAAGCCGTCCACCCCGGCGTCGGACCCGGCACCCGCCACGATCTTGTGGAACAGGTCGGCACTGATGCCGCCCGAGCAAGAATAGGTAAACAACACACCACCGGGCTCCAGCAGCTTCAACGCCAAACGGTTGATGTCCTTGTAGGCCCGGGACGCCCGTTCAGCATGCGCCACCGTGGGGGCGAACTTGGGCGGGTCCAACACGATGGCGTCAAACGTCTGGCCTTCGGTCAGAAACTGCCGCAGCGAAGCATTCACGTCTGCATCTATAAACGTGGTTTGAGCAGTGTCCAGTCCATTGCGTTCCACATTGGCGCGGGCTTGCGCCAGCGCCGCGCCAGAGGAATCAATCGAGGTGACATGTGATCCGGTAAACCCGCCAGCCCGCAGCCCGGCCAGCGCCGCCACGGTAAAGCCGCCGGTATAACAAAAGCAGTTGAGTACGCGCTGGAAGCCCAGGCGCTGGGCGTAGTCGGCAAACTTCTTGCGGCTGTCGCGCTGGTCCAAGTAGAAGCCGGTCTTGTGGCCGTCGGCAATGCTCAGGCCCAGCTGCCATTCATGCTCACGCAGCACAAAGTCGGTGGGAGTGCTGGCATCTCCACCCCGCAACCAGCCCTTGACCTCGGGCAGGCCTTCTAGCCCCCGGCTGCTGGCATCCGAGCGCTCATACAGCTTGGTCAGGCCCGTCTGTGCCAACAGCGCATCGGCCAACACGGCCTTCCAGCGCTCGGCGCCACTGCTCAAGAACTGCGCCACCAGTGTGTCGCCATACCGATCCACGATGAGACCGGGCAGACCGTCGGATTCACCGTGGACCAGGCGCAGGCCATCACTCTTTATGTCAAATCGGGCTCTAGCCCCCGCAGACGCTGCCACTGCCGCTATAAAAAACGAAGCATCTATGCGTTGTGTCTCATCAAAGCTCCAGACCCGCGCCCGGATCTTGGACGTGGGACTAAAAGCTGCCCAGCCCAAAAAGGCGCCGCTGTCGGATTCGACCCGCACGGTCTCGCCGCTGTCGGCGTTGCCTTTGGCAATGGCGGATTCAAAGATCCAGGGGTGGCGGCGCTGCAGGGAGCGCTCTTTGCCGGCGCGAAGTCGTATGGTTTTCATGGACACCGATTGTGCGGCAGACGCGCAGAGCCGCCCGCGCATACATGCAGGGGACTGCCAAAGAATTGCGGATAGCCCCACTAGGCAGCACGGCTCCAGAGTGCTAGCCGTTGCAAGCCCACCACGACCTACAACTCAATAAGGATTTCGTATGGACCTGCATGACATGAGAATTTCCACCCGGCTGACACTGGGTTTCACAGTCCTGGTGGCGTTGGTCAGTCTGATGGCCGGCTTTGGCTTTCTGAGGGTCAAAAGCACCAACGAATCCATAGGCACCATTTACGCCGACCGGGTCGTGCCCCTCAAACAGCTCAAGGTCGTCAGCGATATGTATGCAGTCGGCATCGTGGACGCGACCAACAAGGTGTCTGCGGGCATCATGGACCCCAAAGCCGCTGCCAAAGAGGTGACTGGCGCACTGACCACCGCCGAAGCCGAGTGGAAGGCCTATATATCTACCTCCCTCACCGAGGAAGAGAAACGGGGCGTGGCCCAAGCGACGGACCTTATCGCCAAGGCACAGCCGGTCGTCGCCCAGGCCAAAGCCGCCATGGAATCCGGCGACAAGGACAAGGTGGCAGCCATGGTCAAGCCGCTGTACGAAGCCGTTGACCCCATGAGTGCGGCCATTTCCACACTGATCGACATCCAGCTCAAAGAGGCCAAGGCAGAGTACGACCGTTCAACAGACAACTTCCAACGCACCACCATGCTGTTCAGCATCGTGGTCGTTCTGGCCATTGGCCTGGCCAGCGCGATCGCCTGGATGCTCATCAAAGCCATCACTGGCCCCTTGAACCGGGTGGTTGACATCGCCCGCAGCGTGGCCAGCGGCGACCTGACGATGCAGATCGACGGCACTGGCAAAAGCGAGACCGGCATTGCCTTGGCCGCCCTGAAAGAGATGCAGGGCAACCTGGTGGACGTGGTATCCACCGTGCGGGTGGGCAGCGAGGGCGTGGCCGGTGCCAGCTCCGAGATTGCCCAGGGCAACAACGATCTGTCCATGCGCACTGAACAACAAGCCAGCGCGCTGGAAGAAACCGCGGCCTCCATGGAAGAACTTAGCTCGACCGTCAAACAAAACGCCGACAGCGCCAAACAGGCCAACCAGCTGGCGCAAAACGCGTCCACCGTGGCGGCCCAGGGCGGCAACGTTGTCGGCCAAGTGGTCGAGACCATGAAGGGCATTAACGAATCCAGCCGCCGCATCAGCGACATCATCAGCGTGATTGACGGCATTGCGTTCCAGACCAATATCCTGGCGCTGAATGCGGCGGTCGAAGCCGCCCGCGCCGGTGAGCAGGGCCGTGGTTTTGCCGTAGTGGCCAGCGAGGTGCGCAGCCTCGCAGGGCGCAGCGCGGAGGCTGCCAAGGAAATCAAAATGCTGATCAACGCCAGTGTGGAGCGGGTCGAACAAGGCACGCTACTGGTCGACAAAGCTGGCGTCACAATGACCGAGGTGGTCACCAGCATCCGGCGCGTGACCGACATCATGGGCGAGATCAGCGCCGCCAGCGGCGAACAGGCCATGGGTGTGCAGCAGGTGGGCGAGGCGGTCATGCAAATGGACCAAGTGACCCAGCAAAACGCTGCTTTGGTCGAGCAGATGGCCGCTGCGGCCAGCAGCTTGAAGGCACTGGCGAACGACCAGGTACGGGCGGTCGCCGTGTTCCTGCTGCCAGCCGGCCACACACTAACCCGCGCTTTAACGCTGCGTTAAGACGTGGACAAACCCACCCTGCTGGTGGTCGACGATGCACCAGAAAACATCGACCTGTTGCACGCCATCCTGCAACCGCACTACCACGTGAAGGTGGCCACGGGCGGCGAAAAGGCGCTCAAGATCATCCAGTCCGACCAGCCACCCGACCTGGTGCTGCTGGATGTGGTGATGCCGGGCCTGGACGGTTACGAGGTCTGCCGCCAGATCAAGGCCCGGCCCCAGACCCAGCACATACCGATCGTGTTTGTGACGGCCTTGGACGAGCAGAAGGACGAGGAGTTCGGCCTGACGCTGGGCGCTGTGGACTATGTCACCAAGCCATTCAGCGCCCCGATTGTGCTGGCCCGCATCCGCACCCACCTGGCCCTGCATGACCGCACGCGCGAGCTGGAGCGCCAGATCATCATGCGCAACCAGACCAATGCCGAGTTAACCGAAGCCCTGGCGCAACTGGGCGCCGCGCGCGACAAAATTGCCCAATCGGAACGGCTGGCCGCCGTGGGCGCCATGGTGGCCGGCGTGGCCCATGGGCTCAACACCCCCATAGGCACCGGGCTGTTGGCCGCCAGCACGCTAAACGACAAGACGCAGCAGCTGGCGCGCACCTTGCAAACCGGCATCAAACGCTCGGAGCTGGACCAGTACATGGACGACGCCACGCAGGCCTGTGAATTGCTCCTGGGCACGCTGAACAAATCTGCCAGCCTGATCCGCAGCTTCAAACGCATTGCCCTGACCGAGGCGCGCTCCGATCGCCTCCGCTTTGACCTTGCCGCCCACGTGGCAGACGTTGCCCATGCCGTCAGCCAGATGCCGGACGGCACCCCCATCCCGCTGCAGGTGGACGTGCCCGCGGGCATCACCATGGACAGTTACCCCGAAGCGGTGCACGAAGCACTGCAGCACCTGATACACAACGCGCAATTGCACGGCCTGGCGCACGCACCTGGGGGTGCCGTAAGGGTGTCCTCCGAAGCGCAGGGGGATGTATGGGTCGCGCTCAGCGTCTCGGACAACGGTGGCGGCGTACCGGCCGCCCACCTGGGCCGCATTTTTGACCCCTTCTTCACCACCAGGATGGGAACCGGCAGCAATGGCCTGGGGCTCAACGTCGTGCACAACCTGGTGACCAATGTGCTGGGCGGCAGCATCTCGGTGACCAGCCAGCCGGGAAACACCTGCTTCGTGATGCGCATCCCCCGCAATGCACCGTGACCGCGTGCGCTGAGTCGCCATGCCACCGTCCGCCCGCTACCCGCTAACCCAAGTCTTTCTACGCAAGCTGCTGCCCAGTTTTCTGGCGTTTGCCGCCGTGGTGGTCGGCGTCCAGTCCTTCATTGAGTACCAGCGCGCGCGCTCCTACATCCACGACACCCTGCAATCCCTGGCCACCACCTTTGCCCCCGGCACCCAACTGGCCATCTGGGCGTTCGACGAGTCACTGCTCAAATCCATCGTCAACGGCATTGGCGCCCACCCGGTGGTGGTGCAGGTGGACGTGGTCGAGCCCGGCGGCACGGTGGTCGCTACCTGGCGCGCGCCCAACGGCATGCAGCCCAGTACAGCGCTGTCGGTCAAGAAGCCACTGTTTCGGACCAAGAACCAAGTCGAAAGCGAGGTCGGGCACCTGTACATCGCGTCCAGCAACCAGGCGGTCTACCAGCAGCTCGAAGAAACGCTGCGCGCGGGGGCCATATCCGCCGTTGCACTGCTGATGCTCTTTGGCTTGCTGCTGTGGCAGTTTGTGCGCACCCACATCGTGCGCCCGCTGGTCGGGTTCTCGTCCCAGGTGGGCGCACTGTCAACCAGCGGCCAGGGCCAGGTCATAGACATTGGCGACACCCAGGTGGCCGAGATCGCGACGCTGCAGCAAGGCTTTAACCAGCTGATGCGTGCCCTGTCCGACAGCCACGCCGAAGTCGCCCTGGACAACGCCACGCTGGAATCCCGCGTGTTGGAGCGCACACACGAGGCACACCAGGCCCGCCAGCTGGCCGAAGCCGCCAACCAGAGCAAAAGCGAGTTCTTGGCCAATATGAGCCACGAGATCCGCACCCCGATGAACGCCATCATCGGCATGAGCACCCTCTTGCACGACACACCCCTCAGCGCCGAGCAACGCGATTACACCGAGACTATCGGCGCGAGCAGC
>JBKJJC010000152.1:0-6999 GCA_046598245.1 Rhodoferax sp.
GCCTAACCAGAAAGATTGGGTTCGCTTGTCTAGTGCCTGGCACCCCCTGCTCGACCAGCGCATCGCCGACCTGACACGCCTGCGTGACCAGTTGTCGTCGTGTATAGGATGCGGATGTTTGTCACTCACCCAATGCGCGCTGTACAACCCTGGGGATATAGCGGCCAAACGGGGCGTTGGGCCCCGTTATCTGCTGGGTGACCGGCCGCCCAACAGCGGAGCGGGTAGGTAGCCCGAGCAGTTGCTCCCACTGCTCGGGCCCCGGCACTACACGCTTACGGGAAAGCGAAGTTGGTCGTGACTACAGCGCCGGCAGTCAAAGGATTGAGCGCGACCAATTTCTCTGCGAATCCCGTCAAACTGGCTCCCAGCGTGTATTTTCCAGCTACAGCCGTGTCTGCGACCAAAACCAGCGCACTGGGCGCTGCAACATAAGGCCCGACCAACGGTGCACTGACAGGTAACGAGAACGTGTAGCCACCGGTTACGTCATCAACAAAACGGCCCGAAACTTGAACCGTTGTGCCCACCGTGAGGGCCTGCAAAGCACGCACATAGCTGCCGGCCGTGGCGGTTCCGGTCAGTGTCGCGGAGGCCGACGCAGGCGGGTTCAACGGCGCAGTGGATGCGTTGAATGCGGTCAGCGTGTCAGCTGCAACCACCACACCCGTCACGACCAAGCTGGTGCGCCCCGTGCCGACCATTACCAAGCTGTAGGTGCCCGGTGCTACAGGCTGCAAAATGAACTTGCCGGTGCTATCAGGCGTAGTGGTCTTGACGACCACGCCAGCTTGTTGCAGTGACACGCTGACATTGCTAGTAGCCGCTACTGTGGGGTCGACAAAGCCAGACACTCCCGAGACATAACGTGGAATCACACTGACCACGGGTTTGAGCAGGTATTGCCCGGAATTACCTGCGGTCACCACCGATTTGCAGGCGTCAAAGTCCAATACAAAGTCGGCCATCTGGTTCGCGGCGATGTCTATGCCGATATTGGTTTTAACGCCAGACTGCTGACCGCTGGGGGTTTTTAAGGCCACCTCAGACTTGTTGCTGCTGAGCACCACAGAGTTGGCTAACGGGGTGGTGCTGTTGTTGTCCGCGAGAACCAGCCTGAGTTGGGTGTAGCGGCCTGTGGGCAGTGGTGTCTGGCCCAGTTCGCTCAACACTCCGTTGGTCAGACTCAACAAGTCGACCCGCTTGGCGGGGCTCAAGACTATTTCAGACCAACCACTGTCGCCGTCGCCCGCGCTGCTGCTCTGGTGTACGCGCAATTTTTGTACCGTGACATTGACGGCGTCATAACCACAGGCCGGTGCGTCAGTTAGCGCAAAGCGCAGTGTGCCGGTGCCGCTAGGTGTCGTCGCCGCAGTTCCGCCACCTCCGCCGCAAGCGCTCAGCAGCAACGTGGTGAGCGTCGCAATACCGATCCAACCATAGACTCTTTTATGTTTTTTCATGACTATCTTTCCTGAATGTTGTCGAGAAGTCGCTCGGGCTTGTCGCGAATATGCAACTTGTAGCCCGAGACTAAATAATAGTTAGAGATTGCCCGCTCGGGCATGCGATAGCGCACAGACGACTGCAAAAGCAAGTTTCATCTGTAAGCGCAGGTTACGGCGCCAGCAGATGGCGGCCTTTTGCGGGCGGTTGGCTATCCCGGCGGGGAGGATTGGTACCGTTGGTGCAAGATTTTGACCCGTTGCACATACACCTGGGTCTCGCCATAGGGGGGAACGCCTGCGTACTTCTGAACCGCGTTGGGCCCCGCGTTATAGGCGGCGGCAACAAGGCTGATGTCGTTGTTGAAACGTCTCAACTGCTCGGCCAGGTACTGCGTGCCACCACGGATGTTTTCGCTGGGCTGCAATGCGTCAGTCACACCCAGCATACGTGCCGTGCCGGGCATCAACTGCATCAGACCGGTAGCCCCTTTGTTTGAGCGCGCGCGAGGGTTGAAACCCGACTCTGCATGGATCACAGCCCGCACCAGTGCGGGATCCACGTTGAACCGGCGCGCGGCGTTTGCAATCGCATCTGTGTAGGCGTCTAGATGCAAGGGCGTGGTGTGCCAGTTGATGCTGGAGTGGACATTGCAGGCGTAGCAAGACGCCGTGAAGATGGCATAGGGAATCTTGGCCGGCGGAACATCGGAGAACGAGGGGGTGCCGCCCTTCAGGTATTTGTAGATTTTGGGGCGAGGTTTGGAGGCCGGGGCCTCTTCTGCTGCGCTGGCCACTGGCGCAGCAACCAAACACACGGCGGCCAGAAAAACGCTCCTCAGAAAGCGCGGCGGGGGTGAGGGCTGCAAACTACGAAAAATCCATTGGGGTTGGCAACGCGTGTACGGCAATCCGGTTGCGTCCACCCTCTTTGGCGCGGTAGAGCGCCTGGTCTGCCGAGCGTATCAAATCGTTTAACGTGGTGCCAGGCTGCCACTGGGCGATGCCGCCCGATATCTGTACCGTCAGTTCGCGCCCGTCCTGCAATGTCAGCGGGGTATCAGCCACACTCTCGCGCAGGCGGTCCGCGGTCAATTGTCCGTGGATGATGTCGGTGCCGGGCATCAGCACAATCATTTCTTCGCCACCGTAGCGGGCGCACAGGTCAGTGGATCGCAGGTTGCGCCGCAGCAGGTTGCCCATGTGGCGCAGGGCCTCGTCGCCGCAGGTGTGGCCGTATTGGTCGTTGACCTTCTTGAAGTGGTCGATATCGACCATGAGCAGCGACACATACTGGCCGGTGCGTTCGCACAACTCCAATTGTTTGGGAAACACTTCTTCAAACCAAGCGCGGTTGTGCAGGCCGGTCAGCGCATCCGTCTCGGCCTTGCTGCGGTACTGGCGCTGTAGCTCCAGGCTGCCCAGCAGTACGGTGTTGTTTTCGCGGATGCGGCGGGCCAGCACGTGCAATAGATTCAAGGCCATGACCTGTTGCACGGCCAGCATGCGCCACAACACGGGTTTGGAAATCACCAGCAACTGGGTGGGCACCGATGCCACCACATAGGCCGATGGCGCGCTGGCATCGATGATGGATAGCTCACCAACGCAGTCGCCCGCGCCCAGGCGCACCAGCGGGTTGCCGATCTTGGGCTCCAGGCAGACCAGTAATTCCCCGCTCAGCACGATATAAATATGGGTGTTGATGTGTTTGGGGTCCAGCAACACCTGCCCGGCTTCGATGGCCTGGGTGCGGCTGTCTTGCAGTTCTGACGCAATGGTCGCCAGGTCCACTCCCTTGAACAGCCCCGAGACCTGCAGGACGGTCTGAACTTGGTCGGCGCGGAATTCGGGGTTTTGCATAACGCTGGTCCTGGCAAGGGTCGAATGTGAACCGATTCTGCACCATTGCAATTGCTCTGCAGTTGATTATTTGGGACCACCACTGACCAGCACGATGCCCAGTAGCACCGGTATGGCACCGATGAGGAAGCTGGCTTCAATGGGTTCCTGCAACAGCCATGCCCCTAGCACAACGCCAAACAGCGGTGTCATGAACGAGAAAACGCCCAGGCGCGAAGCCAGGTACTTGCGCAGCAGCCAAAACCACAGCAGAAAGCTGGCAAACGACACCACGACCGAGTGGAACAGCAAACTAGCCCAAACGGTGGGCGTGGGTTTAAAGTGCGCCTGGCCGGTGGCAAAGGATGCGGCCAACAGCAGCACAAAGGCGGCGACCAATTGGTACAACAGGGTTTGCGTAGCGGGCGCCACGGCCAGTTTGGTGCAGCGCACTACCACCGTCGTGGCCCCCCATGCAGCACCGGCAAGCAGACCTAAAAAATCGCCCCACAGCATGTCCACTGACGTGCTGGACGCCGAGCCGCTGCTGCGGCCAAAGAATGCCACGCCGAGGCCGCCAAAGGCGAGCGCAATACCCAGCCACTGCATTGCGCCTAAGCGCTCGGCGGGCAATTTCCAGTGCAGGCCCAAGGCGGCAAAAATGGGTGCGGTGTACAAAAACACCACCATATGTGATGCGCTGGTGTGGCGCAGGCCTTCGCCCACCAATAGAAACTCCAAGCCAAACAGCGCACCTACCAACAGCCCAGCGCGCCAGGTCCCGTCGGCGATGCGCATGCGCTCGCCCCGTGCCACCATAACCAGGCCCACCAGCAGCGCGGCGACACCCGAGCGCAGCGCGATCTGGAAGATCGGTGCAATGTCGTCAGCGGTGGCCTTCAGCACCACCTGTTGCAGGCCCCAGACCAGGCATAGCAGCAGCATCAGGCCGATGGCGTGTCCGTCCAGCGGTTTGCGCGTTTCCATGTCTTCTACCTGGCGTTTGTTAGCGGAGGGGTGATTATGGATTTGACCGCATTGCTTGATGCAGTGCATACCAGAACAGACCAGCCCTAGCGCCCGACCGCCAAACCTTCTCATCCAGCCTTTCGCCATGCCCCTATTGCTGCGCAATCTGGAGCATGTGGGGCTAAACCGGTAGGGCTAGCTTCTGGCAGACCAAGCGTTGGCCAGCGCAAACACCGAGTTGGGTGTGGTCGGCCGTGGCTTTTCTTGCTTGGGTTTGGTAAAGACGCCTTTTTGCACTGGCCTGCGCTCCTGCACTTGGAAGCCTTTGGCCTTCTGCTCTTCGGCCAGGCTTTGCAGTGTCACTGTCTTCAGGTAGGCCACCACGGTGGTCTGCAGTGCGTCCCACAAATCCTGTGTCATGGCTTGGGCGCTGGCTGAGGTTTCGCGCTGTGTGCCTTCATTGCGCGGGTCAGTGCCCTCTTCGATGGCACCAATGATGTCGGCCACCGAGATGCTGTGCGCAGTGCGCGCCAGTGTGTAGCCGCCGCCAGGGCCGCGTGTGCTCTCCACCAGGCCGTGCTGGCGCAGCTTGGCAAACATCTGCTCCAGATAAGACATGGAAATGCGGTGGCGCTGCGCCAGGTCTTGCAGCGGCACCGGCGTGGAGGTCTGGCGCAGGGCCAAGTCAATCATCGCGGTAATGGCAAAACGGCCTCGTGTACTCAAACGCATGGGTCTTTCTCCTTCCAGCTCAAAAGGTGGCTGGTGAAGCGTGAATGTAGGCGCGACAATGCTTCGTGTAAATTCGTATTTGTAACAATTTCACTTCGATTAATACGAAGTAAACAGAATCTGCTATGAACTTCAAACACTTGCATTACTTCTGGGTCACCGCCAAGGCCGGTGGCATCATGCGCGCCGGCGAACAGTTGCACACCACGCCACAAACTCTGTCCGGCCAGATCAAACTGCTGGAAGACTGGCTGGGCCGCAAGTTGTTCCGCAAGAGCGGGCGCAACCTGGAGTTAACCGAAGACGGCCACCTTGCGTTGGGCTACGCCGACCAGATCTTTGCGCTAGGCGCCGAGCTGGAGACCGCGTTGCGCCAGGCCCATGGCGGCCGGCGACTGCTGGATTTCAAGGTGGGCGTGGCGGACTCGGTGACAAAATCGATTGCCTACCGGCTGCTGGAGCCCGCGTTGGCCATTGCCGAGCCGGTGCGTCTGGTCTGTCACGAAGGAAAATTCCCCGACCTGCTGGCCCAATTGGCGCTCAACCGCCTGGACCTGGTGATTGCGGACGAGCCGATGTCCAAGCGACTCAATGTCAAGGCATTCAACCACCCGCTGGGGCGCACCGCCATGAGCTTCTTTTGCGCGCCATCGCTGAAGGCGGGGCTCAAGGGCCGGTTCCCGCAATGCCTCAACGATTTTCCGCTATTGATTCCCGGTGCCCATGCCTCGGTACGCCAGCAGTTGGAGGGCTGGTTGACGCGCCACCAGATACACCCCCGCATCATTGGTGAGTTTGACGATGGTGCCCTGATGAATGCCTTTGGTCGCGAGGGGCGGGGCGCCTTCATGGCCCCTACGGTGATGGAGCAAGACACGGTGGCGCAGTTTGGCGTGGAGGTGATTGGCCGCAGCGAGGAACTGGTGGACGAGTTTTATGCGGTGTCGGTGGAGCGGCGCATCACGCATCCCTGCGTGGTGGCGATTACCGATGCGGCGCGGGGACAATTGTTTGGGTAGTGGGTGGATCGCGACCTCGCGCACAATCCGCTACAGCTCACTCCATTGTCAACCCCACTCGCCAAGGCCCCTATGCACGCTATTGTTTTGTTGATCCACTTGGTCGCCGCTATTTTTTGGATGGGAGGCATGGCGTTCATGCTGCTGGCCCTGCGCCCTGCCGCCATCGCGGTGCTGGAGCCACAAGCCCGTGTCCGCCTGATGGCCGCGGTGTGGCAGCGCTTTTTTGCCGTGGTTGTGCTGGCCATCGTGGCACTGCTTTCCACCGGCACGATGATGTACACCACCGCCTTTCGCGCGGCCCGCGAATCCACGGGTGTCGGCAGTGTGCCACTGGGCTGGAACCTGATGCTGGGCCTGGGCGTGTTGATGGTGCTGATTTTTGGCCATATCTACTTTGCCGGTTTCAGAAGGTTCCAGCGTGCTGTCGCGGCCAACGAATGGGCCGCAGTTGCCCAGGCTGCGACACAGATTCAGACCCTGGTGCAAACCAACTTTGTGCTGGGCTGGCTGGCTATCGCGGCCGTTCGGCTGGTCCCCTGACACAGCGTGGGAAAGCAAAGTCTATTTGCTGAAATCGAAAGTGCATCGTCCCGCCTTCGCCGACCTTGATCTAGATCATCCCGCCCTTGCGGGGACGGGCCTACCATGCCTTCAAGGCGTCCCTGTGGAACGCCATTGGGAGGAATGTGTATGCAAACCAATGCGGGTGGTTTTGACCACGCGGGGTTGATCCAGAATATCAATGAAGGCCTGCTGCCCCTCAAAAAAGCACAGCCCGAAGCGTTGCAGGCCTTTGGCCAACTGGCGGGCGCAGCCATGCTGGAGGGCAGCATCAGCGCCAAACACAAGGAGTTGATGGCCCTGGCTATCGGCATCACTCAGCACTGCTCGGGTTGTATTGGCTTTCACGTCAAGGCCCTGCACAAGCTGCAGTGCACGCGGGCTGAGCTGGATGAGATGCTCAGCGTTTGTGTCTACATGGGTGGCGG
>JBKJJC010000213.1:0-6616 GCA_046598245.1 Rhodoferax sp.
ACCTTCGTCCGTGGCCAGCGCCATGGCACCACCTAGCGCGTCCACTTCTTTGACCAGATGGCCCTTGCCAATGCCGCCGATGGACGGGTTGCAGCTCATCTGCCCCAGGGTCTCGATGTTGTGGCTGAGCAGTAAAGTCTTGCTGCCCATGCGGGCTGCGGCCAGTGCAGCCTCGGTTCCGGCATGGCCGCCGCCAACGACGATGACATCGAATTCTTGTGGGTAGAGCATGGTGTTCGTTTCGGGCGCAAGGCAAGTTAGCGTGCGCGCCTGTGTGGGATAGCCTGCGATTTTACTGGCTGCCTGGTTTTTTGGCACGTGGAGAGAATTCACCGGTCCGGGTTGCATACTTGTGTGGATCGGTTGGACTGCGTGTTTTACTGCGTGTCCCCCGGCCATGCAAGCATGGCCTCCTCCTTTACCTCCGCACAACGCACAGCCCAAGCGATCTTGCGGTGCGTGTAAGCCAGCCAAGGAATTGCGGACAGCCCATTCGCCACCGACTCCAGCGACAGGCAAGGAGGGTGTGTTTTGCGTAGGTAAAGGAGGAGCCCGCAAAGCGGGCGGGGGACACGGAGCAAAACACGTGCGCCTTGCCTGTCGCGGGCGAGAGAAGCAGAACCCACAAGCAATCGAATTGGCGACAATAAGCCATGACCAAACTACTCATCTTCGCTGGCAGCACCCGCCAAAATTCCTTCAACCGCCGCCTCGCCCACGCAGCAGCCGCCCTGGCCCGCGCCGAAGGTGCCGAGGTGACCCACATCGAACTGTCCGACTTTGACGTGCCGATGTACAACGCCGACTTAGAAGCCCAAGGCACACCAGCCGACGTGATGCGCCTCAAGGCCATTGCCTACGACCACCCGGCCTGGATCATCTGCTCACCCGAGTACAACGGCTCCTACACCGCCCTGCTAAAAAACACCATCGACTGGATCAGCAGCCCGGTCAAAGGCGACCCGGTCTGGTCCGATGGCGAGCGATCCATGCGCGGCAAGATCGTCGGTTTGATGAGCGCGTCCCCCGGCGGCTTGGGCGGCCTGCGCTCGCTGAGCCACCTGAACCCCCTCATGACGCTTTCGCAATGCTGGGTTGCGCCCAAGCAATTTGCCCTAGGGCGAGCCGGTGACGCATTTGATGAAAACGGCGAATTCAAGCTGCCCGCCCAGCGGGATAGCGTGCTGGGGGTGGTGAAGCAGGTGTTGTGGGCGGCTGAACGCTTGGCGGTCTGAGCGTTGGCGTTCATATAGAAATCTAGCCTCTAGCCCCCGCCGAATATAGCTTTGTCGCTATTAAATCGATAGTAATGTGAGTTTCCCAGGTGCAATACGGTGGGGACAGTAGTCACCGGGCAGACTCTTCCACTCTTCATTGACTACAGAAGTGAGGCTGGAAGCCACTTACCGGAGTATTTCATGACCAACTTAAAGAGCGTTTTTCTATGCTCTGGACATTATTTAGGCGGCACAAGACATGACACAGCAGATATCCGTCCGTAGTTTGAAGCCCGAGGAGTGGCCCATCTACAAGGCACTGCGCCTTCGTTCGCTCGAAGATTCACCCAGTGCTTTCGGGAGCACGCTAGATCTGGAATTGGAGCGAACTGACGATGCGTGGGCTGAACGTCTGAGAAATGCCGCCCTTTCTGGCCAGGACTGTGCACTTGTCGCAGAGGCCAAAGGGACACCGTCAGGTCTAGTTTGGGCAAAGGCCGATGCAAACGACCCTGGCACCATCAACTTATTCCAAATGTGGGTAGCGCCAGAAACTCGTGGTCATGGTGCCGGTGACGCATTGCTACAGGCAGCCGTACATTGGGCAAGGCAATATGGCGCACGCTTTGTCAAGTTGGGCGTTACTTGTGGTGATACCCCCGCGATGAGGCTCTATCGGCGAGCCGGCTTCGAGGAATTTGGCGACAGAGAGCCAATCCGCGTGGGCAGTGCCGTTCTGGCACAAAACATGGTTCTTGCCCTTGCAAAAAGTGCCGACTAACCGTTAGGCCGCACAAACCCCGCCCGCGTATCCATGCTCCGAACACAACGCCTGCGAATTCGCCCCTTTCGATCCCAAGACACACGTGCGCTCTTTGGATTCCTGAGCAACCCGGTAGCCATGCAATTCACGTACGTTGCGCAGTCCATCCCGGAGTGTGAGGCCAGGCTGAGCGCCTACGAGGCTATGCGGTCAACCCTCGGGTTTGCGCCGTGGGTTGTGCAGCTCGAAGAGGAAGGCAGTGTCATTGGCTGGGGTGGCTTGAGCATTGACCCGAAAGAACCCGACTGGGGTCTGGAAGTCAGCTACGCCTTCAGCCCCGAGTACTGGGGCAAAGGGTTCGCCACCGAGCTGGTTCGGTACTCGCTCGCGCACGCCTTTACGGTGTTGTCAGCCACAGAGGTGAACTCCTTCGCCATGCCTGCCAACACTGCCTCGATCAAGGTGCTACAAGCGTGTGGGTTTCAGCTACTCCGCTACGAGAGCAACCTTCAACGTAATCACTACAGAGTAAGTGCTCCGAGTGCGGCCTAATCGGGCAGCCAGAGACTTTTAACCTCCGGCTCCCACACCACCCACCGTGCGGGTCCGCAGTGGGCAGTTCAACAAGCTGGCTTGCTCTCCCGGATTCCGGAACTGTCGTTGGCCATCATGGAATTCACGCGCGACCACGGAAGAATCACCATGGTCGATGCAGTGCTGCTGACCCAAGCCAATCGCAACACGCTGAAGCAGCATTTACGCAACTTGGTAGAGCGTGGCCATCTTTTGCTGCAATAGAACTTCCAGCGACGCGCTAACGAAGCCCTCGACCCAACCGCATGCGCTTTGCACGCCGGATCACAGGGATCAGGAAAAAGATTTGCACCAGGGCATAGGCATTGGCAGCCAGCAAAATTGCCAGCACCGGCAAACCCAGTAGCAAGGGCCAACCCAGCGCGGTCATCCATTCACCCAAACCCGCCGCCCATTGCGATAAGTCGCCCTGCGGGGCCACAAACGGCGGCATAGCCTGCTGCCCGGGTATCAGAAACGCCCCGATCTGAAATGACAGCCAATACAAAGGCACGATGGTCAGTGGGTTCGTGTAGAGCGTGGCAATCGCCGCTGCAATGGCGTTGCCCCGCAACCAAGCGCACATGGCCAATGAACCCAAGACCTGCAACGGCCCGGGAATCAGTCCACACAACATACCAATCGCAACACCACGTGCCAGAGGCTCGCGGTTAAAACAGAAGACGTCGTGCCGATCCAGCCAGGGGCGCATGCCGCGTAGCATGGAATTATCCAAGCTGTCTAAAACGCGAGGCTCCAGATGCCGTAGCCAGGACCGGAATCTGTGAACCTTGCTCATGCCTATTTATACGTGGCGCCGCCGGTGCGGCTGCTCACCACCGAGGCCACCACCGAAGCCACGATCAAGCCCGCGGTCACCATCAGCGCAACACCAATCGGGATTTTGTAAAAATCAATCAACAGCATCTTGCCGCCGATAAACACCAAAACCAGCGCGAAACCGTAAGCGAGTAAATGGAAACGGCTGGCCATATCGGCCAACAAAAAGTACAGCGCGCGCAAACCTAGAATGGCAAAAATGTTGGCCGTGAGCACAATAAAAGGATCGCTGGTGATGGCAAAAATAGCAGGGATGCTGTCCACCGCAAAAATAACGTCAGTGGCGCCAATCATCACCAGCACCACAAACAAGGGTGTGTACAGCTTAACACCACCCACCATAGTCGTCAGTTTTTCACCGTCAAAGCGGTCGCTGATTTTGATGTGCTTCTTCAGAAATTTAAGCACCGGGTTGTCGGCAATGCTCGGCTCTTGGCCTGCCGCAATCCACATCTTCACGCCGGTCACCACCAGGAAAGCGCCAAACACATACAGCAACCAGTGGAAGGTCGCCAGCAACCAGGCACCCGCAAGAATCAGTAATGCGCGCAACACGATGGCGCCGATGATGCCGATGATGAGCGCCCGTTTCTGGTACTGCTCTGGCACGGCAAAGTAAGAAAAGATCATCAGAAAGACAAAGATGTTGTCAATGGACAAACTCTTCTCCACCAAGTAGCCGGTGATGAACTGCATGGATACCGTGTTGGCCACCTCGCGGCCCTGCGCGCCGTCAAGGTACCACCACAGCAAGCCTACAAACACAAACGACAACGAAAACCATAAAACGCTCCATAGGGCAGCTTCCTTCATGGTGACTTTGTGGGCCCCTTGTTTTTCCATGACCAACAGGTCGACAGCGACGGCCACCACCACAAAAACGGCAAAGCCCACCCACATCCACCAGGTTCCTATTGTTTCCATAACGTATCCCCATCTAAAAAGAGAAGGCCCTGCTTTCGCAGGGCCGCTAATGCCATCCCGCCGAATCAGTCGCGGGTATTAGTCGCTGCCGCTGCTAAACCCAAACAAGCTCAGCAAGCTAGTGAACAGGTTGAAAAGTGATACGAACAGGCCGACCGTGGCCAGAACATAGTTCGTCTCACCACCGTTCACAATGCGGCTGGTCTCGAACAGGATCAAGCCTGCAGACAACAAAGCCACCATGGCCGATACCGCCATCCCGAGCGCAGGTACCTCAAACACCATGGCTCCCACGCCTGCCAGCAAAGCGATCACCATGCCGGCAAACAGA
The DNA here is from genome assembly GCA_046598245.1 of Rhodoferax sp. Taxonomy (GTDB): domain Bacteria; phylum Pseudomonadota; class Gammaproteobacteria; order Burkholderiales; family Burkholderiaceae_C; genus Allorhodoferax. The sequence goes on from JBKJJC010000213.1 coordinate 4,649, forward strand.
AAGCCGCCCATGAAGCTGAAGTCTTTGCGGGTCGTCAGTACATAGGCCGACAGTGCGAAAAACGTTACTCCCGTGGCTCCGAGCGCCATACCAATCACCTCGCCACCATTGGTCAACCCGCTGTAGCGGGTGAGTATTGGGCCCAGGGTGTAGCCCATAAAGCCGGTCAGGCCGAATACGGCTGCCAAGGCCCAGGCACTGTTTTGAAACTTGTGCACTGCATAGAGCAGGCCAAAGTAGCCCGCCAGCGTAATGATGATGCCGGGGCTCGGCGCTTGCAAAGCCAAAGCGGCTGTGGCCACACCGGCACTGAACAGCAGCGTCATGGCCAGCAGCGCATAGGTGTTGCGTAACACGCGGTTTTGCAGCGCGGGGGAAGTATGGCTGCCGCTGCCGTCATGCAGCGCATCGGTTCCGGGCCACGCAATGGCGCGAGATTGGTTGTTACGGGATGAGTCGTTCATGATTCGCTCCAAAGGTGTAGCTGTGAATGAGGTGCCGGGTTTAGCCGTCGGTTTGCTGCAGCGCCAAGCCTTTCATGGATTGGCGCTTGGGCCGCTTGGCCTGGTTCAGCGTTTTGACCACCTTGGCTACGATGCGGCGCAGGGCGTCCTCCAATGCCGTGCGCCAGTTACTGGCCGTCGCGCACACGATCACCGTACCGTGGGATTCCAGGTGCAATTGAATTTGGGCGTGTTTGTCGACTCCGCCGCGCGGGCCGTTTACGTCGGTAAAGCTCACCCGGGCGGTGCTGACCTGCTGGGTTAAGCGACGCAGGGCAAAGCGCAAGCGTTCCACGGTAATGTCCTTCAAGGGCTTGGCCTCGATGGGCTTGGCGTCAAAAACAATTTGCATGGTTTGCTCCAAAAGTTAGGGTGTTCGATGTCTGCAAGGCTTGAATGTAGATTCCAAATTGGAAAGAAAAAAGCATGTAATATCTATGCATTGAGCAGTAAATAACTTACTGTCCGGAGTGCAGACATGGTGCTGCTGGCCCGACGCGAACGCAGGCTTACCTCACCTTCACAGATACGCTATATGACCAGCTTGATTGATCCTGCCATCCTCTTTTTTCTATTCGGAATCCTTGCAGGCGGTTTGCGTTCCAATCTAGAAATTCCGCCACAGATATCCCGCTTTTTATCGCTCTATTTGCTAATGGCTTTGGGGCTCAAGGGCGGGTTTGCGTTGGCCAAGTCGGGACTGACGACCGAGGTGGTGATGAGCCTGGGCGTAGCATTGCTGTTGGCATTTGCGGTGCCGATGGTGGGGTATCTTCTGTTGCGGCGGTTTTTGAACGGCTACGACGCGGCGGCCATTGCGGCAACCTATGGCTCGGTCAGCGCAGTGACATTTGTGACTGCGGTTCAGTATCTCGATAACCACGGGGTTGAATACGGCGGCCATATGGCAGCGGCAATGGCGCTGATGGAGTCGCCCGCCATCATCATGGCAGTGCTGCTGGCCAACCTGGTTCGCCAACGCGATCCCGAGCGGGTGGCCATGGGCATCCCCAACCCACCCCTTGGCAAAATTTTGCATGAGTCGCTTACCGATGGGGCGCAACTGCTGCTCATTGGTGCAATGGTCGTCGGTTTGCTGGTAGGGCCGTCAGGTGAGGCGGCGATGAAACCGTTCTCGGTGGACTTGTTCAAAGGCATGCTAGCCTTCTTTTTAATGGACATGGGTCTGCTCACGGCACGCAACATCGCAGAACTCAAAGGCAAATCCCCCTGGCTGCTGGCCTATGCCATCGTCGGCCCATTGGTGCACGCCGCAGCGGCATTGGGACTGGGGGTCATGTTGGGCTTGTCGACGGGCAACGTCACGCTGCTCATGGTGCTGGCGGCCAGTGCCTCGTATATTGCAGTGCCCGCCGTGATTCGCCACGCGATTGCAGAGGCCAACCCGTCGCTGTATTTTGGTATGTCGCTGGGCCTTACCTTTCCGTTCAATATTTTGTTCGGG
>JBKJJC010000058.1:0-4728 GCA_046598245.1 Rhodoferax sp.
AACACCTCGGGCGGCAAGTGCACTCAACTCAGCTTGCAGCACGGGTATCAGGTCTAGATCAACATCCAGAACACGCTTGAGCTGCCGCTGCAACAACTTGTGCATAGTGTGTGGCACTGTTGCGGGCGTTAGGCCCGCTCTGCGATGTAAGTCACCGTCATCGTCTGGTTGTGTAGCTTGCATTCGACCGCCTTGGTAAACGGGCTGATTTCGCCATAAGAATAAAACCCGGCAACGGTAGCGCCCGCTCCAAACACCTCACCCACCGCTTCCACCTCTTCGTCGACCCGCCCGCCCATCACCAGCTTGCGCCCCACGCAGCTCACCAACAGCGCCAGGCCGTCACCTGTGTTGCCGTGCATGGATTTGGCCGCCTGGGCGGCAGCCTCCGCACCGTCCACCAGTGCGTCGGTGCTGGCGTGCATCAGGCGCAAATACCCATCGGGATCAATATCACCCGCCAAGATGAGGCTACCTGCGGCTTCATTGATGCCCAGAATCGTGCGAATCAATCCCACCTCACTGTGGTCACTGCCCAGCATGGCAAAAGGGAACAGGAGGCCGGAGGCCGGCAGTCCATCGGCATGGGTGCCCAGGTAGCGCTTGTAAACCGCCAACGCCGACTCGCCATCGAGCTCATACAAGACGTTGTTGTCGCAGCGCGTAACCTTGCGCGCGGGGCCAAACGGCGACCAGCCACCAAAGGAGCCGTGCGAGAACTCCAACGCATCGCCATACAACCCCACACAGGTCAAGCGCTCGCTGCTGACGCCTTTGTCATCGAGCACCCAGGTCTGGCTAAATGCCCCGCCATCTCCAGCCAATCCGCCGGTGATGGGTAGCTTGCTGCCAACGATGTCCGTCATACCGCTTAACAACGCACTTCCGTTGATCTGGATGCCCTGGCCAAAAATAAGGATCGCACGCAGGTCTACGACCGGCAGAGCGGCCGCTAGTCGCTTGCCTGCTGCGTAGGAATCCTCCATGTCGGCCAGCACGGTGCTGACCTGGGCCGACGCGGCGCGCTCGAATCGCATTGCCGTGACCACAAGGGTTCCATCCTCTACGCCTTTGGCGGAAATCTCTCCGGCCGTAGAGCAGCCTGCCCGCTGCGCGAGCGGAAACGCACTGGCTAAGGCAGAAGCACCACGTTGCAAGGCTTCTACGGAACCAAAGGCCAACACCAAATTGGGTTCTATGGCGGTCAAAGCGGCAAAGTCGGCGACTGTGGCATCGGCATTTCGCACAACGGTCTGCATAAGCTTCATAGTCGTTCTCCGGTTGATGGCGGACGCTGTCCGTACTGCGCCCGCAGCAGGTTCTTCTGCACCTTTCCCATGGCGTTACGTGGCAGCTCGGCCACGACAAAGCAGCGCTTGGGTATCTTGAAGTTTGCCAGCATTGTCTTGAGCACGGCCAATATATTTGCGGGGTCCAGTTGCGCATCCGGCTTGGCTATAACTACCGCCACACCCACTTCGCCAAAGTCCCCATCGGGCACGCCGACCACGGCGCTTTCGGCCACGCCGTGCAGCGTGTTGATGGTGGCTTCAATCTCGGCAGGGTAAACGTTGTAGCCACCGCTGATGATGAGGTCTTTGCTGCGCCCCACAATGGTCACGTAGCCATCCCCATCGACCTTGCCCACATCACCGGTTTTGAAGAAGCCGTCTACCGTAAATTCTTCCTGGGTTTTCTGCGGCATTTGCCAGTAGCCACTAAAAACATTGGGGCCCTTGACCTGGATGCCACCAATCTCCCCCACACCCAAATTTTGACCCGCATCGTCTTGCACACGCAGACAAACGCCAGGCAGCGGAAAACCCACGGTACCGCCCCGGCGCTCATTGAGTCCACCAAAGCGTGGGTCGGGCGCGTAGGGGTTCGAAGTCAACATGGCGGTCTCGCTCATGCCATAACGTTCCAGAATGGTGTGGCCGGTGCGGGCCTGCCATTCGGTGAAGGTTTCGATCAGCAGTGGCGCAGATCCGGCGATGAAGAGTCGCATATTGCGCACGGCGTGCTGATCTAACCCCGGCTCCGCCAGCAGGCGCACGTACAGTGTGGGCACGCCCATGAAGACGGTCGCTTCGGGCAGCATTTGCAACACCCGTTTGGGATCAAACTTGGCCAGCCAGAGCATCTTGCTGCCATTGAGCAGCGCACCATGCAGCGCCACAAACAGGCCGTGCACATGGAAGATGGGTAGCACATGCATCAGCACGTCACCGCCGTCTTGGGCGCTTCTCCAGCCCCAGTAGTCTTTCAACACTTGGGCGTTGCTAAGCAAATTGGCATGCGTCAGCATGGCGCCCTTGCTGCGGCCGGTCGTGCCACTGGTGTACACAATAGCGGCTATGTCGTCTGTTGTGCATTCAGCCACGGTGTGTTGGTCGCTGCAGTGCGCTGCGCGCTCCAGCAAGGAGCCGGTTCGGTCATCACCCAGCGTGAACACGTTTTGCGTGCCGGCCTTGAAAGCGATCTTGCTGACCCAGCCAAAATTTTGGGGTGTGCACACCACCACGGCGGGCGTGGCATTGCCAATGAAGTATTCGATCTCGGCACTTTGGTAGGCAGTGTTCAGCGGCAGGAACACATAACCTGCCCGCAGCGTGGCCAGGTACAGCGCCAGCGCCTCCACCGACTTTTCCACCTGCACCGCGATGCGCGCACCCGCTGGTAACTTCAGCGACTGCAACAAGTTAGCCAGCATCGCGGTGGCACGGTCCAGGTCGCGCCAGGAGTAGTGCAGGCCGTTGTCAGTCTCAATGGCGACGGCATCCAGGTCAGCGGGAAACGCTGCGCGCAAGGCGGCAAAGAGGTTGTGGTTCAGACTGGGCATCGTCATGGGTCAATCCTTCACGCTGGGTGCCAGAGGGAAAGAAAGCTACGTTTCATCAGCGCCAAATCGGGGTCGGCGTTTCTCGGTGAAGGCGCGTACACCCTCCACGTGTTCGGCGGAGCTGGCGTAGCGGTAGGCAGTTGCTATTAATTCAGTAGCATATTGATCAATACCGACGGGGGCTAGAGCCCTAAATGTCTGTTTATTCATCCGTGCAGCCTGCGGGGCCAGCAGCCGCATGCGGTCTACATATGCCGCAACTGCCGCGTCCAGCGTAGGGGCTGGCACCACCTGGTTCAAAAATCCCCGCTGCTGCATCAGGGCCGCATCCAGCACCGCAGCGGACAGCAGCATTTCGCGTGCCGTCAGCTCCCCCACCGCGCGTACCACCAGCGCGGCCTCCCGCGGCGCCATCGGGAAACCCAGCTTGGCAATCGGTGCGCCAAATCGAGCCGTTTCGCTGGCGATGCGGATGTCGCAACAGCTGGCAATCTCGACACCTGCACCCATGCAGTTACCGTCGATTTGCGCAATGGTGGGCACGTCGCAATCCAGCATGGCCTGCAGGCCGCCCCAGACGTCGTTCTCATGAAAATCGCGCAGGCTGGCTTCTTCGAAGCGAAAGTCCGCGTATTCGGCAATATCACCACCCGCACAAAAATGGCCGCCTTGGCCCCGTAACACCACGCAGCGCGCGCCCGCGTCACGCTGGATGCCTTCAAAAACACTGCGCAAACTGCGCCACATGGCGCGCGACATGGCGTTGAATTTGCCTGCATGCTCCAACGTGACCCGCACCACGCCGCCGTCAGTGTGTACCGTTACCGTTCCAGTCATAGTTTGGTCCTTTTTCTGTCAAGCTTGGCACGGACAAAGCTTGCAACTTACTGTTGTTTAAAGGTGGGAAATTCAAGGCTGTGTTGCAGCTAGTCTTTCGGCCAGAGTGGCTTGCGACAGCTCTCCAACCCGGGTGCTGACGAGTCGCCCTTGGGCGTCAAAGAACAGCGTCAAGGGCAGCGCGCTTTGTTTGAACGCTGCGCCCGCGGTGCGAGCCTCATCCAGCAGTACATTCTCCAAGCGCAAATTGCGCGCCTGCATCCACGCGTTGACCTTGGCGGGTGACTCGCCCTGGTTCACAAATACAAAATGAACGCCTGGCCGGTCCACCTGGGCCTGCCGCAACACCGGCATCTCGCGCACACATGGCGGGCACCAGGTGGCCCAGAGATTCACCACCACTGGTTTCCCTTTGAACGCAGCGAGCGACACGACCTGACCCTGCTGCGACCGCAGGTCCAGCGCAGGCAGTTCCTGCCCGGTATCGGGCTGTAGTGCTAACGCAATCGAACCGACGAGCCAGACCAGTGAACCGGTGAGCATGGCCGCCAGCATCGGCTTTCGCAAGGTCGGGCGGCGTCCGTACAGACCCAACGCGAACAGCCAGGCACCAATGAAACCGGCGGTGGCATTCCAGCCGCCATCGCGGATATCGAGCATGCTCAGCGGCGACAACATGTAGGCCGAGCGAAATTCCCAAACGAACGCAAGCCGGGCGACGACAAGACTGACGATCAGCGTCTTCCAAAGTTCTGGCTCAATTGTAATGTGGGCCTTGCGTGCACCGCCTGCTCCAACAATGAGGCTCGACGTCAAGACGGACAACACCAGCAGCAGGGCGTAGGGGATGACTAGGGGGCCGATGACGAGGACGTTGTTCAAGTGATATTTAGCTCGCTAAGTCAAAGAAAACTATCGAATTAGAGGATGTCCGCACCAGCATAATCTGGCAATGAACCCTATGGAAGATTGAATTCAATGCAATCACCTTTTGCAGTTGTCTGTCGCCCTCGCCTAGCCCATGTCCGAAGTCGCGATACGAGAAGAAA
>JBKJJC010000337.1:0-3091 GCA_046598245.1 Rhodoferax sp.
CCAGAGAAAGGCTGCCCACGCCAAGATCCTTCACTGCCTGCTTGAGTTGCGCCACGTCTAACCGCGCGCAGAGGTTAAAGCACGGAATGTCAAAACCACGAAAGAAGTCAAAGGCGGAACGTCTGTGCCAGGTGTCCAGGTCGAGGTATTGGTGTGCCGGGGTGTCTGCGCTCATGGCGCCTCTCCAGAAAGCGTGAATTCGACGACCACTTCGTCTTGCACAGCCAGTATGCCGCCGAAAACGGAGAACGGTTTGATGCCAAAGTCGGTTTGCTTGAGCACCAGTGCGCCCTGCACCGTCAATTGCTCTGGCAAGCCGGTAACGGTTAGCGCCGTCCACATCTCGCGCGTCTGCCCATGCAGTTCCACGGCAATTTTGGCCGCGAACTTGGGTGCATCACCCACAATTTGCAGCGACTGGACACGCAACATGGGGAAGCGTGCGGCCTGAAAATTATTGTCCCCCAGCATGTTGTTGCGCGTGCTGGCCCGGTCTTCGGCCGAGATAGTGGACGCAAATGCCGACCCTAGCGCAGCGCGGTGCTCAGGCGCATCAAACGCCAGTTGGTCTAGCCGAAACGCCAGGTCGAAGCGCGAGGCCGCAGCGCCTTCGGGCGATAGACTGAAAAACCCCTGAAACTCCGGTGCCGACAACACATGGTTGTGGCCAAACTTGGCCGCCTTGCCGCCGCGAAACGCATACAGGCGCAAAGTCGAGGTCTTGGGGTTCAAGGTAAAAACCCGACCACCAGCGGCGCGCAGATCGGCATAGGTCTGGGTCAGGACGGTCGCGGGCTTGGCAGCTAATGAGAGGTCAGCTGGGCTAGGCTGTGGCGGCACCACGGGAGCGCTGGCGCAAGCTGTGAGCGCAACACACACCAACAAGGATTGCAAAATATTCATAGACCCGTAGTCTCCCAACGTTTGACCATCGAAGCGTCGTAAGTGAATGATTTTTTGTCCATAAGCGTCAATGGTTGTGGATGGGAAAATTCCCCATGAATATGGGATGGTATCGACGGTGCTTGGCGTCTAGAGTTCGCCATCCACTCTACAGGTGTCCGCCATGCCAAACAGTACCGCTGGTTCCTTGGTTCATGAATCCGACAACCGCATGGGCCTGCGGGCCATGCTCAACACGCTGACGGGCTTGGCGCTGGCAACAGCGCTATTCATCAGCGGCCTTTCGTTCTGGGGTTCGTACGCCAGTGGCAACGCGGCCAACAAATCGTTTGTTGCAAAAGACGTCACGGCCGACATCCTGCCGCCACCTCTGTACCTGATTGAAATGCGCCTGGTGCTGTCCCAGGCGGTCGAGGGAAATATGGGCATTGACATTGCCAAGTCGGAAGTCAAACGTTTGCAAAGTGAATACGAAACCCGTGCCGAATATTGGCGAACCAACCCACCCTATGGTCTAGAGAGCCAGCTATTGGGCGTACAGCACCAGCAGGGCTTGGCCTTTGTTGGCCTGGCCAACAAAACACTGGAGTTGTTGGCTTCTGGGGCCGGTGCCGATGCCGTGCAGGCATCTCTAAAAGCCGCCCACGCGTCCTATTTGTTGCACCGCGCGGGTGTGGACACCACGGTCAAAGAATCGATGGCGTTCGCCGATCAGTCCATCGCGCATTACGCAGCAACCACACAGACCATGCGCTGGATGCAGGGTGTGGGGCTAGGCGTGGCTGGGGCACTGTTGATGGGTTTTGGCTTCTGGATTCGCCGCACGGTGTGGTCCGACGTGGGTGGAGAACCCCTGGTCGCCGCCCGTGCAGCGCGCCATGTGGCGCAGGGCAATTTGTCATTCAACATTCCTTTGCTGTCAGGGGACCAGCGCAGCATCGTTGCAGCCCTCAAGGAAATGCAGACCCGATTGGCTGCCGTTGTGGGCAGCGTGCGCCAAGGCGCAGACGAAGTGGCCACCGCCAGCGCAGAGATCGCCCAGGGCAACCACCACCTCAGCTCACGTACAGAACAGCAGGCCAGCGCACTGGAGGAAACCACTGCGGCAATGGAAGAACTGGTGTCCGTTGTCAAACATAACGCCGAAAGTTCCGAGCGCGCCAACCAGTTGGCCCTGAACGCATCCAAGGTGGCGATCGAGGGCGGCGAAGTAGTGGCGCAGGTAGTCGACACCATGAAAGGCATCAACGACGCATCACACAAGATTGCAGACATCATTGGTGTGATAGACGGAATTGCATTCCAGACCAATATCTTGGCGCTCAATGCCGCCGTAGAAGCGGCCCGCGCGGGTGAACAAGGCCGCGGGTTTGCCGTAGTGGCCAGCGAAGTGCGTTCATTGGCGGGCCGCTCTGCAGATGCCGCCAAGGAAATCAAGGCGCTGATCAACGCCAGTGTTGAACGCGTTGAAAAGGGCACTGCGCTGGTCGACAAAGCAGGCACTACCATGGACGAGGTGGTGCGCAGCATTCGCTGCGTGACGGACACCATGGCAGAGATCAATGCGGCCAGTCGGGGGCAGGCATCGGGATTTGCGCAGGTTGGCGAAGCCATGACCCTCATGGACCAGGCCACACAAAAGAATGCGGCGTTGGTTGAAGAGATGGCGGCGGCGGCCAGCAGCCTCAAGAACCAGGCCAACGAGCTTGTGCAGATTGTGGCCATCTTCAAGCTGGATGCCGAAGTACTCCAAGGCAAGGACGTAACATCGAAGGCAGGAACCGATCGGGTTATGGCGGCGTTTTCCTCGCCCTCTGTAGCAACCCTACCGCGCCTGGCACTGGTCTCAAAACTCAGAGGCTAAGGCGAAACTGCAATTGGTGCCATAGCAAAAGGCCTCCTATCGGAGGCCTTCTTCAGTATCAGTGCGGCTTACAGAACTTCAAAAATACCCGCAGCACCCATGCCGCCACCAATACACATGGTCACGCAAACCCGCTTGGCACCACGGCGCTTGCCTTCGATCAGTGCGTGGCCAGTCAGGCGTTGGCCGGACACACCGTAGGGGTGGCCCACGGCAATGGCGCCACCGTTCACGTTCAGCTTGTCAGCCGGAATGCCCAACTTGTCGCGGCAGTAGATGACCTGCACGGCAAAGGCTTCGTTCAGTTCCCACAGGTCGATGTCG
>JBKJJC010000266.1:0-5419 GCA_046598245.1 Rhodoferax sp.
TGAAGCTGTTCGTCGTAAACCATACAGTGTGGTATTGCTCGATGAGATAGAGAAGGCGCATCCAGATGTGTTTAATGTCTTGCTGCAGGTATTGGATGATGGACGTTTGACCGATAACAAGGGTAGGGTAGTGAACTTCAAGAACACCATCATTGTGATGACCAGCAACATCGGCTCGCAAATGATCCAGTCCATGGTGGGCCAAGACTATGAGGACGTGAAAGATGCGGTGACCGGTGAGTTGAAGAACCATTTCCGCCCGGAGTTTTTGAACCGCATTGACGAGACGGTGGTTTTCCATTCGCTGGACGCGACCCACATCGCCAACATCGCCAAGATTCAGTTGCAGGTACTGATGGCCCGCCTGGCCAAGATGGACCTGGGACTGGTGGTGTCGGACGCGGCGGTGGCCGAGCTGGCCAAGGTCGGCTTCGACCCGGTGTTTGGTGCGCGGCCGCTCAAGCGTGCGATACAGCAGCGCATTGAGAACCCGTTGTCCAAGCTGCTGCTGGAGGGTAAATTTGCGCCCAAGGACACGATCAACGTCGGCGTGGACACGATACAAGCGCCCGGGCAGTTCAGCTTTTCTTGAACTGCCTGCCTATAGCGCCATCGTCATGAAGACGCTGTAGGGGTCTTCGGGGTAGTCGGCGAAAGGCCCGCAGCGCTGGAAGCCAAACCCCTCATACAGTTTGATGGCGGGCTCAAAGCCAGGCACCGAGCCGGTTTCCAGGCTGAGCCGACCGTAGCGGCGCTTGCGTGCTTCTGCCAGGATATGGACCATCATGGCCTTGGCCGCGCCCTTATTGCGGTGCGCCTCGGCGGTGCGCATGGATTTGATTTCTCCGTGTCCTTCGCCGAGCGCCTTCAGGGCGCCACTGCCCATCAATTTGGCGTCTGCCGACCAGATGGTCCAGAACGTGATTTCAGGTCGGCGCAGCGCGTCCAAGTCCAGCGCGTGCACGCTCTCGGGCGGCGAGAGCTGGTGCATGTGCTGCAAGTGTTCCTCCAGCAGGCCGTGGATTTCGGGGCCGGTGAGGTCGTCGGTTCGGATGTGCATGGCGCGATTATCCCCACACGATGGACTGCATCGATATCGCCGCACCCTGGTAACCCATGTTGAAGAAGCGGGGCACATCGTCGCGGCGGGCGGCACCGGCTGCATACAGCAGGGGCAGGTAATGCTCGTAGGTGGGGTGGGCTTGCTGGGTGACAGCACCCAGGGCCTGAAAGTTTTGCAGCGTGTCCAGGTGGCCGGTCTTGATCTGTTCGTGGACGAGGGTGTCAAATTCGCTGGCCCATTCGTAGGCTTCACTGGGACCTGTTCCAGGGCGCATGGCGCGCAGGTTGTGCACGATGTTGCCACTGCCCACGATCAACACACCGCGCTCGCGCAGGGCGTTCAGTTGCTGGCCCAGCGCATAGTGTTCGGCGGGCGGGCGGCTGTAGTCCATGCTCAGCTGCAGTACCGGGATGTCGGCCTTGGGGAACATGGGTTTGAGGATGGACCAGGTGCCGTGGTCCAGCCCCCATACGTCGGCATCCACTCCGAGCTGGCGGCCGTCGGCGGGCGACTTCAGGTCCCTGGCTAGCGCGCTGGCTACCGCAGGCGCACCGGGTGCAGGGTATTGCTGGTCGAACAGGGCCTGGGGAAAACCGCCAAAGTCGTGGATGGTCTTCGGCTTTGCCATGCCGGTGACTTGCCATCCACCCCGGGTCAGCCAGTGGGCGGAGATACACAGGATGAGATGGGGCTGCGCCTCGCGCGCCAGTAGCTCGTTGCCCAGGCTCTGCCAACTGCGGCGCCAGGCGTTGTCTTCGATGGCGTTCATGGGGCTGCCGTGGCCGATAAACAGCACCGGCATGCGGGGTGATGGTTTGAGTTCCTGCAGCATGGTCATATGATAAATTGGCCTCTAGCCCCCGTTGAATATACACAACATGCTATTGTTTTGATAGTGATTTGTTCTGGAAGTGGCTGGGCGCTTGGCCCATCGCCTGTTTGAACATGGCACTGAAAGCACTGTCACTCGCATACCCGCTGGCTGCTGCCACCTGGCTGATGGGCATACCGCGCGCCAGCAAGGGCAGGGCGTGGGCCAGTATGGCCTGCTGGCGCCATTGCTGGAAATTGGTACCCAGCTCGTCGCGGAACAGGCGCGCCACGGTGCGTTCGCTGGCGCCGACATCGGCCACCCAGTCGCGCAACTGTGAGCGTTCGGCCGGGTGGCGCAGCACGGCCTCGCACAGCGCGCGTAGGCGCTTGTCGCCGTGTTCCGCATGGGGCATGGGCACGCCCAGGGCCTGGGTGGTGGCATGGGTCATCTCACTCACGGCCAGAGCCATGATGGCGTTGTCACGCGGGCCCGGTTCCGAGTCTTCCAGTGCGTGCACCAGTTCACGCAACAGCTTGCTGACCTTGAGCACCCGGCAATCGTTCCAGCCAAGCGGTGTGACCGAGGGGTCTAGGTCCACCGTGCGCAATTCGGCGGCTTCCAGCACCACCACGCGGTGCTGCACCAGGGGCGGAATCCACACCGCCCGCGTGGGCGGCACGATGTAGGTGGTCTGCACACCGCCTTGGGTCACCGTCACCTGCATCAAGCCGCTGGCGCAGTAGGTGAACTGCGACCAGGCGTGGTGGTGGGGCTCAATGTGGGCGTCCATGGCCAGCGGGCGGGCCCGGCTGCGAACCGGGCGCAGGGGCGAGGGCGCACGGTTGGCAGAGTCGTCGAAACCTACTGTGGTCAGCGTTGTGCGTGTTCTCAGCGTGGCGGGCATGGGCTTAGCAACTTTGGCGGAATTTCGATGATTATTGTCTTATTGTCGTATTCATGCATGTGGCACGGCGTCCTACTATTGCGGCATGAACTCGACTACCTTCGCCAGCACGCCCGCCGCTGCACCGTTTGTGCCCATGCAGCAAGATGCCACCATCATTGGCCTGGTGGGTCTGGCGCACGCCAGCTCCCACTTTGGGCACCTTCTGTTGCCGCTGATGTTTCCGGTCTTCATGGCGGAGTTTGGCCTGAGCTACTCGCAGCTGGGCCTGCTGATGACGACCTTTTTCGTCGTCTCGGGTGTGGGTCAGGCCAGCTCCGGTTTTGTAGTGGACCGGTTGGGTGCACGGCCCTTGCTGTTTGTGGCGCTGGGGATCTTTATTGCGGCCTGTATCGCAGCGTCCATGGTCACGGGTTATACCGGCCTGCTGTTTGTAGCGGCGCTGGCGGGCCTGGGCAATGCGACTTTTCACCCGGTGGACTTCACGATTCTGAACCAGCGCGTATCTGCACCACGCCTGGGTTATGCCTTCAGCGCCCATGGGCTGACCGGCAACCTGGGTTGGGCCGCAGCGCCGGTGTTTTTTGCCGGGTTGGGTGCAACCATAGGCTGGCGCAATGCTTATGTGGCCGCCGCGCTGATGTATGCGGCTGTGCTGGCCCTGATGGTGTTGCAGCGTGACAAGCTCAGTACCCAGGTGGCGCCGCGCGACCCGCAGGCCGTGGCCAAGGGTGATGCCGAGCACGACATGGCTTTCATGAAACTGCCGGTGGTGTGGTGGTGTTTTGGCTTCTTTTTGCTGTCCACAATGACGCTGGCCGTGGTGCAAAGCTTTTCGGTGTCGATATTGAAGGCCATGCACGGCATCAGCTTCGAGGCCGCCACCTACACACTCACGGCCTACATGCTGTCAGGCGCAGTGGGCATGTTCATCGGTGGCTTTATCGCGGCACGGGCTGCCAACAGTGACCGGGTGGTGGCTGGGGCCATGGCGGCGGGCGCTGTGCTGCTGGCCCTCTGCGGTACCGGCTGGCTGGGCGCCACGGCCACGATGGTGGTGTTGGCCATCACCGGCTTTGCGGTGGGCATAGGCGGCCCGTCACGCGACATGATGATCAAAAAGGCAACGCCCAAAGGTGCGACCGGGCGGGTCTATGGGCTGGTGTATTCAGGTCTGGACACCGGGTTTGCCATTTCGCCCATCGTTTTTGGCGTGTTTATGGACCGCGGCTGGTATGGCGCAACCCTGCTGGGAGCCGCGCTGGTGCTGCTGTTGAGCGTGGGCGCAGCCCTGGGTGTTGGGCTGCGCACGGTGCCGCGGTAACAGTAGTTCTGGGCGCTAAACCCAATCGCTGGCATGATGGAGGGCTTTTTCGCCAGCTTTCCCTGAATTTTTCATGACCGACACCTTGCCTTCCACTCCCTCCGAAGCGGTTGAATCCGTAGCACCAGTGACTTCTGCTGATGCCCTACTTACCGATGTGGCCGATGCGGTCGCCACACCCGATACTGCCCCGGCTGCGCCCAAGCGTGCACCCAAGCCGGACGTTTTCCCGGTGCTGGAAAAAATGGCGGCACTCTACCCCAATCTGTTTGGCGCGGTGTTTTTGCCCCTGAAACGCGGCATTTTTCAGGACCTGCTCGAAGCCCACCCTGAGACATTCGAGCGCGACAGCCTCAAGGCCGCACTGTCCCTGCACACCCGCTCCACGCGTTATCTGACGGCAGTCGCGTCGGGTGAAGACCGGCACGACCTGCAAGGTCTAGCCGTTGAGGCCATGGCGCCAGAGCATGTGCACCACGCCTTGTTGGAAGTGTTTCGCCGCCGCCAGACACGCAGCAAAGAGGATCTGCGCCCCAAGTTGCTGCAACGCATCGTGGTGGCGTGCGAGGCCTCAGGCCTCACACCCAAGGCCTATGCCGAACTGGTGCGCAGCCGCGACGAAGCGGCCAACGCCGTGTTGGATGAAGCCATGGTGGACGCCGAAGCCCGCGCCGCCAAGACCGAAGCCCTGCTGCAAGCCTTCAAAGCCAGTGGTAAATCGCTGGAGGTTTTTGCAGACATGTACGGCATGGACCCGCGCGCTGTGAGCCGTATGCTGGCACGTGCCACCGTAACACCCTCCACGGCGCCCACCGCACCCACACCACCAGAAGCGTGATCCGCAGGCAGTTGCGCACAACCGGGCATGAGCACCCAAGCCAATAACCAGCCGCCCATTGTTCTGCGCGCAGAAGGGCTGTGCTTTGGGTTTGGTAAGCAAGCGGTGCTGTTCAAGGACTTTTCGCTCATTATCCCGCCTGGCGTGACATGGTTGGGTGGTGACGAGAGTACGGGCAAAACGACGCTTTTGCGTTTGCTGGCGGGTGAGCTGCCCGCCATGCGCGGCAGCTTGCATATCAACGGCATATCGCTTGCCCAGCAGGCACAGGCCTACCGCAGCCAAGTGTTTTGGGTGGACCCGCGCACCCAGGCATTCGATGCGCTGACCCCCGAGGCCTATTGGGATGGCGTGCGCGGGCAATACCCGTTATTTGACGACGCGTTGTTGGCGTCGTTGATCGATGCGTTTGCACTGGCGCCCCATCTTGTGAAGTCGCTGTATATGCTGTCCACCGGCTCCAAACGCAAGGTGTA
>JBKJJC010000336.1:0-11495 GCA_046598245.1 Rhodoferax sp.
CAGACATTGACCACTTGGTCCACACATATTAGGAAATTGAAATCATGCAATTTGGATACAACGGACTCATTGGTTTGCTGGTGCTCGCGGGGGACATTTGGGCCATTCTCAATATCATTCAAAGCTCAGCCTCTAATGAGAAAAAATTGATTTGGATCATCGCAGTCGTGTTACTTCCCGTTCTAGGTCTGGTGCTGTGGTATTTTCTTGGGCCGCGCAGCGGCAGGCCGAGCTAGTGTGTCGTCAGCCAGGGTAGCTGCCGGGTAACAAGATGCTTTTGTCCACCTGCGCGATGTGGGTCTTGCCGCACAGTGCCATGGTTATGTCCATCTCGCGGTGGATGATTTCCAGCGACTTGGTCACACCGGCCTCGCCCATTGCACCCAGGCCGTAGATGAAGGACCGGCCGATGTAGACGCCCTTGGCGCCCAGCGCCACGGCCTTCAGTACATCTTGGCCACTGCGCACGCCGCCGTCCATGTGCACTTCAATCTGGCTGCCCACCGCATCCACAACCGCTGGCAGCGCGCGTATCGATGATTCGGCGCCGTCTAGCTGGCGACCGCCGTGGTTAGAGACGATGATGGCATCGGCCCCGGTGGCGACTGCCAGTTTGGCGTCTTCCACGTCTTGTATTCCTTTCAGGATGAGCTTGCCGCCCCAGCATTTTTTGATCCACTCCACATCGGCCCAGTTCAGCGTGGGGTCGAACTGCTTTTGCGACCATTCCGAGAGTGAACCCATATCGTCCACACCCGTCACATGGCCGACGATGTTGCCAAAGGCGCGTCGCTTGGTGCCCAGCATGCCCAGGGCCCATTGCGGCTTGGTCATGATGTTGGCAATGTTTGCCAGCGTCAGTTTGGGTGGTGCGCTCAGGCCGTTTTTCAGATCCTTGTGGCGCTGGCCCAATATCTGCAAGTCCAGCGTCAGAACCAGGGCCGAGCAGTTGGCGGCGCGGGCGCGCTCGATCAGGCGCTCGATGAAGGCACGGTCACGTATGACATAAACCTGGAACCAGAATGGGTGATTGCCAGTACCCGCCGCCACATCTTCTATCGAGCAAATGCTCATGGTGGACAGGGTAAACGGCACGCCAAATTTCTTGGCGGCGTTGGCAGCCTTGATCTCGCCATCGGCATGCTGCATGCCGGTCAGGCCTACCGGTGCCAGGGCCACCGGCATAGCCACTGGTTGGCCGACCATCGTGCTGGTGGTGCTACGGTTGTCCATATTGATGGCCACGCGCTGGCGGAATTTGATCTTCTGAAAATCGGATTCGTTGGCCCGGTAGGTGCCTTCGGTCCAGGAGCCGGAGTCCGCATAGTCGTAGAACATGCGGGGCACGCGTTTTTGCGCAAGGACCCGCAGGTCTTCAATATTGGTGATGGCTGTCATGGGTTGGTCTCCTGGTATGGATGGAGATAGTAGTGCCCGGCCGCAAACGCTGGCGTGAAATCCACCTGTGGCAAGTTGAAATTTATTAACAACATGCACTAGACTGCCCGAGCGCCGCCGGGGCCTGCCCACCGCGCGAAGGCCCGTAAATCTGGGCGAATAATGTGAATGGAGTAGCGATATGGTCTTATGGGGTGCCATCTGGGGAGCCATTCTGGGCCTTTTTATTGCCAGGCATGAAGAAGGTTTTGGGTTGCTAGTGGGCGCGGTGCTCGGTACCTTGGCCGGGCTTAGCTTGCGCAAGGCCGTGCGCTCGACCGCGCACCAGGCCACGCTGGATGCGCTGGCCGAGCAGCAGCCCACGGTGCAGGTGGCCCGTACGATCACGGCGGAAGCGGACGATGCGGTTACACCCGCAACGGTTGCTGTCGTTGGTGGCGCACCGGTGCAACCCGCAGGCCCGGTGTCTGAGACGGATTGGGGCGTCGACATGCCGATCAACGTGCCCAAGGATGCATTTGCCGATGCGCCCAGCGTGCCGTCCGAATTCCACGATACACATTCCGAATTCCCCACCGTGCAGACGCCAGACTTCGTAACCCGTGCTGTGGGTGCTGCACGCGACTGGCTGCTGGGTGGCAACACGATTGTGCGTATGGGTGTGTTGGTGCTGTTTGTGGGCCTGGCCTTTTTGGCCAAATATGCGATGGACAACGCCATGCTGCCGCCCGAGCTGCGCCTGGCTGCCATCGGTGTGGCCGGCATCGCGCTGTTTGTATTTGGCTGGAAGCTGCGTGGGCGCCAACCGGACCGCCTGGCGTATGCGCTCACCCTGCAGGGTGCCGGTGTGGGTGTGCTGTACCTGACGGTGTTTGCGGCCTTCAGGCTGTACCAGTTCTTGCCTGCGGGTGCGGCTTTTGCCGTGTTGGCTTTGGTGTGCGCCTTCTCTACCGCGATCGCCTTATTGCAAAACGCCATGCCCATGGCCTTCATCGGGTTTGCCGGTGCATTTGCCGCGCCCATTTTGTTGTCCACCGGCCAGGGTGACCATGTGGGGCTGTTCAGCTACTACCTGCTGCTGGGCGGGGCAATAGCCACGGTGGCCTGGCTAAAGGCCTGGCGGGCGCTGAATCTGCTGGGCTTTTTTGCAACCTTTGGTGTGGCCACGGCCTGGGGCGTGCTGAAGTACCGGCCCGAGCAATTGGCCACGACCGAGCCATTTCTGATCGCATTTTTTGCGCTCTACCTGGCCGCCAGTTTGATGTACGCCACACGCCACGGGCTGCAGCCCAAACAGGCGGTGGATGCCACGCTGATCTTTGGCCTGCCACTGGTGGCCTTTGGCCTGCAGGCCGGTCTGGTGCGCAATATCGAATACGCAACGGCCTTTTCATCGTTGACCATGGGCGCGATTTACCTTGCACTGGGTTGGTGGGCACTCAAGCGCAATAGCGCAGGCCAGGATGGCGGCGTAGGCCAGTGGCTGGCCGAATGTTTTGTGGCCCTGGGCATGGGTTTTGTGACGCTGGCCGTTCCGCTGGCGCTGGACGCGCGCTGGACCACCGCCGTATGGGCGGCCGAGGGTGCCGCCGTGTACTGGATGGGCAAACGGCAAGACCGCTGGCTGGCCCGCCTGGCCGGGCTGGCGCTGCAGGGGCTGGCGGCGCTGAGCTTTGCCCAATCGTTTGACACGGTGCAGATTTCTCGCTGGCCCCTTGCCAACCCGGCCTTCATCGGCGCCGTGTTGTTGGCCCTGTCGGCCTTGGCGATTGCGCACTGGTCCCGCGCGCCAGACCCGGCCCCCGATGTACCGCCCGCTACTCCCTTTGTTGCACTTGAGCATGGGCTCTCACCGGTCCTGTTCTGGGTGGGGTTTTTGTGGTGGCAGTTTGCGCTGGGCCACGAGATCGAGCGCGGTATGCCCAACGCAGAAGGCTTGTGGACACCTGTGTTTGCCAGCAACTTGCAGTCGTATCTGGAAATGTTGGGCTGGCTGGGTAGTGCCTGGTTGGCGCACCGCTTTGCGCTGCCGACGCAACCCCGGCCCTGGGCAATTGCGGCTACGCCAGCATGGTTCTCGCTGCCCATCATGGTGTTGGTAGCACTGCAGGGTATTACGGGTCTGGGCCATGTATTGGAGGCTTGGGGCTGGCTGGTGTGGCCGCTGGCGCTGGTGTTGCACTTTGCAACGCTCAAGTCTTTGGACCACATGGCACCACAGCGCTGGTGGTCTTGGGTGCACACCGGTGGTGTGTGGTTAGTCGTCTTGTTAGTGGGTAACCTGATCGTGTGGTCCGTCCAGCGGGCGCAGTTGCAGGGCACGGCCTGGTCCAGCGTGATCTTTTTGGTGGCCAGCGTGGTGGTCTTGCTCGCATTGGCCCAGCCGGCCTTGTATGCACCGCAGGGCCGCTTGCGCACGCGCTGGCCGCTGGATCACTTTGCGGTTGCCTACCTATGGCGAGCGGCGGCGCCGCTGGCGGTGTTGGTGGCGCTGGGCGCCTTGCTGGTGGCCGTGCATTCCGATGGCAATGCAAGGCCCTTGCCCTATGTGCCTTTGCTCAACCCGACCGACATCACCGTTGCCTTGGCTCTGGCTGCCTGCACCCTGTGGTTGGTACGGCTGCGCAAAAGTGGCATTAGCGTGCCCGTGGGGATCATGAGCGCGCGCTGGACCTTGGTGTTGGCGGGCCTGGGTTTTGTGGCGCTTAACACGGTGTGGCTGCGCGCGGTGCACCACTGGGCCGGTGTACCCTGGGATGCGGACCAGTTGTTTGCCTCCTTCTTGGTGCAGACGGGTTATTCCATCTTGTGGACGCTGCTAGCCATGGCGCTGATGGTGGTGGCCCACCGCCGCCATGCACGGCCGCTGTGGACTGGGGGCGCAGCACTGCTGGGCATAACGGTTGCCAAACTCTTCTTGGTGGATTTGTCCAACCGGGGTGGGTCAGAGCGCATCGTCGCGTTTATTGCGGTCGGCGTGTTGATGTTGGTGGTGGGTTACTTTGCGCCGATTCCACCGGCGGCGGCGCCCGCCAACGCGGACAAGGAGACAGCATGATTGACAAGACACTGCGTAGACCCATTTGTATCACCGCTCTGTGCGGGATGGTCCTGGCCGTTGCCGCCCTGGATGCGGTGGCTGCCGATGCGCCCCAAGCCACTGACTTCACCTGGCAAGCCAAGCTGAACCTGCCCGAAGGGGCCAGTCTGGCCCGGATCGATGTGCCAGTACAGGCCTTACTTGGCATGCGCAGCAGTGTGGCCCACGATGTGCGCGTCTTCAACGCGGCCGGTGCGGTGGTGCCCTTTGCGCTGTTGGGTGGTGCAGACCTCAAGCGCACGGCGCCGGTGGCGCAAACCACCAGCTACAAGGCCTACCCCCTGTTCTCCACCAGCCCTGACCGCAAGCCCGCGCGGGGAGCGGTGGCGGTGCAGTTGGACGCGGGCGACCAGGCCGGCAACGTTTGGGTGCGCTGGGACCGGACCGACATGCGGACCAGCGCCGCTGATGCAGCCGCGTCAGCACAACCCCTGCAAGCCGCGCTGTTTGACCTGCGCACCGAGAAGCAAAACCTGGCCGCCCTGGAGCTGGTGCTGGACATGCCACGCAACGCCTTGGTACCCATCACGGTGGCCACCAGCACCGACCTGAAGGACTGGACACCCGTGGCAACCAAGGGGCCGTTGTTCCAGTTTGATGGCACCGACGCGCCCGCCAACACCACGCTGGAACTGTTCCAGCCCTTGCAAGTGCAGGGGCGTTACCTGCGCCTATCCTGGCCCGGCCAAACCGGCGTGAAGCTGCGGGGGCTGACCGGCACCGTGGCTGCGTCCCAGACCACCGCCACGCCCCTGCGTGCCGCCTTGCCGCCCGGCACAGCGGAGGGCAATGGCGCACTGAGCTGGACCTTGCCGTTTGCCACACCTATTGCCGCTTTGCACCTGCAAGCGCCGCAAAACAACATTCTGGTTCCGGTGCGGATCATGGGGCGTTTTGAGGCATCGCAACCGTGGCGCACGTTGGCCCCGAGTGTGGTCTACCGGCTGGACGGCGCGGGGCAGGGCAGCAGCAATCCACCCACTGCCTTGCACGGCGCGTCATTGCACAGCCTGCGGGTAGAGGCTGGCAAGGGCATGGTCTTGCCCGATGGCGGCTTGCAGGCCACGGTAGAGTTTGCGCCGGTGCAAGTGGCTTTTCTCGCGTCTGGCGCTGGGCCGTTTACCTTGGCGGTAGGCCGCGCGCAAACCACTGCGGCAGCGGTTGATGCTTCGTTGCTCGGGTCGGTCACGCCGGCCAAACTGGCCGAGCTGCCGCTGGCCACGTTGTCCGATGTGGTGGTGCAGACGCAGGGCCAGGGCGGCCTGGACCGGGCAGCAGCACGTTGGTTGCCCGACGGTGTGTCGCTGCGCAGTGTGCTGCTGTGGGCGGTGCTGGGCTTGGGCGTGTTGGCCCTGGGTGGCGTGGCGTATTCGCTGATGCGCCAAATGTCTGCCAAGCCCTAATGTGTTTTGTAGCGGGGCGTTATGGGTGAAATGTGCCTCTAGCCCCCGTGTTTTATAGCTGTATTGCTATAAAAATAGAAGCATATTGGCAATCTAATCACTGTCATTAGCCCGCGAAAGCGCATGAGCCTGCGCGTGACGGGATAAAAATTACTCGATTCGGTGGCGGGTTTGGCGTATTCTCATTTGGTGCTCTGGCGATTTGTCGGGCGCGAGCGTCCAAAACTTCGCATTTGGGTCCGGTATGAACAAGATCTGTGTTGCATCCTGCGTCGCCAGCCTACTCTCCTTGGGTAGCGGATTGGCGCACGCTGGAAAACCGCTTTCCATTTGCGACGATGGTGCCGGCTGGCCGCCCTATACCTACCAGGACCCCGTCAAACCAGAACAGGTAGTGGGTGCGTCCAAAGAACTCGTCTTCAGCATCTTGCAGCGTGCGGGCTTTTCACCGCACATCACCCTGCTTCCTTGGAAACGCTGCCTTGCCCAGGTCCAATCCGGACAAACCGACATGCTGCTCAACGCCGCGTACAGTGAGGAACGTGCGAGCAACTATCACTTAACAGAGCCGTATTACAGTTTGCACAGCGTGTTGTTTTACGCGACCAACAAGTTCCCAAGTCCCCCTAACCTGGCCACTATCGCTGACATGCGTGCGTACCGCTACTGCGGTCTCTTTGGCTACAACTACACGATGTACGAGATCCCGCCAGCCCAACTCGACACCGGCGCCAAAGACGAGCCCAGCCGCTTCGCCATGCTGGCGCGTGACCGTTGCGACTTTGTGTTGGGCGATGTGGAAATCCTCAAAGCCTTTGCAGCCATGGGCAAGGTCGATCTGACCGGTACGGCCCACATCGCCATACCGGGCGATAAACCCAAGCAATTCCATGCAATGGTGTCGCGCCAGCGAAAGGATGGAGAAAAGCTTGTCAAAATCCTCAACGACGGATTCATCGCCCTGAAGGCCGACCATACGTTTGGGAAGATTTTCAAACGTTATGGGTTGGAAGAGCAATGAGACAGCCGCTCCAGGCGCTTTCAAACCGGGTCTCGCAGGATCCACATGATGTGAACAAAAGAATCGTTCTCATCCGGGTGCAAGGACTTTACCAAAGCATCAAGGTGAGTGGAGTTGTGTTCCGCGCGGCGCGCAAAGGACTGAAACAACTGGATCACCAGCGCGTCATTGAGCCCCTTGTGTTTGGCCGCCATGCCGACCAACAAGACCTGGAGGATCGACACGTTGAACACCATCTCGCGGTATAGGTCCAAATAGGAGCCACGCGTGAAGGGAAACAACCTTGAAATCACCAGATTGACCAAGTAGTTTTCAAAGATATAGGCTCTATCCTGAAAATAGGGCTTGTAAAAATCTGTGTAGCTGAGCGTGTACCGGGTCAAGGCATCGGCAGCCATTGAATCCGCGCCACCCACCTCGGCGTCAAGACCGTCCACAGCGTCCAGCAGGCATTGCCTGAAGCGGGTTGAGGCCCCCACCGTCAATGAGTCCGGAATCAATTGCGTCAGAACCGCCAGTTTGCGCAAAGTATTGGGCTCGACTTTGGCAAATTGCGCTTCGACTTGCGCCGGGTACGACAACATGCCGGCGAATGAAGCCAGCGTGGGTGACAGCTGTGCTGCGTTGGAGAATGTTTCGGCTTGCGCAATCGAGTCCACCTCTTCCAGCAGCAGGCCCAGTAGCATCAGACGCGCGCCCAGGTGGATTTCCCGAAATTGCAAAATGGCAATCATCAGTCCCCGAAAGTCGTTGAGCACCGCGATTTGCTCGGGATCACCCTCGTTCTTCAATGGATACTGGTAAGAGTAATGCCCTGTGTCCTTGCTGCCTGGCTCGGGCGCAAGGGTGATGAACTGCATGGGCTCAGGGTTCAGAAGAATCAAGCGTGCCGCTTCAGGACAAGAAATGCCGAGTGCCATTTCCCGCTGGGCCCCAAATTTATTGCTGAGCCGGGGATAACTTTTGCAGGTGTTGCTCAGTGCGTCTGCGCCCAAATTTTTCTGAATCGCGCAAAGCTGATCATCGTCCAGAAAAAAACAGGCACCATTGGGTTTCAACTTCATCAGGCCGAAATTGTTGAGGCTGTTGGCGTTGGGCGAGGTGTCTTTTTTGACGGCTATTTTGAAGAGGGGCGCCAAGACCTTGTGCTTGTTGCTCTTGTATTTGTGATACGTGTCACGGTCGATGTTCACCGACCAACCGCTGCAGCAGGTGTCTTCGCACTTGGAGCCAATGCAACTGAATTTTGGGTAGTAATCGGGAGCGCTGATGTTTTGCATGCTGACTTCACGTGTTAAACGTAGGGCAAACCGATGACCGATTTGTCAAAAATTTTCGGAGGGCTGCGACACAGTGTAATTAGTAGATTTTTGCTGTCAATTGAAGTAATCACCCTGAGCTCAAACCCTTAGCTCAAACGTTATAGCGGACCCCGTTCGGTGATAGCATCTCTCGATGATCCCGACAACCATTGAACCATCCGTGCTCGGCTTTAATAGGCGGATCGACCCGACTTTCGCGGGTCATCGCCAACGTCTAACTGCATAACATCGGCACCTCGATTTTGTTTTGGGTCCACATAACCCTTCACTCTCAACCAACCAAAGGAAATCAATGCGCAATTCTGGTAAAGCTCCAACGATGGCCGTCTGGGTCATCTCCCTGGTCCTATTTTTCGTGGCGCTTGCTGCGCACTTCGGGCTCGTCAAAATCCCTGAGCCCATTGCAACGTGGTCTTGGATTGTCGGCTTTGGCCTTTTGCTGGTTGCGTGCCGCGTGCGTGGGCTTTAGCTTCCGCAAAAGACGGTCGTGTAGTCAGGCCAGAAACAAAGCGACGAGGCCCAGCACGGCGGGCACCGTCTGCACGAACAAAATGCGGATCTGCACGGTGAGCGCACCCCAGATGCCCGCCACAGCCACGCAGCCCAGGCCATAGATGGTGAAAGCCCGTCCGGTCGCCGCATCGGGCAGCAGAAAACCAAGTGCCAGCGCTACCGCCAGAAATCCGTTGTAGCAACCCTGGTTGGACATGGCGGGCCGCACGATGGCGGCGTGTTCCTTGCTCATGCCAAACACCTTGCGGCCCCGGGCGTCAAACAACACCGTTTCCAGCAAGAAGATGTAGACATGGATAAAGAGTACGAGTCCGGCGAGAATTTTGGCGGCGAGCAGCATGGTGCGGGTCCTTGAAAGAGTGCGTTTAAGGGGTGCTGTGAAGCGGAATGTCGGTAGAATACATAATTACGTTATGTTTTAAAGTCACTTATGCGACAGACCAGTCATCATTCCAAAAAAACCGCATCAGTGCCAGTGCTTGAACCCGGTTCTGCAACTGCGCCTGTGCCGGATGGCCGCAAAACCAATGCTGCCTCTACACAGGCTGCGCTGCGTGCGGTGGGGCGCAAGTTGTTTGGTCAGCTGGGGTATGAAGCCACCGCGCTGGGTGCCATTTGCAGCGAGGCGGGTGTCACCACGGGCGCGTTGTACCACCACTTTGGTGACAAGAAGGGGCTGTTTGCCGCAGTAGCCGAAGAGCTGGACGAAGGCCTGGTCTCATTAACCACCGCCGCCAGTGCCAAGGCGCTGGCCGATGGGGCTGATCCTTGGCAAGCTTTTATGGCCGCGATTGACGTCTTTCTGCAGGCTGGGCTGAACCCGGAGGGCCGACGCATTGGCCTGACCGATGCACCGGCTGTGCTGGGTACGTTAGGTTGGCTGGAAATCCGCGAACGCCACGGCCTGGGCGCCATGGTCCAGACCGTGCGCACGCTGCAAGCGCTGGGCATGTTGTCACCGGGCGATGTGTTGTTGCGGGCGCGCCTGATTTTGGGTTTGCTGTATGGCGCTGTGGAAGCGCTGGCGCACCAGCCCGAAGATGCACATTCCGCGCTGGCCGAGACACGCACTCTGGTGCATGCCATGTTGAATGGCATGCGCGTGCTACGGCCGTAGTTGGCTTGTTATTGCGGTGCTACCAAGCCCCACAGCAATAACAGTGCCGTGCCCCACATCATCAGCGCCACTAGCCCGTCCAGTGCGCGCCAGATAGCGGGTTTGCCCAGCCGTTGGCCCAACCAAAACACCGCCAGGCCCAAACCACCAAACCAGATCACCGAACCGGCCGCCGCACCTGCGCCAAATGCAGCATTGCCGGGCGTGCCCCAGGCCAAAGACGCGGAGCCGATCAACACGGCTGTGTCCAGCCACGCATGGGGGTTGAGCCAGGCAAACGCCAGCGCTGCCAAGGTGGCCTGGCGTCGGCTCAAGGGCTTGGTAGCGGCGGTCGATAGCGCAGTCGTTGCCAAAGAGTTTGGCCCCACCGCAGGTTTGCGAAAGCGGGCAAAGGCTTGCGCGCCATAGACGATCAGAAACAACGCGCCCCCTGCAATCAACAGTGTCTTGACCGTGGCAGACAGGCCGCCGAGTTGCGCGACGCCAAACACACCCAACCCGATCAATACGATGTCTGACGCAATGCACAACACGACCGTCAGCAGCACATGCTGGCCCTGAAGCCCCATGCGAATGACGTGGGTGTTTTGTGCACCCAGCGCCATGATGAGCGACAGGCACAGGGCCAGTCCCGCGTTGAACGCGGGGGCCATGGGCATAAGGGTGGTGAAGGCTGACATGGGGCTCTCGTGTTGGTGCAATGATCCCATACTAAGCAGTTGCAGTTGATGGAGGCCGACCTGTTGTCCGGCAACGCTACGGTGTCCAAAGCGGGTAAGCATTGGCAGCGGCTGAGCGTGGCGGTAAACGCGGATTCGTTGTCGAGCTGGCTGCTGCCTGGTGTTGCCAGCGCATTGGCACGCCACCACTTGTTATTGGATGTGGTCATCGACGATCAGGAGCACACGCATGAAGCCCTCAAAAGTGGTGATGTGGTGGCCTGTGTCAGCACCCACCCTGCGCCCATGCGGGGTTGTGTGGCGGAGCCCTTGGGTGTGATGCGTTACCGCTGCGTGGCTGCACCCGCTTTGGTGCAGCAATTTGGTTTGCAAGCACCCCAGTATCCGCGCCACTTTGTGCCTGCGGTAGATGCCTTTGAGAGCGCACTGGTCAGTGGCATGGGGTGGGGCATGGTGCCCGAGTTGCATCTGGCGGCCCGCAGAGGCCGTTTGCCGTTGGTTGAGGTGCTGCCGGGTAGCACGGTAGATGTGCCGCTGTACTGGCACCACTGGGCGCGCGAGCCCGTCTCGGCGCAGCGGCTCACGCAGGCGGTCAAGCTGGCAGCGGCGGTGCTGGCGGAATAGTTGGCACCACCACTGCAAACCAGATCTCCCCACTTGTTGCCAGCTTAGTGGGTGCAAAAATCGGCCGTGCTTCAGCGCACTAGGTGGCGTGCAAAAAATGCGGCGATCTTCAAGTCCACACCGTGCATTTGGCTGCGGTCGAAGCCCGAAGGGTCATTTAGCATCTCTCCCTCCAGGCCGCCCAGTTGCGGTGGCGGCGGAGATAACAACGCGCCATGGCCGCCATCGACTAGGTCGGCGAGGTGTTCGCAGGTGGTGCAAGTCTGCAGTACGCGGTCGCTGTGGAAGCGTGGAACCAGCCAACGGTCTTGCCGCGC
>JBKJJC010000365.1:0-9325 GCA_046598245.1 Rhodoferax sp.
CGTCAGCTCAGTGCCGTCGGGTTTGAACAGTATGGTGGTCGGGTAACCGCGCACCTTGAACTGGGTACCGAGCTTTTGCGCACCGGGCGTGTCGCCGTCTAGGTAGACCGGAATAAAGCCCTTGCTACGCTCCACAAAGTCTGGTCGGCTAAACACGGTGGACTTGATCTGGTTGCACGGTGGGCACCAGACCGCGCCCCAATACAAAAACACGGGTTTGTTTTCTGCCTTGGCCTTGGTGAATACAGCGTCCAGACTCGCGCCATCGGGCTTAACCCAATCGATGGTGGCACGTGCCACAGCGGCGGCGGGTTTGGCCGGTGGAACTGCAGCAACTTCCGGTGCTTTGGAGCAGGCCAACAGTACAGCGGGAATGGTGGCCAGCAATGCTAAACGTGTCATGGAGAGCAAACCCAGGTTAGTAAAAGCTTAGATTCTGCGACAGTTTGCGGAGCATCGCATCCGGTGGCACCCTAGGGGCTACGCCTTCAACCTCAGCCGAACGCATCTATAAATCTCGCTCAACAAGCTTCGTTTCATTGAATACCCCATTGTTATGGGATGGAAACCGGCTGAAATCTTGGAAAGTCGTGGTGGTCCCCACGAGCACAGCGCGCACACCGGAACTCGCCGCCTACGGTTATATCTTTGATCAATCAAAAGCGATCGCAGAATTTGGCCTGGGCATCAATGTGGCACTGGGCTTGGGCGCATTCACCCGACAGAGGACAACACTGCAAGTTATCCGTGCAATGACCGGTATCATCTTTCCAAGATATTTGGCGAATGCCCCCTTCAACCCAACTTAATTGAATCCGCTATGCGCGGCTGACCTATGTCCAACAGTCACAACATCCAATGCAAGTGCGGCCACATCCGTGGCTTGCTTAGCCCTACCAAGCCTTCCAACCGCTGCGTCTGCTATTGCGGCGACTGCCAAGCGTTTGCCAGGCATTTGAAAGCCCAAGACGTAATGGACAGCCGTGGTGGCACAGAAGTGATCCAAGTACCGCCATCGAACGTGCAGTTCACCCAAGGCGCCGACAAGCTGGCCTGCCTTCGCCTGACCGAAGGCGGGTTGCTGCGCTGGTACGCAGCCTGCTGCAATACGCCCATTGGCAACACAATGGCCAACCACGGTATGTCATTTGTCGGCTTGGTCCACACCTGCTTGGCCGGTGACGACCAAGCCCGAGAAGCATCATTCGGCCCTGTCACGATGATTGTGGGCGTCAAGAGCGCCATAGGTGCAAACAAGCCCGAGCAAAAGGGGCTATTCAGCGGCATTGCAAAAACAATGGTCATGATTGTCAAGGCACGCCTCAGCGGTGCATATCGGAGTAACCCGTTCTTCAGGCAAGGCACCGGAGTTGCGATAGCAACGCCCAGGGTGCTGTCGGCCGGTGAGCTGAGCGCTGCAAAGGGCGCCGCATCGGCCTAACCCGGCCCCCGCCCTGCTGAGCGAAGGCGGCAACATTGGGTATGTCGGCTTACGGCCCACGGCGCGCCGCCGGGGCCTTCGCAGCGCCATCGTGCGACTGTCGCTGCTGCGAGCGGCAGAGCTGGGCCTACAGCGCGCACTCCTCACTTGCGGCAAGCAAAATCTTGCTGCCGTTGCAGCCATTGTGCGCAATGGCGGCCTACTGGAGTCTGAGGAGTTGCTGGTCAACAGGGGTGAAGTAGTTCAACGCTACTGGATCACCCCTGCATCCCTCTAGCCGCAAAATTTATTCAAATTATTTGCATCCGTTTGAGGAGATCCGTCGTTTGTCTTAGGTGCCGCCATGCAGCGCGAACCTTTAACCCCTTATCTATTACCGGGAGTCAAACATGTCCTCATATTCCATCCGCAATCTTTTCCTCGCACCCGTGATGAGCCTCGCCATGGCGGGTGCAGCGCTGGCTGCACCCGCCGAAGCCGCACCTTTGCAAAACGCGCAGGTCGACAACTTTGTCACGGGCAAGAAGGCGATTGACGCCAAGAATTGGGAGCTGGCCGTTGCCAGCTTCGACAAGGTCGTGGCACAAGACCCCAAGAATGCTGACGCCTACAACTACCTGGGCTTTTCCAACCGCTGGCTGGGTCGCTACGACGCGGCCTTTGCGGCCTATGACAAAGCACTGGCGCTGGACCCTACCCACAAGGGCGCGCTGAACTACTCTGGCATCTCCTACTTGAAGATCGGGCAAAAGGCCAAGGCCGAGGCACAACTGGCCAAGCTGCAAACCAGCTGCGCCAATTGTGACGAGACCAAACAGTTGGCCAAGGCGATTGCAGACTACAAACCAGCTGCGCAATAAGCATGAACTCCGCGCCCACTGAAACCCGCTACCACCCTGTGTCCATGGCGCTGCACTGGATTCTGGGGATTGCTTTCGCATCGATAATTGCCGTGGGTCTATATATGGTGGACCTTCCGTTCTCTCCCCAACGGCTGAAGCTGTACAACTGGCACAAGTGGGCCGGAGTTTTCATCTTGCTGCTGTCCGTCGCCCGCCTAGCCACCCGGCTGGTCAAACGCCCACCCGAGTTGCCTGCGGCAATTGCATCCGCCATGCCGGGTTGGCAGACGCGGGCCTACCACGCAACACACGGCATGTTGTATGCGCTGTTCTTTGCCGTTCCGCTGCTGGGATGGGCCTACAGCTCGGCAGCGGGCTTCCCCATCGTGCTGCTGGGCGTTTTGCCACTGCCAGACCTGGTGGATGCCAACAAGGCACTGGCCGAGTCCATCAAACCCTTGCACGCCTATAGCGCCTATGCACTGGCCGGCATTGCGGCCCTGCATGTGGCCGCGGCACTCAAACACCACTTTGTCGACCGTAATGGCTTGCTGCTGCGCATGCTGCCCGGCAGGCCTGGCCGCCTTCAACGGACACATACATTCAGAAGATGAACTGACGATCAAGGCCGTAACCAAGCCCGTCACGCGCAAAGTCGCCAGCTGAGTGAAGTGGGTGCATCCCATCAAGCGGTAGATTTTAAGCAAAATGTGCCTCTAGCCCCCGTGAAATAAGCACTATTCGCTATATAAACAATAGCGAAATAGAGGCACATTGCGCGGCTATCGCCCTTCTTACTATTGGGCCGCCGTACGGCGCATGGTGGGAGAACGCACAGATCAAACCACCGGCAGCGCTTAAGGTCAGCACAGAACTACGATGGAGCCCCCCATGGAAGCACACCAGAACCAACGACAACAAAATGATGATGCCTACCAAGGCCGTAGGCAAACGGATATCCAGGTCACGGTTTTGGCCGCTGCGGTGCGGGCACTGATAAAGACACATCCCCACCTCAGCATGCTGCGATCGGAGTTTGATAGATTGATGGCAGGCGTACAGACCCAGCCCCAGCTCTTGCACTCAGACATGGAGCACAAGGCGCAGCTGCGGCGCCTGGCGAATGAACTGTTTGACGCCAGGTAATAGACCGGTCCGGATTTACTTTTGTCGTTTGGGCGGTAGTAAGCGCAACGCCTTAATATCCCGCGCATGTGTTACTCCGCCCAAGTTCAAGAATCCTACGACGAATACTGCAAACAGTTCGGCGCAGCCATAGACATCGAGACATTCGCCCGCCTGTACGGCATGAAACTGTATGACAACAGAATCAAGACACCACCCGGAATGGACGCTGCATTTACCGCAGACACGCGATCTGAGCTGCAGCAGATTAGAGAAGCGATAGAACAATTCAAGGCGCAGCAAGTCAGCAAGCTGGGCAAAGAAATAGTTGAGCAACGTGACCGACTGGCCAAGGCCGACGTTGCCCTTCAGATCAAGACCACCAAGAAGGCCACGGATGACAAACGCATTGCGACGAACAAGATAGAACGCGCGCTCGAAAAGCTTGCCGACCTCCAACGCACTGACTTCAAAAGCAGCGATTCCAGAATTTACCCAGGCTATTACGTGCCGGTACTGGTCATGGAAAACGGGAAGAAAATCGTGCGGCCCATGCGTTACCAATGCAGGGTCGCGGGAAGCCCCGAGAATTTTGACACCAGATTCCCAGGCACCTACAACGCCCGCCTGGACAACCTGGACGGCTTTTGGCGTAAGCAGTTCGGGTACACCCACGGTGTTGCCATCGTCACAGCCTTTTACGAATACGTGGTGGGCGCAAAAGGCGAAAAGATCGTCTTGGAGTTCAAGCCCCATACCGGGCACAACCTGTACGTGGCATGCCTATGGTCGCATTGGTCGGCCCCGGGTAAAGACGACCTCTACTCCTTCGCCTTCATCACCGATGCCCCGCCTGCCGAGGTGTTAGCCGCTGGGCATGACCGCTGCATCATCCCGCTGAAGCGAGAAAACGTCGATGCCTGGCTGGACCCGGACCCTAAGGATTTGGACTCGCTGTATGACATCCTTGCGGATAGAGAGCGGCCTTACTACGAGCATCGACTGGCGCCATAAAGGGTGCGTGATGGTCGTCTGGGTGAGGCGGCGAATGGTCAGTGCGCAGCGCTGGTCGATCAAAGTCACTATCTGGTCGATGACCGGGTGGTGATTGCCCAGCTTTTCAAACGTGGCCAGCATGGCAAGTGCCACGTCTGGCAGGCGCCTGGCAATGTCCAGAATGCGCTTCTTGACCTGGGCGGGCGACAAGACGGAATCCACAGCGAATTGCTCCCAGTGGCGTGCCATGCTGTCAGACCCAGCCTTCCACTGCTAGGCTGCCGCCCAGCGCGTGCAACACTTTCAGCAGAGTCTCCAGGCGCACGGTGGGCTTGCCGGCCTCCAGCTCCACGATGAAACGCACCCCCACGCCCGCTGCAAAAGCCAATTGGGGTTGGGTTAAACCCAGCCTGTGGCGGGCAGCCACAACGGCTGTGCCCAAGGCCGCGGGGGAGTTGGTGGGGGTGATGGGCATATGAATTTCCTGTTCGGGAAATTATTTCCAAGAACGGGCAGCAATGCAAGAAAATGTCCCGAACGGGATATTTAGGGCGTCCACCAAGTGGCTATTGGTGAAATGTGGCTCTAGCCCCCGAGAAATATGCCCACTTCGCTATACAAACAATAGCAATTGCGTTTGCAAAAGGATGCCACGCGAAGAGTTCAGCTATTGCGCTTTGCATGGATCCCGCGCAGCGAAATCAGCCCATGGACGATAGAGCCCAGAAAGGCTGCGTACACAGCGGACCGCGCGAACGGACGAGAAAAATTTTCTAAGTGTGGCTCATAAATGAATGCCAAGCACAGCAAGACTGGCCCCATCAGTATCGCAATGCTGGCGAAAGCCTGGGCCTGTTTTAGACCCCTTTCAAGCCTACGAACCATGTAGCACCCCAGCAGCAAATTCAGGAGGGATGACCACAGCAAGTAGATATGCGCTGAACGGAAAAGCATGCGCGGCCCAGGATCCATCCCCTGCAAATGGTGGAGAACCGCATGCATGTATTGGCCGCTCAGCAAGAACATGAAGACGCCCGCAACGCCAACCGCAAAATGCATGGATCGCAATGACATCATGGAAACGAACAAATCTCATCAGTAAGGGTCATGTACGGACTGTACGGAGAAGTGCGCAGATGGGCCAATACTGTTTGCGAAAGAAGCTATGCAAATTGTTGATAGCGCCGAGGACGCAGCCCCGCGCCACTACGCACCCGAGTTTGGCAAACCGCTGCAGTTTGTGTTTGGGCCGCCGCCGCGCTGAGTAGACACGGCCAACCACACCTCCACCAGCACAAAGTTCAAAACCCAAGCCGCACTCATCAGCATATCGCGCGGCAAGCTGCGCAAAGAGTTGCCGGATATTGATGTGACCCTGGTCGTGTCCAACAGCGCCAGCGACCTCAAGGGCCGCGAGGCCGACATTGCCGTGCGCCTGTTTGCGCCCACGCAAGCCGACCTCATCGCCAAGAAGATCGGCATGGTGAGCGGCCAGATGTATGCCACGCCCGCCTACCTGAAGAGCATTGGCAACCCCAGCAAACCCACAGAGTTTGGCCAGGCCAGCTTCATCGGCTTTGAAGACAACCACCAGTACCTCAACTTTTTGAAAGGCTGCGGCTTTGTTGATCTGACGGCGCGCAATTTCCCGCTGACGACCGACAACCGCATCGTGCAGTGGGAGCTGGTCAAGCAAGGGCTTGGCATAGGCGTCATGCAGGAGAGCGTGGGTGATGCAGAACGCACCGTGACACGCGCCCTGCCCCACCTGAACCGCGCGCCGGGGGAGATGTGGCTAGTGGCGCATAGCGAGCTGCGTACCAGTCGGCGTATTCGTAGCGTGTTTGATTTCTTGGCTAAAGAACTGACATACTGAAGACTGCAATGTGGCTTCATCGCGCTGGTCGCAGTCGCACGAGAGATGAGTCAAAAGCCTCGTTAAATGTTCGTGCAGAGTGCACCTCGGAAACCTGGCGCCGATTCGCGAGCCGTTGCACCGTCCAGTCTTCGTGCGAGGCTTAGTCCATGCGCCCTTGGCGCAGCGCATGCGGCGTAGTAGCTCGGGGGAGTTGATTTCTACGTGTTCGCAAATGTCGTTGTATTAGATCTCAGCAAAAGAACTACTGGTCGAATGCTCAAATTTGGACCGTCGCAATGTGCAGGATGTCTAAAAATTACCACTGAGTCCGAGGGAGCTGTGGCAAGCGTGCAGGCACACTTACCTTTACGCTTTCAAGCAAAAAAAGGGGAAGGACTCGCAAGTCGCCAGAAATTCATTGCCCTACTATTTCAGCGACGAGTTATCGTCGCACTGCCATTTCTAATGAAATAGTTATCTGCGATTGGCTTTTTGCTAAAAACTGGAGGATTGTCAAATCCATGGGCCTAAATAACGAAAAAATATGGGGAGTCAATATATGGCCATATTAGAGTCTTTGACTTTCAAGGACTGGAACGGCATAGCGAGAGAGGTACGGTTCATTTCGTCTACCTCCAAACCATCTGATCGGAACTTTGAACTCTCATTAATTATCGGACAGAATGGATCAAACAAAAGCACTCTGCTCCGGGAGCTTGTTTCTGCGTTGACGATTCCTAGCAATACTTCTTCCATTCAATTTCTACGAAAAACAAACGATCCAATTCATGTAATCTGCACGTCTGGATCTGTTGCTGACCGATTCCCATCAAAAGAGTCGCCTGGCGGCAGAAGCTCCGAGTTTGACGTGCCAAATTATTCATACTTAGGACAGCGCGTTGGTCCAAATTTGCTCAGTAAAAAACGGCCACTTGAAACTCTGCTTACATTTGCCTTGGCCGATGAGAAGGCACACCGCTTTGAATGGGAATTCTTTGAGAAAGCACATCGTTTCGCAGGGATAAAACCACACGTGGAGTACGAAATTCTCCCTAGACGCGGGAACGCCAAAAACCCAATACCCGACATCCTTGGCGGCGTCCAGACAATCGCTAAAGGCGATGGGGCAGGCACTCAGCCATTGAATTCACAAAGGCCTATACAGAGCCTACTTAACAATATTTCGCCAACAATGGCGAAGTGGTTACTAGAAGAGTTTCACTACGACGAATTCAATGAGATTCAGCGACTTCTTTCAGGGAAGAGTAAAAAGCTACGGTTGCTAGTAGGAGGCAGTGGAGCTCGCTGCGATGTCATCTCAAATGCCGCCCTACGACTTGGGTTTGTATTAGATTTGCTGAGCCTGTCGGACGCAAAAATCAAATCCCAATCCTATTCATCTGAGTTTTCATTGTTCGATCTGAGCTCTGGTGAGTACCACATGTACTCCAGCATCCTTGGACTTGGTTTTGGATTGTCCGAATCCTCTGTTGTCCTAATAGATGAGCCGGAAAATAGCCTTCATCCACAGTGGCAGTTGGACTTCATGGAGTCGGTGTATGAAATCTGTTCTCAAACGTTGACCTCTGGCCATTTGATCATTTGCACACACTCACCTTTGATAGTTGGAACGGCTTTAAAGGGCGGCACAATAGTCGACTTGACAGGCGATGTACCAGTAGTAGAGACGGTCTCATTCGGAGCCTCGTCAGATGAACTTCTTCTTTCTCAGTTTGGCTTAAGCTCCAGTCGAAATCGCTTGGTAGTAGACACCATTCAGCGCGCCGTTTCCTACGTAGAGCGCGGGGAATTTGATCACCCTAAGTTTGTGGCCATGAGCCAAGAGCTCGCTGACATCCGGCAAGCCTTACGGCCAGATGACCCGCTCATTGAGATCATTGATGCACTACTGGAGGAGGACCGCACTCCATGAACATTGGATTCGAAAGAATTTATCCGACGCCGCCGTATCCTCCGGGAACCACCGCTGCAACATTCGTTGGTCGAAAATGGGACGAACAATTGACAGTTGTTGCGGATTTCAAAATTTCGATCAAAACTGCGTTACGTAGGGTGCAAATGGGTAGATGCAGCTTCTGTCGTCGCGTGTTGTTCGATGACTACGCTACGCACATCGAACACTTCGTAGAGAAGGCCGAATATGGGGCATACGCATTCGAGATTCAAAACCTTGCCCTCTGCTGTGGAACTTGCAACGGCCAAAAGAATGGCCGCAATAGGACATTAACCGCGTCCTTAAAGAAGAGAGCGGAACGTCACGGTACCGTACCCCAAAAACGCTGCCCTACCCTAGTACAGGAACTGCTCCCTGGAACGCCTCTACCCAACACTGCAGCAAGCTACAGGTGGGTACATCCCCATATTGACATCTATTCACTCAATATCAAAATTGAGAAAGGTTGGATATTTGTAGGTAAAACACTCAAAGGAACTCGCACCATTCGGGGAGTCAATCTAAACGCGCTTTCTCTAATTGAGCAGCGCGCTCTTTCAGAGCGTTTGGGCAGTCGTGGAGGGAAATTGTCGATGCTTGTTGGCGCGATGGCGGAGTTGAGTCAACATAGGGCAAGCGAAGTTGCTTCGGCGATTGCCAAGGTACTGCGAAGACGACGCAGTACGCCTTCGTAATAAGAGAAATGTTGCTTCGTCAACTACCTGGCCTCGCCATCCCCAACACAATAGAGAAATCCCCCCACTCCCGCCAGACCATGCGCCGCATACAAACTGCGCGCCAGCCCACCCAGCGGGATAGCGGCCTTAACCGCCGTCGCGTTCTCAGGCGCCCAGTTACCGCCTGGGCTGCAGCGCATGATTCTGGACTAGACCTTGGGGTCAGGGTCGTTGGGTTGCTATACATGTGACAGCTACTCAATCAGAATTCACGGGGGCTACAGCCACATTTCTCATATGACCTAACTGTAGCCACCCTAATCCAGCGACGCCGCCAACTCCCGCAGCGCCTGGCGCGGGTTGTCCTCAATGATGTCGCCGTGCGAAACAATGATCCGCGTGAGTGTGGGGATGGCGGCCCATTCGATCAGT
>JBKJJC010000280.1:0-7083 GCA_046598245.1 Rhodoferax sp.
ATTTTCGGTCCACACATCCACCGGCAGCGGCTGGCCGATTTCTAGCAACGCAACGGGAATCGGAACGTACTTCATGCTGTCACCTCCACCGGTACCCGCGGCGCCAGGCCGCACATCAACTCATAACCCACGGTCAGGGCACAGACCGCTACCTCGTCAATCGGCAGGACAGCGCCGTTGGCCGCCTGACCCCACAAAGTGACCACACTGCCCATTGCAGCCTGTGGCACCGGCGTCAAATCCACGGTAATCATGTCCATGCTGACCCGGCCCACCGTGCGGGTGCGCACGCCGTCCACCAGCACCGGCGTGCCGGTGAGGCAGATGCGCGGGTAACCGTCGGCATAGCCGCAGGCCACCACACCAATGCGGATGTCGTTTGGCGCCACAAAGTTTGAGCCATAACCGATGCTAGCCCCCGTGTTTATTGATTGTATTGCTATTATTTTTGCTTCAAGTGTCATGGTTGGCCGTATACCCCAATGCGCAGCACTGTGCTCGGGAAAATCTGGCGCGCTGCCGTACATGGCAATACCGGGGCGCACCCAGTCGGACAGCGCAAACTGATCGGGGTTGGCCTCGGCCTGCGCTGGGTCTACCATGTGGCGCAGCGTGGCGGCGCTGTTGCTCAGGCTGCGCTCACCTGGCAGGTCCTGTGTGGTGCGGGCAAAGAGGGCCATTTGCTCGGCCACACCCTTAGGGCCGTCGGCGTCGCTGAAATGGGTCATCAGCGAAATTTCGTCCACCTGCGGCAGCGCATTCAGGCGCGCCCAAGCGCAGCGGTAACGCTCGGGGACAAAACCCAGGCGGTTCATGCCCGTGTTCATTTTCAGGAAGACCCGCTGCGGCACATTGGTCTTGTGGGCGGCCAGCATGTCGATCTGCGCCTCGCAGTGCACGGTGTGCCACAGGTCCAGGCGGGAGCACAGCTCCAGGTCGCGCAGCTCGAAGGCACCCTCTAACAACAAAATCGGTCCGCGCCAGCCCAGGTCGCGTACGCGCTGGGCCTCGTGGAAGTCCAACAGTGCAAAACCGTCGGCACCACGCAAGCCTTCGAACACACGTTCAATGCCATGTCCGTAGGCGTTGGCCTTGACGACGGCCCAGACCCGTGCATCGGGTGCCGCGCGGCGCATGCGCTCCATGTTGTGGCGCAAGGCCTGGGTGTGGATGCTGGCAAGGATAGGACGGGGCATGGCAAAACCTTGGGAACTGCGGTGTAACGTTGGAGTGCCTGGATTCTGACATTGCCGGGCATGCTATAACCAAGGCACGCTTGGAGACCCTCACAATAATCCCACGCACCAGCCCCGTTGGTGCGCGCATATCTCTCGAATGAAACGCGGTTTTTACACCATTATGTCGGCGCAGTTTTTTAGCTCGCTGGCAGACAACGCCCTGTTTGTAGCAGCCGTGCAATTGCTTCGCAGCGGCGGTGCCCAAGAGTGGCAACAGGCTGCACTGGTCCCCATGTTTGCGTTGTTTTATGTGGTGCTGGCCCCGTTTGTGGGTGCTTTTGCCGATGCGCGGCCCAAGGGGCAGGTCATGTTCTACAGCAACACGATCAAGATTGTGGGTTGCGTCATGATGCTGTTTGGCACCCACCCACTGATGGCCTACGCCATCGTGGGGCTGGGGGCTGCGGCGTATTCACCGGCCAAATACGGCATATTGACCGAATTGCTGCCAGCCTCCCAACTGGTAAAGGCCAATGGCTGGATTGAGGGGCTGACCATTGCGTCCATCATCCTGGGTGTTTTGTTGGGCGGCCAACTGGTGGGTCCGATGATGTCCACCTACCTGCTGTCCTTTGACATACCCATGCTGAACACCGGCATTGACACGGCACCCGAGTCGGCCATCAGTGTGTTGATCCTGGTCTACATTGTGGCGGCCTGGTTCAACACCCGTATCCCGCAAACCGGTGTGCCAATGCGGCCCATGCCCAAGCGCCTGATCAGCCTGTTGCCCGATTTCTGGAACTGCAACCTGCGCCTGTGGCGCGACCGATTGGGTCAGATTTCACTGGGTACCACCACCTTGTTTTGGGGCGTCAGTGGCAACCTGCGCTATATCGTGCTGGCTTGGGCTTCTGCGGCGCTGGGCTATAGCGTGACGCAGGCTTCCGCCCTGGTTGGCGTGGTGGCAATTGGCACGGCGGTTGGCGCCGTGGCAGCGTCCATGCGCATGCGCCTGGACCAGGCTACGCTGGTGTTGCCGCTGGGCATCGCCATGGGCGTGCTGGTGATATTGCTGAACTTCATTACCAATGTCTGGGTGGCCGCACCCTTCCTGATTTTGCTGGGCGGGCTGGGGGGTTTTCTGGTAGTGCCCATGAACGCGCTGCTGCAACACCGGGGTCACAACCTGATGGGCGCGGGTCGCTCCATTGCCGTGCAAAACTTCAACGAGCAGGCCTGCATCCTGGGGCTGGGCGCGTTTTACAGTTTGTCCACCGGCATGGGCCTGTCGGCATTCGGCGCCATCACCGTGTTTGGGCTGGTCGTGGCGGGCTTCATGTGGCTGATCAAACGCTGGCATGAACGCAACTGCCGCGAGCACGCCGCCGATATTGCCAACCTTCTAGAAATAGCCCGACACGACAACCTGCACGGCTAGGTTAAGCAGTGCGCGGTTCCTCCTCGGGCCGCTGGCGCGAGAAACCCACTACGCTCTCGGTGATCAGCGGGTCCACCCACTCCACGCGGTCCCGACCCTGCTTTTTGGCCACATACAAAGCCTGATCGGCGGCGGCGTACAGGGCGTCCAACGCAGCCCGCTGCCACGGACCCAATCCGGTGACGCCAAAACTGGCGGTAATCGGCACCGTGCGGTCCACCAACTGCAGCGGGCGCTCGCGCAAGGCCACCCGCAATTTTTCGGCTAAGGCCAGCGCGCCGGTGCTGGGGGTGTTGGGCATCAGCACAATAAATTCTTCGCCTCCCATGCGGGCTACGATGTCGGTTCCGCGTACGCCGGCCGTCAGCCGTGCCGCAACCTGCTGCAATACCTGGTCACCGACGGGGTGGCCATGCTGGTCGTTGATCTGTTTGAAGAAATCCAGGTCCACCATCACGACGCAGGTGTCACAGGGCACGCGCAGTGCACGGCCCAACTCCTGCTCGGCCAGCTCCATGAACTTGCGGCGGTTGTATAGCCCAGTCAGGGTGTCGCGCTCTGCCAAAGTTTCGAGCTCCTGCTGCTTGCGCAGCAGGAGCGCGTTGCTCAGTACCAGTTTGCGGCGCAGCAGCACCGTACGCGCGTACTGGTGCCACATCATGACGGAAATCATTTGTGCCATCAGCACGGCACCAATTGCTTGTATTTGCACACTGGCCCGTAGAGTGTCGTCCAGGCTGGTGCCACGCAGAATGCCCCAAAAGACCGCGAATGCCACGCCAAACAGCACGACCGACACCACCGGGCGCATCAAGGACAGCATGGCCACGCCCATGCAAATGACCAAGAAGGTAGCGATACCATTGCCCACGCCCACATCCAAAATGGACGCTGCCGCGCCGAAAGACAGGTAGGCGGCACACAGGGCGATCTGCACCAACAGGGCCAAAGAGCCTGCCCCGCGCTGGCTTCGCAGCAGGCCGTGGGCCAATAGACCACATACCAGCAGGGCCGCGGACAGGCCAGCCTGCAACCAGGTGAGGGCTTCGGCCCAGGCTTGCAAATGGGCTTGGTTTGGTGGTGCGTGGTGGTGGAAAAACCACCAGGCGAGGGCCGCATGCAAGGGCACTGCCAACAGCACCAATATGCGGCAACGTTTGAGCGTTTCGGTGGTTGCTACGCCCTGCACCTGGTCGTATTCCTGCTTCAGGCGCTGGGCGCCGCAGAGCGCGGTCCTGAATCTGGATTCTGCGGTCACCCATTGCCCCTCGTTGTTGTTGTACGTTTCGGCGCGGTAGTCGTCACGCGTTTGCCGGTCTCCACACAGCAAGAATCTTCACACCGATAGCCCACCAGTGCAAGTGTTTTTGCGGTAGTGCTAAGGTGAGCCTTCTGCAACTTCCATGCGCTGAAAACTATGACCACTGTTTACGACTTCGACGCCCTTGCCATCAACGGTAAGTCAGTACCTCTGAAAAACTACGAGGGCAAACCGATGCTGATCGTCAACACCGCCAGCGCCTGCGGTTTCACCCCGCAGTTTGCCGGTCTGGAAGAGCTGCACAAGACATATGCCAAAAAGGGCTTGGTGGTGCTGGGCTTTCCTTGCAACCAGTTTGGCGCCCAGGACAAGGGCAGTAATGACGAGATTTCTGAGTTTTGCCAACTCAACTACGGCGTCAGCTTTCCCATGATGGCCAAGATCGACGTCAACGGTGGCGATGCCCACCCGCTGTACCAATGGCTGTCCAGCGAGGCACCGGGCCTGTTGGGCACCAAGGCCATCAAGTGGAACTTCACCAAGTTTCTGGTCGGCAAGGACGGCCAGGTGCTCAAACGTTATGCACCCACCGATACGCCGCAGAGCATGTCCGACGACATTGAGGCTGCGTTGGCCGCTTAGACCCAAAAAGGCTGGCACTTTGCCCCTTTTCTCCGGCCTATGGCGGGTGTCCGCAATCCTATAGTTGCCCTCAGAAGCTGGCATCACGATAGTGCCGGTTTCACAGGAGCTCAACATGCACACGCACACAAGGGATTGGTCATCTAAGGCCGAAGCGTTGACCGACGGCGCAGTCACTCAGTCCGCCGAGTTGTTGTTGGAAGTGGATTTCAAGTGGCTGATGGCCGGTCAAGGCTGCTGGGTTGACCCCATGCGCTTGCGGGTCGACCCACTGTATGCCAGCAATTGCCTGCTGGCTGCCATCAACTCACCCTGCGAAGCGCTGAGCTGGTGTGCCCGGGTTCTACAGAAGACTTTGAAGCCGTCAGCGGCAAGCCTTCAGGGCAACACGGCCCCGGCCTGAAGACAGTGGTTTGCACCTGCAGAACATCCATGCATCCAGCCTGAGAGTGTGAAACGCCTGGCGGGTCGCACACCGGGGCGCAGGCTACACCCATATTCGATAGGCCTCCCACACTTGCCACTGCGCGTTTTCACTGGCAAAACCATCTTCCCTTCCCCCAAAGCCCATGGGATACTGGTATCTGTGAACGAACTTTCGAATTCAGCCTCCCCCGGGGAAGGGCCCTGGAAAATGGCCCTGGAAGGTTCAGGCGTGGGAGTCTGGGACTGGAACTTGGCCAGCGGCGCGCAAACCCATTCCCGCCAATGGGAGGAAATGCTTGGCTACACAGCCGGTGAATTCACCCGTGGCTACCGGGACTTTGAGGCGCTGGTTCACCCCGACGATATCGCCATGGTGCAGGCGGCAGCCAATGCCTACTTGGAAGGCCTTTCACCCGAATACGCGGTGGACTTTCGCATGCGCTGCAGGGACGGCAGCTGGAAGTGGATACTGGCCCGGGGCATGGTGGTGGAGCGGGACCTGATTGGCTCGCCGCTGCGCATGATTGGCACGCACACCGACATCTCCGAACGCAAACGGGCCGAGGAAGAGTTGCGCGCACTCAATGCCGAGCTGTTGGAAAACACCCAGCTTTTGCAAACCACCCTGACCAGTATCAGCCAGGGCATTTTGTTGTTCGACGCCGAGCGACGGGTGCGCAAGTTCAACCCTCGGGTGTGTGAGCTGCTGGATCTGCCATTTGCGCTGTTGTCAAAGTTGCCAACCGAGCAAGAGGTGGTGCGTTTCCAAACACAGCGCGGCGATTTCGGTCCCGATGCGCAACTGGTGGAGGGCGAGGCGCGCCGCGGTTTGCTTGCAGCGACCGTCGGCTCCACCGACACGTTGCCTACGCATTACCTGCGCCAGACACCGTCCGGGCGCATGTTGGAGGTGCGCACCCAGTTTTTGCCCGATGGCGGCAAGGTGCGCACTTTTGCCGATGTCAGCGCCTATGTCCAGGCCGAGGCCGACCGCAAGCGCTTGAACCAGTTGTTGGACGCCACACAAACCATAGCCGGTGTAGGGGGCTGGGAGCGCGATTTTGTCAGTGGCGCGGTGTACTGGACCGAAGGAATTTACCGCATCTTGGAAGTGACGCCGGAGGAATTCACGCCCGGCGATCTGGCCTCTACCCAGCGATTTTTCACGCCCGCAGCCCGATTGTTGATACAACCGGTGCCGCCACCCAGCGACGCGCCGACCGACACCACCCATGATCTGGAGCTCGAGATGGTCACCTGGAAGGGGCGCCACATCTGGGTACGTTTCAAAGGGACCGCCAGGTGGGAGAACGGTCGGATTGTCAAACGCACCTCGGTGCTGCAGGACATCACCGAGCTGCGCCTGGCCGAAGCCAACGCACGCGATAGCGAGGAACGTTGGAAGCTGGCGCTGGAGAGCATCGGCGACGGCGTGTGGGACTGGCACATCGCGGCGGGCACTGAATTTTTCTCCAAACGCCTGTTGCAGATGTGCGGCTACGACGGCGGCGACTTGAACAGCCAGCCCAAAGAGTTCGACGACCGCACCCACCCCGACGATCTGGAGCAACTGTTGCAGGCGCGCATGGACCACTTCGAGGGCCGCACCCCCAGCTACCAGAGCGAGCGCCGTATTCTGTGCAAAGACGGCAGTTGGAAATGGGTACTGAGCCGCGGCTTGGTCATCAGCCGCGACGCCGCTGGCAAACCCCTGCGCATGATTGGCACCTTCACCGACATTTCCAGCCGCAAGGCGGCCGAGGCCTTGATACGCCAGCAGGCCTTCTACGACACGCTGACCGGTCTGCCCAACCGACGCATGCTGCGCGACCGGTTGGAGCAGGAAATCAAGCGCAGCAAGCGCGACCAGCAGGAGCTGGCGATCTTGTTCATAGACCTGGACCACTTCAAAG
The DNA here is from genome assembly GCA_046598245.1 of Rhodoferax sp. Classification (GTDB taxonomy): domain Bacteria; phylum Pseudomonadota; class Gammaproteobacteria; order Burkholderiales; family Burkholderiaceae_C; genus Allorhodoferax. The sequence goes on from JBKJJC010000280.1 coordinate 6,862, forward strand.
AGGTCAACGACACACTGGGCCATGACTGTGGCGACATGCTTCTGGTCGAGGCTGGCCTGCGCATACAGGCTTGCGTGCGGGCTTCGGACACGGTGGCCCGTATGGGAGGCGACGAGTTCACCGTGATACTGGCGGAACTGCCCAGCAGCAGCCATCTGGAGGGCATCCTGCAAAAGATGCTGCGTGCGCTGGGAGCAGTTTTTCAACTCGGCACCGAGCAGG
>JBKJJC010000270.1:0-10666 GCA_046598245.1 Rhodoferax sp.
GACGACCGTCTTAGCCAAGTCCTCCCGTTTTTGCGTGAGGTACTCGTCCAACGTCAATTCGTGCAACTGGGCGGAATGCCGTTCCGTGAGTGCAAACCAGGCACGCAACCGCGCGTCCATTTGCGCGGCCGGCGTGCCGGCCTTGACGCCGGTATAGGCCTGCAGCGCCAGGTAGTTGCGCATCACGTTGCGTTCGACAGAGCCCCGTTCACCCTGCACATACTGGGGTTTGCCATCGTTGGTTTTGCCGATAACGCTGAACCCTATCTTGTTGCGCCCAGCCGTGGCCAAGTACAGGTTGAGGGCCATCTTGGCCATGCGGCCGTAACTGTAGCCATAAGAAAAATGCAGAAAGGTGCGCGAGCCTTCCAGCGGTGTGGCTTCAAAGACGATGCGGTAATCCGACGTGGACAACGGCCCGCTGGGCGCCTCCAATGTCACCCGCAGGTAGTCTGCGCTGCTGGAATCCACATGCATCGTGTAGGCCATGCTGTAGTTGGCACCCACTGACCCACCTTGCTTGGGACCAGCTGCCACCATCAATACATCGTGTTGGGCACTACGCTTGGCTTCACAGGAGCGCACATTGAGATGCAGAAACAGTACATTGCACAGAGACTCTGACTTGGTCAACAAGCTGTTGACTTCTGCAAAGGGTGCGCTCAGCTCGGCGTAAACATCGGCATGCAGGCGCTTACCACTGTCTTGTGATGCCAGATGCAAGGGCTCGCCAAAAGTCTTGCTTTGTAGCTGGGTCTGGAACTCCGCCTGCATGGCCAGCAGCCCGGCCGCATTGTGCCCCGCCGCAACCACCGCGGAGGCAGAGTTACACCACATTAACAAGAGGGCGACCAGCAGGTGCGGCGTCAACATATGAATACGGGGCATAGTGGTTGGTGTGTCCGTGTTGCAGCGAAAGTTTCGCACCACAATTGTGAAGGCTTGTAGGATTTGTGTCTGTACGCTATTGCACATCCGACGCATACTCTCACACCCCCATTCCCACGCCAACACCATGGAAACTCCCACCCACGAACTGAGCATGACCGTCTTGATGACGCCCGATATGGCCAATTTTGCCGGCAATGTGCATGGCGGAACGCTGTTGAAGTTCCTCGACCAAGTGGCCTACGCCTGTGCCAGCCGTTATGCCGCCCGATATGTGGTGACCGTCAGTGTGGACCAGGTCATGTTTCGCCAACCTGTGCATGTGGGTGAACTGGTGACCTTCCTGGCCTGCGTCAACTACACCGGAAAGTCGTCTATGGAAATCGGCATCAAGGTGATTGCTGAAAACATCCGCACACAGCAAAAACGCCATGTCAACAGTTGCTTCTTTACCATGGTCGCCGTGGATGACGACCGCCGCCCGATTGCGGTGCCTGAGCTGCAACCCCGCAATGAGCGGGAGAAACGCCGCTTCGAACAGGCGTTATTGCGCAAAGAACTGCGCCAAGACCTGGAGGCCCGCCTGGCGGCTATCAAAGGCGTGCAGTAGGCGCATGCCGCAGAAACTCACCTGTTGCGCAATGCGCAGTTGAGTTTCAGCGGCTATTCAAATTTACTTGACAGCGTTTTTGACGATGTCCTTGGCGTCCTGCACCAGTTCTTTCACGTCGCCTGCACGCTTTTCAGCCTTGCCCTCGATCTGATTTTTCAAGCCCTTGAGTTGTTGCTCGGTGCTTCCGACCAGCTTGCCAGCGCCTTCTTGCACTTTACCGGCGATGTCTTTGGCAGTGCCTGTGATTTGGTCTTTGTTCATGATGAATTTCCTTTAGAGAATGGATTAACGGGAGACAAGTAAGCCTAAGATTGGCTGACAGAAGTAGTTTAAAAAAAATGCACGGGGCCCTCTGTGCGCTGGCATACCGAGTTGCCGCTTTTTTCAGCACAACGGCCCGTTACAGCCCTGGCTACAGCATGGGTTCGCTTGCGCACCGACGGGTGGACCGTGCGCACCTATCTTCGGCTTCCACATCCGCAAACAACAGACTGGAGCACGCCATGGACAAATCCAACCCGCCCGAGACCTTCGGAGTCTTCAAACCTACAGGCCATACCGTCATGGCACTGCGGTCATCCGCAGAACTAGAGGCGGCGGCCGGTGCACTCACCGAGCAAGGCTTCACAGAGGCCGACCTGGTCCGCTACTCCCCTGCCGAAATGGCAACACTGGCCCGCTCAGAACGCCAGGCAGCCAGCCCACTGGCTGCGTTCGGCTACGAACTCGAGTTGGTGGACACCCACCTGGCCCTGGCGGAAAGCGGTTGTAGTTTTCTTGTCGTGCACGCCCCCGAAGATGCCCAGCTCGATCGGGTGATGGAGGTGGCACTCAGGCTGAAGGTCGCTTCTGCGCAGCACTACGGGCGGTTCATGATCCAGGACTTGATCAGCAGTACCGCCCCCAATGCACCCATACGGGACACACCCACGCCCGTCCGCTAACGCATTGCCCCCCGGCCAACCCATCCGACCGTGTGTAAGCGCACGGACGGATTCTCGTCGTCCGCCTAAGCTGGGGTGGCAGGTAGCAATGCTTGTACCGCCCACCCACACAACCCCGGAAGTACCGCCATGACCAAACAGTCCGTCTACATCGAAAAAATGAAATCGCAGCTCGATGAGCTCAACACCAACATGAATGCGTTGCAAGCCAAGGCCCAAGAAGCTAAGGAAGACGCCCGCGACATGTACAAAGCTGAAATGGCCAAGCTGCAAGAGCAATCCAACCTGGCAGTGACCAAACTGGGTGAAATGAAAACCGCCAGCGAAGAAAGCTGGGATTCCATGGTGGCAGAAATGGAAAAAGTGCGCGATGCCTTCATCCACTCTTTCCACTACTTCAAGTCCCAAATCTAATGTAGGCCTTTGCCGCCAGGGCTACTTAAGTCCCGGCGGTGGCCAAACGAAAAAACGCCCGGATCTCCGGGCGTTTTTTCGTTATCGCGTCACATCCGCATTAGCTGCGGGGCTCACCGCGGGCATTGACCGGAATCGTAGCGCCCGGTGCCGCTGTCATCTGGATGCGGTGGTCCACACCCCGGAAGTTGTAGGTCACATCCCAATAGTTTGGCGCAGTTGAACTGGGTTGTGTGGAACATTTCTCCACGTCACGGGTGGTTGCCGGCGTGCTGTTTTTGTTGCGTCCCACATTGGAACCGATAGCCGCACCGGCTACAGCACCGCCCGCTGTCGCAATGTCTTTGCCAACACCGCCACCAACCTGGTGACCCAGCACACCGCCTATCAACGCGCCCAGAACGGCACCACCGACATTGGCTTCGCCACGGGCAGCAGCAACTTCTTCACGTTCCATCCAGCAACGCTTCTCGGGTGTACCAACTACGGCACGCACGGATGTCACCTCGGCTTGGAAAATCTGCTCTTGGTCGCGCCGGCGGTTGTCATACACGGCAAGTGGCTCTGGTGCAACACGGCGCTCTTCAACCCGCGCGTTCCATGGCAGTGCACGAACGGACGAAATGCGGTCATTGATACCCATGGCAGCCAACGATGGATAACGACCGGGGTTCAGCACCATGCATCGCCCATTGAAACGGCTGTTTTCACATACCTCCCAGCGCTGGCCTAACACCACAGCGGAGGAAGATCGGTCATTAAACCCCGAACTGCGGAAGTCATCTACCTGCTTGTCCGCTGTGTACGTACGCCCCTGGAATCCTTCGTCTTCATAGAAGATCACCTGTGATGCAATGGGCGCGGGTGCCATACGCTCGGGTTCACGATCACGCACATTGGGGCCAACCGGCTTCACCGACAACACGGAGTCATTGAGACCCATGGCACTCAGTGACGGATACTGTCCGGGCTGCAAAATCATGCAATGCCCACCGAAACGAACGTCTTCACAAACCTGCCAACGCGCATTGCGGTTGCCCCCCACAATGACCGAGGATGCACTCTCATTGAAGCCCGTGCGTTCCAAGTTGCGCACCTGCTGCTGGGCTGTGAACGATCGACCCTGAAAATTCTCGTTTTCAAAAAAGGTAACCTGGGCGAGGGCCTGACCAGCCATCAGTGCGGCAATCGCGGCTAGTGTCAGTTTTAAAACGGGCTTCATGAGAATCTCCTGTTGTTATCAAAGCCCCGAGACTAAGCCGACGCAAACCAAGCGTCCGTTCGCCAGCACACACAGCGCCAAAAGCTAACCCTCAAGCTTCGCCCAGCAAGGGTTCGCCATCGTACGGACCCCACAGCGCACACGCCGTATCGTTGGCGGCATGCCACTGCAAGACCCCACCCAAGCCCAACACACTCCCCGCGCTGGGGGTGTACGGCGCAACAGTGGCGCAACCATGGCGCTCAAGGTCTCTGAAATGCGCTACCGCAGGCTTTTTGAGGCAGCACGAGACGGCATTTTGTTGCTCAATGCTGCAACCGCCGAGATTGAGGATGCCAACCCGTTCCTGATTGACCTACTGGGCTACTCCCATGCGGAGTTGCTGGGCAAACGGATTTGGGAGGTAGGGGCCTTCGCCGATGTGACTGAGAGCCGTATTAAGTTTTCCGAGCTACAAACCAAAGGTTTTGTCAGCTACGACGACCTGCCGTTGCGCAAAAAGTCTGGAGATACGGTAGCGGTGGAATTTGTCAGCAATACCTACGACTGCGCTGGCACCACCGTCATCCAGTGCAATATCCGGGACATCAGCGCACGCAAGCGGGCCGATGAAAGAATCAACGAACTGGCCTTCTTCGATCCGCTAACCCGACTGCCCAACCGCACGCTGTTGCTGGACCGCCTGAAACAAGCCATGATTGTTGGCGCCCGCAGCGGTAGTTACGGCACCGTCATGTTTTTGGACCTGGACTATTTCAAGACGCTCAACGACACGCTGGGCCATGACAAAGGCGATCTGTTGCTGCAACAGGTGGCACAGCGACTGACCGACTGTGTTCGCGAGGGCGACACCGTAGCCCGCCTGGGTGGTGATGAGTTTGTGGTGGTGCTGGTCAACCTGCACGCCCACGCCGCCGAAGCCGCCAACCAAGCGCAGGACGTGGGTGAGAAAATTTTGGCCGTGCTCAACCAGCCCTACCAGTTGGGCACTGTGTCCTACAGCAGCACGGCCAGCATCGGTGCCACCTTGTTCTGCGGAACCGCAGTGTCCATCGACGACCTGTTAAAACAGGCAGACTTGGCCATGTACAAAACCAAGGAGATTGGGCGCAACGGGTTGCAGTTTTTCGACCCCGCCATGCAAACGGCGATTTTGGCGCGCGCGGCGCTGGAGCAAGAGCTGCGCCATGCCCTTGCAGAAAAGCAATTTGTGCTGCACTTCCAGCCCCAGGTTGTGGGTGATGGCCGTGCCATGGGTGCCGAGGTGCTGGTGCGCTGGCAGCATCCGGTGCGTGGACTCATGTCTCCGGACGAATTCATTCCGCTGGCAGAAGAAACGGGGCTGATACTGCCCTTGGGTCGGTGGGTACTGCAATCCGCGTGCGAGCAACTGGCGCTCTGGGCAGAACAGCCCAAGACCCGGCACCTGAACCTGGCCGTCAACGTGAGCGCCCATCAGTTTCGGCGGCCTGATTTTGTGGAACACCTGATGGCTACGATAGCCCGAACCGGTGCCAACGCGCAGCGCCTGAAACTGGAGCTGACCGAGAGCCTGCTGATCGACAACGCCCCATTGGTCATAGAGAAGATGTTTCTCCTGAAGGCCAAAGGTGTGAGCTTTTCGCTGGACGACTTTGGGACCGGCTATTCATCACTGTCCTACATCAAGCGCATGCCACTGGACGAACTGAAGATAGACCGAACCTTTGTGCGCGATATTTTGAGCGACCACCACGATGCATCCATTGCCAAAACCATCATCACGCTGACCCAGAGCCTGGGCTTGAATGTGATCGCCGAGGGCGTGGAGATTGATGCGCAGCGCGAGTTTCTGAACACCGCCGGCTGCCACACCTACCAGGGCTACTACTTTTGCATGCCCCTACCGGTTGCCGCCTTTGAGCGGTATGCGCGCCGCACCTTTTAGCGCACGAGTTTGATTACTTTGGCTTGGTCACTTCGTGGCCAATCACGCCACCGACACCGGCACCCGCTGCGGTGCCCAAGACACCACCACCCAGCACTGCCCCAGCCACACCGCCGACTACCGCACCCGTGGCGGTACCACGCTCTTGCGTCGTCATGCCTGCGCAGGCGCTAAGGCCCAGAACCGAAACCAGCAAAACAGCCGGAAGCACTGCAGAAAATTTATTATTTACGTTCATGGTGAAAACTCCTAGAGAGAAGTACAACGACAAACCGCACGGTGAACGCTGTACACCAACGGAAGAAGCCCCATTGTTGTTGTGTACCCCGCATCCGTCTGTACGCAAACGCACCCAACTGCAAATGCCGACAAACTGCTATGAATTAAATAGCATACAATGCATATCTCTAGGGGGCTAGAGGCTAATTTGGCCTAAATCCACCCCGCTAGGTGCGCCAGCACACCGAGCAATAACCCTGATCAGGCTACGCTAACACCACTGCCACTCCGTTCGCGTTGGCAAATGAAGTGCTTTAGAGACAAGGGATGCGCGTGCAAGGCTCCGAACAAAATCGAACAAGAAAGTGCTTCCCTTGAAAACCACCCACAAAACAATTGTTTGGCTAGCAGCCTTGTTTGTGCTCATGGCGCTGGGCATGGTGTTCACGTTCTGGTCCTACGCCCATATTGAAGAGGCCGCCAACCAACGCCGGGATTCAAGCACCGTTATCACCGCGGCAGACGATTTCTTGTCGGCCCTGACCGCTGCCGAGACCAACCATCGGGCTTATGCACTGACCGGGGACGAGGCTTACCTCAACCTTATCCAGGGTACACAAGACAACATCAAATCTCGCCTGGGCGTACTGCGCCAGCTGGCCACCAGCGAATCTACCCAAACCCATGTAAACACCATTGCGCCGCTGCTGGATGCCAAGCTGGTGGAAATGGAAAACACCCTCACCGCTCGGCGCAACGGCGACACCGCTGGTGCGCTGGCGCTGGTCAACAGCGACGAGGGCAAGCTATTGATGGACGCCATTCGCCTGGAGATGCGCAGCATTGTCCGGATCAAGGCGGACATCCAGGCAAGCCAAAACACCCAATTCGACGCGAGCCTGCACCGGATGTTTTCCAACATTATTGGCATCGGTGTGCTGGCCTTGCTGTTGGCCCTGTACTTTGCCTACTCCAGCTACCGTGCGGCCCAGCAACGCATGAAGAACCTGGTGCATGAGAAAACCCAGCACTTGCTGGACGAACAATTGGGCACCAACGCCTTGCTGCAAACGAGCAACGATGCATTACAAGACAGCACACAGAAGCTCACGGTCACCCTCAACGCCATTGGCGACGCTGTCATTGCCACCGACGCGCAGGCCCTTGTGACCCTCCTCAACCCGGTGGCCCAGGACATGACAGGCTGGACCCAGGCGCAAGCCCAGGGGAGACCGATATCGGAGATCTTCCACATCGTCAACAAGGCGGACCGCCACGTTGCTACGATTCCGGTGGCCCGGGTATTGGCGCTGGGCGTTGTGCAGGGTCTGGCCAACCACACGGTGCTCATTGCGCGTGATGGCCGAGAGTTCGACATTGCCGACAGCTGTGCCCCGGTACGCGACCTGCACGGCGAGGTGGTGGGTGCCGTGCTGGTGTTCCGCAATGTGACCGCCGAATACATCGCCCAGCAAACCCTGCGCGACAGTGCAGCCCGGGTGCAAACCATTTTGAATACCGTCGGCGACGGCATCGTGACACTGCACGCATTGGGCGGGATCATCGAGTCGGCCAACCCTGCAGTCGAGAAGATGTTTGGCTACAGTGCCGAAGAGCTCCAAGGCAAGGCTTTTGGTTTCCTGATACCCGAGCTGGACCAAGAGCAGCACAATGTTTCGCTCGAACACTACGACGCAAGCCCAGAGGCACGCGCGCTGGGTCAGGGCCGCGAGGTCATGGGTTTTCGCAAAGACGGCAGCTTTTTCCCGCTGGAGATTGCAGTCAGCGAAATGAAACTGGGTGGGCAGCTCTACTTCACCGGAATCCTGCGCGACATCAGTGCCCGCAAGCATGCAGAAGAGGCGTTGCGCGAGGCCGGTGCCTTGCAAACTGCCATTTTCAGCAGTGCCAATTTCTCGTGTGTTGCCACCGATGCCAACGGCGTCATCCAGATTTTTAATGTGGGCGCGGAGCGCATGCTGGGCTACACCGCCGCTGAAATGGTGAACCACATAACCCCCGCCGATATCTCAGATCCCAAAGATATTGAGGCACGGGCCAAGTCACTGGCCGCAGAGTCGGGCGAAGAGATCGCCACCGGCTTTGAAGCCCTGGCCTTTAATGCTGCACGCGGCATCGAAGACATTTTCGAGTTGAGCTATATCCGCAAGGACGGTACCCGCCTGCCGGCCGTGGTGTCGGTCTCGGCCCTGCACAGTGCTGAAAACACCATCATCGGCTATTTGCTAATTGGCACCGACAACACCGCGCGCAAGCTGGCAGAGGCAGAACGCTACCAGCTCGACAAATCCTTGCAAGTCAAAAACGTGGAACTAGAAGCCGCCCGCGCCACGGCCGACAAAGCCAACCTGGCCAAGTCCGAGTTCTTGTCCAGCATGAGCCACGAACTGCGCTCCCCACTCAACGCCATTTTGGGCTTCGCCCAGTTGATGGACTCCGGTGTGCCACCGCCTACCGCCACCCAAAAGGGCAGCATCGAACAGATTCTGAAAGCCGGCTGGTACCTGCTGGAGCTGATCAACGAGATTCTGGACTTGGCGTTGATCGAATCGGGTAAGTTGTCAATGTCCATGGAGCCGGTGTCGCTGCAAGAGGTGCTGCGCGATTGCCAGACCATGATGGAGCCGCAAGCCCGCAGGCGCGGCATCCAGATGCGCTTTCCCAACTTCAAGGCGCCCTGCTTTGTGCAGGCTGACCGCACCCGCGTCAAGCAGGTGTTTGTCAATTTGCTGACCAATGCCATCAAATACAACCGCCAATACGGCTCGGTAGACATCACCTTCCGGCCCGCCGGAAAAACGCGCATGCATATCAGTGTGCGCGACACCGGCGACGGCCTGTCCGCCAACAAGCTGGATCAGTTGTTCCAACCCTTCAACCGACTGGGCCAAGAGGGCAGTCTTGAAGAAGGCACCGGTATTGGTTTGGTGGTCAGCAAGCGCCTGATGGAGTTGATGGGCGGTAACATTGGTGCGCACAGCACGGTAGGGGTGGGTAGCGATTTCTGGATTGAGCTGAACCTGGCAGACCCACACTCCCTGATACTGGATGCCGAAGAAGAATTGGCCTTGCTCCCGGTCCCCGTGATAGCGGGAGCTGCTGTGCGGACACTGCTGTATGTGGAGGACAACCAGGCCAATATGGAACTGGTGGCACAACTGGTGGCACGCAGAACCGACATACGCCTGCTGCGCGCGGAGGACGGCGTGCGCGGCATTGCCATGGCGCGCACCCACCTGCCCGATGTGATCCTGATGGACATTAACCTGCCGGGCATCAGTGGCCTGCAGGCGCTGGGCCTGCTGCAAGATGACCCCTTGACCGCGCGCATACCGGTGCTGGCGCTGAGCGCCAACGCCATGCCCCGCGATGTAGAGAAAGGGCTGGATGCCGGCTTCTTCCGCTACCTGACCAAGCCCATTAAGATTGCTGAGTTCATGTTGGCGTTGGACCAGGGCATGGCGCAGGCGCATACCACCGTCGACCAAGCTATTACAGAGAAATAGGCCTCTAGCCCCCGTAAATATTGATTACCATGCTATCAATTCAGGAGCAAATTGTTTGACTACCGAGCCCACATCCACAGCACCCACACCCACCGCTTTTCCGATCGTGGGCATGGGTGCATCCGCTGGCGGCTTGGCGTCGTTTGTCGCCTTCTTCTCCGGCATGCCCGCCGTGGGCGACCCTGGCATGGCTTTCGTCTTGGTGCAGCACCTGGCGCCCGACCACAGCAGCATGCTGACCGAGCTGATACAGCGCACCACCCGCATGCAAGTGGTGGAAGTGGAAGACGGCATGGTGGTGCAGGTCAACCATGTCTACATCATTCCGCCCAACCGCGACATGGCGTTTATGAATGGCGCGCTGCATTTGCTGGAGCCCACCGCCGCACGCGGTCACCGCCTGCCGATCGACTACCTGTTCCAATCGCTGGCACAAGACCAGGGCGAGCGGGCCATTGGCATCGTGCTGTCAGGCTCGGGCAGCGATGGCACGCTGGGCGTGCGCGCCATCAAGCACGGTGGCGGCATGCTGATGGCGCAAAGCCTAGCGTCGTGCGAGTTTGACTCCATGCCACGCAATGCATTGGCCACCGGCTTTGTAGACTTTGAGCTGCCCCCCGCCGAAATGCCGAGCCAACTGATGGCCTATGCCAGCCATGCGTTTGGCAAGCCGCCGCGTGCGGTCGCTACGGCGCTGCCCCAGTTTGAGAACGCGCTGAAGAAAATCTTTGTGCTGCTGCGCGCCCAGACCGGGCACGACTTCTCGCAGTACAAGCCCACCACCATTCACCGCCGCATTGAGCGTCGCATGGCGGTGCACCAAGTGGAAACCGTCGAAAGCTACGTGCAGTATTTGCAGCAAACACCGCCGGAAGTAGAGGCTCTGTTCCGCGACCTGCTGATTGGTGTGAC
>JBKJJC010000221.1:0-6781 GCA_046598245.1 Rhodoferax sp.
GCGTCGCCGACTTGGTCACGCGCTTGCGATTGGCCGTGGCTTTGCTCGTGGCGGCCTTCAGCTTGATCGTGGCCAGTGCCTTGGTGGGCATGTCTTTGCCAGTTACCCGCTTGACCAGTTCGCTGCTGCCTTCTTCGATGCGCTCGGCCACCTTGTTCACCAGTTCTGCGGCTGGCATGACCGCACGGCTCAAGGTCGCCAGCGCATTCAGGTTGATCGCAATGTCGAGGCGCTCGGCGTTCTCGGCCAGCAAGCTTACGCCTTTGGTGGCCAGATCGACCGCCACGCCAACGACGTTTTCAGCCCTGTCTGTGCTGAGATGGATGCCTTTGATGTAGTAGCTGCTGACGCGCTGCTGGGAATCGATCAGGTTCGAGCGCAGGTCTTCGCGCAGCGCTGACGCGCCACGGTTGACTGCAGCAGCAAAGCGCTGATCGACAAAGCCGGCAACGCGCTCGCCGCCAAACCGGTACGAATTGATCACGTTGGTTGCGGTAATGCCGTAAGTGGCGATAACGTCGGTGGCAACGCTGGAGAGGTTTTTCTGGGACATTCGGGATTCCTTTGATTGAAGTGGGCCGGCCTGATGGTGTGTGATTGCCGGCAACAAACCGGTTCATATCAGGATTGGCGCAAGTGTCACTGCAAAGTACTAGGGGGCGCACCTCAAGTTTCGGGCTTTCCCTAGACAGGGCGCTCTATTGGGTCATGGCCGATGTCGCGGTGGCACTGTCAACTAGACGCCCTCTGTATGTCAATCTGTCTTTGAGAGGTCCTGATCCAAATACATCTCCAAAGCAAATCTCAAGATGTCATGTCTTGAGGGAAATGAATCCATTGAATCGGACAAGGCAGGCCCGCGCTGCACGTACAAGCTCTGCCAGGCCGTACCGATGCCGGCGGAAACGTCAAGACCCATACGGTATCCTCTGGTGGTATGGGTCGCGGCACGCCAAACGGAACTCGTTCGGACTGTTGGCTAGAGGTCAATCCGTTTTTTGAAAATTGAGGAGCTTATTGTGAATAGATCATTGGTCAATTTTCTCCTTGCGTGTGCGCTGGCAGCCGGACTTATTTCCTGTGGAGGTGGTGACAGCGTGAGACCGCCTTTGTCATCGAGTCCATTTCCGACAATGGGCAATGCCGCACCGGTCGCCAATGCTGGGCCCAACCAGATTCTGACAGTGGGGAGTACGGTGACACTCAACGCAAGCGCCAGCACGGATGCCAACTCAGACGCATTGACCTACGCTTGGGTGCTAAGCGCCAAACCCGCGGGGAGTGCATCGGCGCTGAGTGACGCTACTTCTGTAAAACCCACATTCATCGCCGACGCCACAGGAATCTATGTTGCCACGCTGGTTGTCAATGATGGCAAGACCAATAGCGCTGCATCAACGGTCATTATCGATGTAGCCATAGGCAACATTGCGCCGGTTGCCAATGCAGGGTCCAACCAAATTCTGACGGTGGGGAGTACGGTGGCCCTCAACGCTAGCGCCAGCACGGATGCCAACTCAGACGCGTTGACCTACGCTTGGGTGCTAAGTGCCAAACCCGCTGGGAGTGCATCAGCGCTGATTGGCGCTACATCTGTAAACCCCACATTTGTCGCTGACACCGTGGGAATCTATGTTGCCACTTTGGTTGTCAATGATGGCAAGACCAATAGCGCCGCATCTACGATCACCATCAATGTAGTCGTTGGAAACGCAGCGCCAGTTGCCAACGCCGGCAGCGCGCAAAACGTGGCAATCGGTTCGGTGACTCTGGACGGTAGCGCCAGTGCTGACGCAGACGGTGATCCGCTAACCTATGCTTGGACCTTGGTTTCACGGCCAGCTGGCAGCGCAGCTGTGCTTGCCAGTGCCACATCTGTTAGGCCAACATTCACCGCTGACTTGGCGGGAAGCTACGTCGCAAGTTTGGTGGTGCGTGATGGCAAGGTCAGCAGCACCACATCACAGGTCGTCGTTACGGCCACCCTTGTCGGGACCTGGCAGCCACAGTCTACAAGCAAGGTTTATACAGCGCTGGCTGTAGCGGTGGATGACACCAGCAACCCGATGCGCGGCTATTACCGCTGGAAAAATCAGGAGTTGGTCCCGCAAACCAACGCACCCTTGGAGGCCTACCAACGGTATCGCTGGAAGGATCTGGAACCAACCCAGGGCGTCTACAACTTTGCGACTCTGCTCAGCGACAGACAAACCGCCATTAACCAAGGAAAGAAGTTTGCGTTTCGATTGCAAGCAATGCTTGGCTATGACGACGGTCAAGTCTATCTTCCTGCTTACGTGGTTGGCAACGCGAACTGTGCCCATGCCTGCGGGTGGTGGACTACTTCAGACCCTGCGTTTCCAGGCATGACGTTTATGCCCGACTGGAACGACACCTTTGTGCAGCAGCGCGCGCGGGCGCTGCTGCAGGCACTGGCGACTGCGTTAGGCAACACCGATAGCATTGCGTGGATTGACATTGGGCTGTTTGGCCAATGGGGTGAATGGGTGATCGCGTCGAGCATCATCTACCCATCCCCAACTGGTATAAACGCGCCAACGGATGCCAGCAAGCAGGCGTTCATCGATATGCATCTGGAAAGCTTCCCGCAGCGCCAGTTTGTTATGTTTGCTGTCTACCAAGCCTACCAAGCCATTCGCTACGCTACGCTACTACAAACCACTACGACGCTGCCGGTAGGTCTTCGCATCGATTGCTTGGGGCGGGTTGGTTTCATGAACCAATGGATACACCATCCTGTCGAATGGGCGAATTTGCAGAACCAATGGCAAAGAGCACCATTTGTGTCCGAGTACTGTCCGTTCACCAGTGGCAGCGCTACAACAAACGCGGCAGCAGCCTTGCAACAGGTCAATGATTTCCACATATCCAACGCCGGAAACGGCAACATTGGGGCTTGGGCCAGTTTCAGTGCAACGGAGCAGCAGCAACTGCTACAAATTGGCCGCCAAGCGGGATACCGCAACCGAGTTGAGGTAGCAGACATCACTGTGAGCGCCAGTGGCAGCCTGAGCGTATCTGCAACGATTCGAAACGATGGCAACGCTCCAACCTATGAACCATGGGACGTCATGCTGGAACTGAGCAGCGCCTCAGGAGGGCTGGTGTGGGCGCAAAAACTGACTGGCAATCTATCTACTTTGCTTGGCGCCGGTGCCGGCCAGACTTACTCTGGAGTTTTTCAGCTGCCGACACTTGGGGCCGACACCTATACGCTCAAGTTGATCGCCCGTGACAGCCGCCGCACCACCGCGAGCAATTTTCGTGCACCTATGAAATGGACGGTTGCTGAACGCAACGGTGACGGTGGCGTAACTTTGGCAACCTTGCTGAAAAATTAGTCTACGTGCCCATGGTTGATTGCGGCACCTTATTTTGAGTATGGGTATCGAAATCGCTGGCGTCGTGGCGTTCAAGCAATTGACTTGACGCCTCACCCCAGGCGCGGTTGACCTTGCGACCGCGCTGCACGGCTGGGCGCAACGCGATCTCATCGGTCCAGCGCAACACATGCTTGTACTCCTGCACGCTGAGGAACTCGCCGGCCTCATAGAGTTGACCTTTAACCAGCGTGCCGTACCAGGGCCATACGGCCATGTCAGCAATGGTGTAACTGTCTCCCGCCAGGAAACGGTGCTCTGCCAGTTGGCGGTCTAAAACATCAAGTTGGCGCTTCACTTCCATGGCATAGCGGTTGATTGGGTATTCAAACTTGGCGGGCGCATAAGCATAGAAATGGCCAAAACCCCCGCCCAAAAAGGGTGCGCTACCCATCTGCCAGAACAGCCAGGACAAACATTCAGCGCGCTCAGCGCCATTGGCGGGCAGAAAGGCTCCAAACTTCTCAGCCAGGTACTGCAAAATGGCTCCGGACTCGAATACCCGCAACGGTGTCCCACCGCTGTGATCTACCAGTGCCGGGATCTTCGAGTTGGGGTTTGCTCCAACAAAGCCACTGCTGAACTGGTCACCATCATTGATGCGGATTAGCCAGGCGTCGTACTCGGCGCCGCTGTGGCCTAGTTCCAGCAACTCTTCAAGCATCACCGTCACTTTGACGCCATTGGGTGTTGCCAGTGAATAGAGCTGTAGCGGGTGGCGTCCTACCGGCAAGTCCTTATTGTGCGTAGCACCAGCAACGGGCCTGTTGATGCTGGCAAACTTGCCGCCACTCTCCTGGTCCCAAGTCCAGACTTTTGGCGGGATGTACTCGGTTGGATTGCTCATATGTAGTTCTTAATAGTTTTGTGCAGTGTTACGGGCAGGATGTAGATAGCCTAGGGCACGAGTCGCGCGTTCTGTGGAAACAGCACCTTGCGGGACTCTTCGTCCATTTCAGCCTTGAACGCATGTTTACCTTTGAGCGCTTCGGCCCGTTGGGCTGCAGGGCGGGCATTGATCTCGTCTAACAGCCGCTTGACGTTCGGTAAAGTCGTAAAGGCTTCGGCACCCAAGATGAAGGGCAGTGCGCGCGCCCACCCCCACACGGCCATATCGACGATGGTGTAGGTGTCGCCCAGCATGTATGTGTTTTTTGCGAGTTGCGCGTCAACAAGACCCCAATGGCGCTGCGCCTCGAAGTCATAGCGGTTCACTGCGTAGGCCTTGGGCTCGGGCGCAAAATGCTTGAAGTGGACTGCCTGGCCGGAATAGGGGCCGATCCCCGTGGCAACCATCATAAGCCACGACAGCATTTGGGCGCGCTGCACGGGGTTTTTGTCGGGCAGGAACGAACCTGTTTTTTCGGCGAGGTAGAGCAAAATGGCATTGCTGTCAAAAACGACTGCGTCACCGTCAACCAGCGCCGGTGTTTTGGCATTGGGGTTGATGGCGGTGAACTCCAGCGCGTGTTGCTCGCCCTTGCGGGTATCCACCGGTACCAGTTCGTAAGGCAGACCAGATTCTTCAAGGAACAGGGCGACCTTGGCAGGGTTGGGTGACGGGTGGTAGTAGAACTTGATCATGGCTTATCCGATCAGAATAGTGCGGCCGCAGACTATGGCAGCTTTCGCGAGACTCTGCTGGGCTAGGCTTGTTTCAGGGTAAACCTTGCGCCAATATCAAACCACCTTACCAAGCTCACCCACAGGCGGCTGACTTCTGTACCGATGCCTGTCCAAAATCCTGTCTAATCAATGAAACGAACGAATCGCCGAGGAATTGGGGCTGCCTGCACGAATCCTTAGGGGTTCAGCTAAAACTTGACCGTGCTCACTGCACACGTATCCTCTGCGACGCAGGTATGCCGCATACGCTATTCTTACCTTGTCCGTGCCGATGTTCGGACGCATTACTGGAGACCAAATGAGACTTTTTTCAGGTAGTCGACCGACAAACCTCGGTGTTCATGATGGGCAGCTAAAGCCCGCGCCGTCATCGCCGAACTGCGTCAACAGCCAATCCGCGAACGGCATTTCAAAAATCGCGCCGATCGCCTACGCCGGCGACGGGAAGGCCGCCCTTGCGCGCCTCAACGCGCTGGTGGCGGCAACTCCAAGCGCCAAGATCATCGACTCTAGGGTCAACTATCTCTATGCGGAGTTCTCGACGAAACTGCTGGGCTTTGTCGACGATGTCGAGTTCTACCTCGACGAAAAGGCTGGTGTCATTCACGCACGCTCCGCGTCGCGGTTGGGCTACAAGGACTTCGGCGTTAATCGAAAACGAATCGAATGGATACGCGCAGCCTTCGAAAGCAGGCGCTAGTTCGGCCCTGTGTTTCGGAGATCTATCGGCGCGCGCAACTGCAGTTGTTGTGGGCCAGTTCAACGTGGAGCGTCTATGACATGAGATTCAACCATTCTGTCGGGCCCCCGTCGAAGCTATAGACCCTGTACTATGGCATCCATGTCATTCACTGTCACCACCTTGCCCACATCACTGCAAACGTTTCACCCATGTGATCGCCCTGACCCGGCGACGCACCGCCAGTCGGTCGGTCAAGGGGTGCGTTGGCTTTTCCTGGTGTCTGTGCTATGGCTATCGGCATGTGCATCTTTGCCCGACCATGTAGATCGGCCTGTCTCGACCGCCCTTGCCAATCCTTCGCAAACCCGCCTGGGCAGCGTGATCGCTGACCGTGCAAAAAAAGCGGGCACCCGCAACGACTCGGGGTTTGCCCTGGTTGGCAGTGCCGAACTGGCATTTACCAGCCGCATGGCCCTCATCAAGGCCGCTGAAAAGACCCTGGACATCCAGTACTACGCCATCTTTTCCGACAAAACCACTGACCGATTGTTTGACGCACTGCGCGAGGCCGCCGCCCGGGGCGTGCGCATTCGCATCCTGTTGGACGATTTCAACACCTCCGGCAAAAACGCCCAGGTGCTCAAGCTGGCGTTCGAGAAGAACATGGAGCTGCGCCTCTTTAACCCGCTGCCGGGTGGCCGCAGCGCGCTTGTCACCCGGATCATCACGAACCTGCGCGACGTGGACCGGATGCAGCGGCGCATGCACAACAAGATGCTTGTTGCCGACAACGCACTGGCCATTGTCGGCGGCCGCAATCTGGGTGAAACCTACTTTGGGCAGAGCCCGGGAACCAACTTTGTGGACATTGACGTGCTAGCAGCGGGGCGCATCGCGCAGGACCTGTCCCGCAGTTTCGATGCGTACTGGAACAATCCGCTGGCCTTCCCGGTGCAGTCGCTGATGACAGCCAGCGAGATCGAGGCCCTGAAACCCGCACCCGCCAGCGGCAAGGCGGGAGAGCCGTTTGACCCAGGCAAGGCATCCGCTGCCGACATTGCCGCCGCAGAAT
>JBKJJC010000043.1:0-20194 GCA_046598245.1 Rhodoferax sp.
GCGGTATTCTGGGCAATACCAGTATCGACAACGTGACGGTCAATGGCGCTGTGACCGCAGTCCCTGAGCCCGAGTCATTTGCCATGTTGCTGGCAGGATTGGGATTGATGGGTGCCGTAGTGCGCCGTCGCAAAGTCAATCTCGGCTAAACTGCGCAAGCCAAAAAATGGCACCTTCGGGTGCCGTTTTTTTTGAGATTTTCGCGGCCACCCCACAAACCAGTATTTCCCTATTTCCGGCAGTTGAGCCCCTAAAAACCGCCGCAAAGCTAGACTGAGAGCCTGCTTCAATGGTTTTGGAGTAGCCCCCCAATGGGTGTAGTAAAAAGACGACAGCTGGCTGTGCAAAACGAATCATTAATGGCCATGGCGGTGGACACCCAGGAGGTCGTATTCACCAATAACTTGGCCGAGCAGGCGGTACGCATGTCAAAGGATAAACAGTAGTTATCGGGCTGCTTCAGAACCGTGCACGGAGCTGATACGTTCTTTACGATTCGCTCGTACTTGGCAACCATGCACAAGCAAAAGGCCAATCTGTTTGACTGTTTGGTAAGTGTGATTAACTGCCAGACAATACAGCCTTGCTTCGCTGGGTGAGCTGAGTTGTTACCTCATGTTGGAAAAATAGACGTATAACCCCGTGAAATATAGATAAATCGCTATATATTTTATAGCTAATTGAATGCGCAGTGTCTTATTCTGCGGCTGTGGCTATCACACATGCCACCACGACAGGCGACGCAGCTACCGCGAATGTAACCCGCCTGCAGGGTAGCGGTAGGCTAGCCCGCATAAGGCCGGCAACCATTCCCAAGGTAAAATCGCTGCCCCATCATACGATGTTGATGCGTTGACCTGGACCACCCCTATCTATGACGCGAGCCCTCACGCGTACCAACTTCCATAGCTCTCGACTCATTCGTACCCTCGCCGACCTGGCCGTTCTGCAAACGAACGAGCCGGCGGCTGCCTTGGGAGAAAAGCTGGGGCTGTGGATCGACTTTGCGGACGCTATTGCCCTGACGCGTGTGCACAACGCAGGCACCTTCGACGCCCCATCTGCAACGCCGATAGCAGCGGGCGCAGCTGTGTATGAAGAGTTCGTCAAAACACGGACCGTCCTCGAGGGCGCAATTGCCAAAAGCAGTTCGCCCAACACGGGCAGAACGCGGGCGGAGCTCAGCATGCCAAAGTTGGACCTGCCCCTGGACGATGCCAAGGTCTACACGCCCTTTCGCCGCTACCACCAGGCCCACCAGCGTGACATGGAAAACAACGTGCGCAACGTGCGTGCCAAAGTGCGCGATGGGGTTGCCGCAGCATCGCCGAAACTCCAACAACTGTCTGCGCTAGACGCGTCCTTCGAGGGCATCCTGTGTGAACGTGAAGCCAGGCTTTTATCGACCATTCCTTCTTTGATGGAGAAACGTTTTCACCATCTGCGCAAGGCGCATCTGCAAACTTTGCCCAACGACAACAACCCCGATCTGTGGATGAAGCCGGGCGCTTGGTTGGCGCGCTTTTGTACAGAGCTTCAAACGGTGCTTCTGGCGGAGCTGGACCTGCGCCTGCAACCGGCCGTAGGCCTGCTGGAAGCATTGCACAACGAACAAACACTACAACCCGTATGAACAAACATTTTTTTGCAGGCGCCTTTGTGCTGGGTGCCGTGGCCGTCGTCTGGGTGGCAACCGGATTTTTTGGCTCCCATACGCTGGCCTTGCTGATGACTGCGGTTATTGCGGCGGTCTATGGGTTTGGGGCGCTGGAGCTGTACCGCTTTCGCCAGGCAACCGCTGGCTTGACCACGGCGTTGGCGGCGATTCCCGACCATTTACCCAATGTGGGTGAGTGGTTGGCCCGCGTGCCGGCCCCGCTGCAAAACGCCGTGCGCTTGCGCATAGAGGGCGAGCGCGTCGGCCTACCCGGCCCCGCACTGACCCCCTACCTGGTGGGCTTGCTGGTGATGCTGGGCATGTTGGGCACCTTTCTGGGCATGGTTGTCACCCTCAATGGCGCGGTATTTGCGCTAGAGGGCACGTCCGATCTGCAGGCCATTCGCAGCGCGTTCGCGGCACCCATCAAAGGGCTGGGCCTGTCGTTCGGTACGTCAGTCGCAGGCGTAGCCACGTCGGCCATGCTGGGCCTGATGTCGGCCCTCTGCAAGCGCGAACGAATGGCCGCCGCGCAACTGCTGGACACCGCTATTGCGACCACATTGCGTGGCTTCTCGTTGACTCACCAGCGCCAGGAAACCTACAAGGCCTTGCAACAACAGTCGCTTGCCTTGCCTGCCGTGGTCAACCAGATGCAAGCCATGATGGCGCAGATGGATGCGATGAGTCGGCAACTGAACGAGCGGCTGCTGAGCAACCAGGACAGCTTTCACCGTGATGTCAAAGGTGTCTATACCGAGCTGGCAAGTTCCGTCGGCCAATCGCTGCGCGACAGTCTGAGCCAGAGCGCACATGCGGTGGGTGCCAGCATCAAGCCTGTGTTCGAAGCCACGATGGCAGGCATTGCGCAAGAAGCCGAGTTGCTGCACACACGCATGATGGACACTACACAAACCCAGCTGGATGGCCTGTCCGCGCGTTTCGGCACCACCGCATCCACGGTGACCGGCGCATGGACCGCAGCGCTTGCCAACCAGCAGCAGGCCAATACAGCCTTGGTGTCAGGGCTGAACCAGTCGCTGGACGCATTTGGCCAAAGCTTTGAGCAACGGTCCACCGCCCATCAGGCCTCGCTACGCGATGCGTACGCCACGCTGCAAACGGACCACGCGTCGAGCGATCACCAACGCCTGCAGGCGTGGACGGGCTCGTTGGAATCCATGGCTGCAGAGTTGAAGCAAGATTGGCAGACCACTGGCGCAGACACGCTGGCCCAGCAGCAGGAGATCTGCAGCACCTTGTCGCGCACCGCGCAACACATCGCCGAACAAGCGCAGACCAGCGCCAGTAAAACCTTGGAAGGCATTGCAGCCCTGGTGGCTAGCTCGGAAGAGTTGGTTCGTTCCCGTATCACCAGCGAGGCGAGCTGGACCCAACAGCACAACGCACGCATGGACCAGGCTGTTGGCATGTTGCGTGCCGAGCTGGTTGCGCTGCGGGACGAGGAAGCCTTGCGGGGCAAGGCTGCGGTGGAGCGGCTGGGCGAGCTGCAGACCGCGCTGACCGGCCATTTGTCGACCCTGGGCACAGCGCTGGAAGAGCCGATCACCCGTTTGATCGAAACCGCCTCCGAGGCGCCACGCGCCGCTGCCGAAGTGATTGGCAAGCTGCGCCAAGAAGTGTCCAGCAGCGCCGCGCGCGACAACGAACTGCTGGAAGAACGCAGCCGCATCATGGCAACACTCAGTTCGCTGCTCGATGCCATCAACCATGCGTCCGTAGAGCAGCGCACGGTCATCGATTCACTGGTTGCCTCCTCGGCGGTGGCACTCGGCCATGCCGGTAGCCAGTTTGCCGACAAGGTGGATGCAGAGACCGGCAAGTTGTCCGACATTGCGGCCAACGTGACCAGCAGCGCGGTGGAGGTTTCGGCATTGAGCGAGTCCTTTAGCTTTGCGGTGAAGTCATTCAACGACGCCAACGAGAAGCTGATTGCCAACCTGCAGCGCATTGAAAGCGCCATGGACAAATCCATGGCTCGCAGCGACGAGCAGCTGGCCTACTACGTGGCGCAGGCGCGTGAAATCATCGACCTGAGCCTGATGTCGCAAAAGGAAGTTTTTGAAGAGCTGCGCCAGTTACCGGCCAAACAAGCCTTGCTGGCTGAAGAGGTTGCCTAGGTATGGAAGACCTAGATGCAGGCATGGAGCAAACGGCGCCCGCCTGGGCCGTTTTTGGCGATCTGATGTCGGGCCTGCTGGGGGCCTTTGTGCTGCTGCTGGTTGGCGTACTGGTGGTGCATCTGCAGTTGGTGACACACCTGGAAGACGAGGTCAAGAAGCGCCAAGTCGAAGAGCAACGCCGCATGACGCTGGAGAAAGCCTTGGCAATCCCGCTGTCAAGCGGGCGCATCACGCTGACCAATGGGCGTATCGGCATCAGCGGGCGGGTGCTGTTTGCGATGAACTCCGACCAGTTGCAGCCCGAGGGCCGTGAGCTGTTGAGCACCCTGGTGGTGCCGCTGAAGTCTTACCTGGCCGCGCGTGACGAACTGTTGATGGTGAGCGGGTTTACCGACAACAAATCGATTCGCGGCGGCAAAAGCCAGTTCGAGGACAACTGGGAGCTGTCGGCCCAGCGGGCCTTAACCGTTACCCGCGCGCTGATCGACGAGGGCATGCCGTCTTCTATGGTGTTTGCAGCGGCCTTTGGCGCGGAGCAGCCCATCGTGCCCAATGTGGATGACAAGTCGCGGGCGCAAAACCGGCGGGTTGAAATGGCGCCAGTGCCCAAGGCCATCAACGCCAAAGTGACATCCCCATGATGGAAGACATCGGTCTGGTTGACGCTTTGCGGTTACAAGGCGCGCACCAGTTGGACCCGGTAGGTTTTCATTACATCGAAGTGCTGGCCCAGCGTGCAAGTGCCCACCATGGCCGTGTCAGGCACATATTGGATGGGAAGCTAGAGACCGCAGTAGTGGCCCTGCGCATGCGATTGGAGCAAACACAAGGCCTATCCAAGGACGCCGTTGTGCCCGCTGCTACCCTGCACCGCGAGACCTTGGGCGATCTCGTTCGCCAGCTGGCAGAACATTCATTGGACAAGCCGGCGGGCCGCACGGCGGCACCTCTCACCGCGCCACGCACTGAGTTGAAATCCGTCCGGTATTTCCGCAATACCTGGTCAAAGCTCAGTGCAGAGCGGCAGGTGACCCAGGCCTTGGGTCAGGCACCCAAGAATGCCGGGCCCATCAACTCACATGTGGTGGCTTTGCGCTCGCTCGCTGTGATGCGCGATACCTCGCCCGACTATCTGAACCGCTTTATGTCCTATGTAGACACCTTGCTGTGCCTTGAGCAAGGGGATCGGCCGCCACAACTGGCAAGCAAGGCGCCGCGTGTGGTGAAGCGCAAAGCAAAAGGCTGAGCGCGGCGAACCCCATGAAACCGCTACTGGGTGGTAACAGCGGAATCGCTGTGTTTGTACTCAAATTCAACCAAGCTGTCATCGGGCCAACTTCTGTCGCCCAGCGGTAGCACATAGGTTCTGTCCAGCAAAACTTCGCAATCGCAGTAGGGCAGGTTGTCGCGCACTTCTCGTGCGTCACCGGCCTGGGCATAGAGTTTGTCGAACGTCCACGTTTGCCTACGCTGTCCATCCACAAGTGCCACGCTTGATAAAGGTTGGTCGGCAAAGAATAGGTATTGCGGCGCCTCTTTGTCGCAATAGGCCGGTGTGTCAAATAGTGCACTGGTCAGTTTTCCCAAGAACGTGGTGCTGTTGGAAATCAAGCCGGCTTCCATGCCCACCTTGCACTCCAGCCGCAGATCGCCCAGTCGCCGGGTGTTGCGCGGCAGGCCAGGTGTTCGGATGTCAGTGCGCCAGGTCATGGTCAATTTTTTGCGGTTGGGCACGACCTGTGCGTCTTCAGACAATGCTAGTTCGTCGCGTGGCAGCTCAAACGTGTGGTCGGTGGCAATGGGTAGTGTGTAGTCCACAGTGTTGCCCACCACTGCCAGCGTTACGCTGTTCATATCGGTTCCCGGCTTGCGCGGCAGGAGTTTGAAGCGGAGTGTGGCAAGGGGCGCCATGTCACGTTGTCGCGCAAACAGATCCATGCCCTTGACCATCTTGCGATAGGACTTTTCGACCGGGTTGGGGTTGGCCTTGGCCGAAACGGTGATGGCGGGAAGCGGATCCGTGCGGGCGCTTTGTTGTGCCGGTGCACTTATGCTGGCACCTGCAATTGTCAATAGGCCGACCATGCGTACAACGGCTTGTAGGCAGGTTAAGAAGTGTTTTGCGGTGTGCATGGTGCGGTCATGGTGGTTGTGTTCAACCATGCGCGCACCGCGCATTCCATGCTGTGCGCTACCGCACCCAGTAACGAGATTAATGCCAAAAACGGATGTAGCCCCCGTGGAATGGACTTCAGTAGCTATGCAATCGATAGCAATTTTCTGAAAATGCTACCATGGCCCGCCGCGACGTCGCGACAACCATTCAGAGGACCTCCCATGACTATCTCCATGTACCAAGCCAGCGTGCCCCGTTTCGTCAACATCCTTGGAAATCTGTCCAACATTCTGGACAAAACCCAGGCGCACATTGACGCTAAGAAGCTGAGCGACGCCAGCCTGACGACTTTCCGCCTGTTTCCCGATATGCTGCCGATGACTACGCAGGTGCAGATTGCCTGCGACACCGCCAAGGGCGTGGTGGCACGCCTGGCAGGTGTCGATATCCCTGCGTTTGAAGACAACGAGAAGTCGATTGTGGAACTGAAAGCGCGAGTGGCCAAGACCATTGCCTTCATCCAGACCATCACGCCCGAGCAGATTGACGGTACCGAAGACAAAGCCATCGTCACCAAACGGGGCGAGAAGGAAACCCATTACAAGGGTATGCAGTTTTTGTTGGGCCATGCCGTCCCCAACTTCTACTTCCACATCACCACGGCCTACGCGATCCTTCGCCACAATGGTGTGGAGATAGGCAAGCGCGACTTCCTCGGCACCCCTTAATAGTTTGCCGCAACCATTGGGGAAAATTGGCGAGGCCTCAGGGTAAACCCAGGTATTTTTGGTGCGGCAATGTACGCTAACCAACGGAGCGTCCCCCTGCAACTTTCTACCATGGATGTATGTGCCATCTGACCGGCAGTCGGGTGGCACATCTGTTACTCCTAACGAAAGCTCAGCATGAACGCAAACCAGATCAACGGCATTTTCAGGACCCTCGTCGGCAAGGTTGAGGAGCAAGTCGGTCAGGCGATGGGAAACAGGCGCCAGGCCCTGCGTGGCTTGCAGCGCCAGGTCCTTGGCTCGGCAGAAAAGCGACTAGGTGACTCCCAGGAGTCTGCCAGCCGAGGCCTTGGTCGGCGCGGTGGCCTGCACCGCTAAGCCCTGAAGGGGGCCATCGTTATGAACGATTTGGATAGCGCACCGGAGCCCGCGGAGTCCACGGAGCCTTCGCGGGTTCTGTTGCACATGCCAGTGGATGTACGCAGTCTCTCGCTGGTGGTTTTGGCAACGCTTGCCAGCCTGTTTGTCTTGCGCTGGGCCAGCGCGGTGTTCATTCCGGTAATGGTGGGCCTGCTGTTCAGCTACGCTCTTTCACCGGTTGTGAACTTCTTGCATAGGTACAGAGTACCGCGAGCCATCAGCGCAGCACTGCTCATACTTGGTATCGCCAGCGGGGTTGGTGCCACGGTGTATTCGCTCAGTGACGAGGCCAACGAGTTGGTCGAATTGTTACCAGTAGCTGCGCGAAAGTTGCATGAAAACGTGCGCACGCCGCTCGGGCGGCCGGACAACACACTGACAACCATGCAAAAGGCAGCGGCCCAGATTGAACAGGTGGCCGAAGAAACTGCACAAGTTCCGCAGGTCAACCGTGGTGTGCAGCGGGTACAAGTTGTAAAGCCCAAGTTTGACATCAAGGACCATTTGTGGACTGGCACGATGGGTGTGCTCGCAACATTGAGCCAGATGGGGATGGTGGCGATGATTACCTTCTTCTTGCTGGCATCGGGCGATCAGTTCAGGCGCAAACTAGTGAAGCTTGCAGGCCCAACATTGAGCAAGCGAAAAGTCACCCTGTCGGCCATGAACCAGATCCACGACCAGATCCAGCGTTATATGCTGGTTCAACTCTTCACCAGTGTCATGGTGGGGGTCGCCACCTGGTTGGCATTTCTGGCCCTAGGTCTGGAGAATGCGGCGGTTTGGGGTGTCGCAGCAGGCGTGTTGGACCTCGTTCCCTATATCGGCAGCGTTGTCATCGCCGTCGGTTCGGCCATGGTGAGCTTTCTGCAGTTCGGCACACTGGAGATGGCGCTCTTGGTCAGCGGCGTCTCGCTGGTGATCCATGCCGCAGAAGCCTTCCTGTTAACCCCTTGGCTCACCAGTCGCGCCAACAAGATGAACCCTTTGGCCATCTTTATAGGGGTATTGGCTTGGGGCTGGCTATGGGGCATCTGGGGATTGCTGCTGGGCGTGCCCATACTGGTGGTCATCAAAGTAGTCTGTGACAGTATTGACGACTTCAAGTCCGTTGGCGAACTGCTAGGCGATTAACGAGGGCGAAGGCGCTAAACGCCTCGCCCTGCGCCGGATTACCGTTAGTTGAGCCGCATGGCGCTGGCGCCAAAAATCCCAACCAGTCCAATGACGATCAGATAGATGGCAACAATGAAATTCAAAAGCCGGGGCATGAGCAGGATGAGTATGCCGGCGAGCAGCGAGATAAGCGGTGTAAGGCCGAGTTGAATGTTCATAGAGGTTTCCAATTCTGCCGGACAGAAGATGCCCGGATCAGAGCATGATGCACCAGCAAACCAAGTGTCGTCTGTGCGCAAGCGCACGTCCAGGCCTCTGCGGCGTGTGTCAATTGAGCTCTCTTGGTGTTCTACCGAACAGAAGGAATTGCGCAATCTACTTACTCTCGGTGCGTGGTGATTGGGCCCGAGGCTCGACTTCCCGCGATGCATTTTTTGAACTGTTTTTAATACTTAGGAGATCGATATGAGCTTGGGAACCATTTTGCTGATTGTGTTGGTGTTGGTGTTGGTTGGCGCTTTCCCATCATGGCCCCATAGCCGCAGCTGGGGCTGGGGACCCAGCGGTGGCTTGGGTCTGATCGTGTTGGTCTTGCTGATCTTGCTGCTCATGGGTCGAATTTGACGGCATAGCAATAGCAATAGAAAAGGGGCGGTGCCATATGGCACCGCCCCTTTTTTTTGCAGGCTTTTGAAGGCTAGCGATTAGAGCGATTTGCGAGTACGGCCTACCAGGCGCGTCATGGCGACCAGTGCCGCTCCGGCTGCTGCGGCGATCAGCATGGACTTGACGGGCTCGTCGCGGATGTAGGTGATGGTCTTGTCGGTCGCCTGGTTGGCACCGGCCATGACTTGTCGGCGTGCAGTTTGCAAGGAATGCGACACGCCGTTGACGGCCTGGTTAGCCAGACGTTGGGTGCTGTGGATCGCATCGTCGGCAGAATGCGCCGCTTGGTCGATGAAGCTATTGGACATGTCCGTCATATTGTTGCTCATGGTGTTCTCCGGATTTGATGAAGGGATGGTGGGCAATTACTTGCTAAAACGAGTTTTGGCCTGGGTCAGGCAGTTGTCTTTAGCGGCACCGGCCAGGGCGTCACATTTTTCTTTTTCCACTTTGTACTGCGCGTCGGTCTTGTCGGTCGCAGCGTCAGTGCGTGCTTCGTTAACCTTATCGGTGGCCTTGTTTGCTGCCTTTGTGATGGTCTTGTTGGCATCCTTGTTTGCTTCGGACGTCTTCATCAGGGCTTTGGCATCAGCCTCAGCGGTGATCTTCATGGCTTTAGCTTCTTTGATGCAAACATCCTTGGCGTTGCCGGCTTGCTCCTGGCATTTTTGGTGTGCCAAGTCGTAGGCGGCTTCAGCTTTCGCGTCACTGGATTGCTTTTGGTTTTTCGCAGTCGGCTCGTTGCTTGCGTCCAGGTTAGCCATGGCCACTTTCTTGTTGCCCTTGGCTTCCGTTACGCAAATCTTCTTCGGGTTGCCGGACAGTGCGTCGCAAGGCACGAGCGCGGCCTTGTATTCGGATTGGATCTTGTCTTTGGCGCTTTTGAATTCTGCCTTGGACATGGTTTCAGCATGAGCAGCCACGCCAAAAGAAAGGCACAGTGCGATCGCAGCATAGTTAAGAGTATTGGATTTCATGGTATTTCCTTGATTGGTATGAATAGATTGACAAGAATTAGCGTTCGCCGGCGTATGTTCCACGCCCGAAGACTTTCGGTCCGTGCGCAAACACACGGATGTGCAGATAGACACTTTTTTTCTTCAACAGGCTGTTGCTGTGTTACCGCCTACATGGGCGTTTTGTCGCTAAGTGCGCCAGTGCACAGACGCCCATTGCACCGCGTTTTATAAAGTCCACGTCATGGACGCTCACGCGTACGACAAACCTCTTAATTTAGAAAGTTGAATATGAATGCATCGAAAACCTGGTTGATGGGCAGTTGCGTGGTCGCGGTCTTGGGCCTTGCTGCTTGCGGTAGCAAGTTGAAAGCACCTGCCACTGCGGATGTTGCGGTATCGCAGGCCGCGGTAGACAACGCCAGCAGCGCCGATGGCACCGAATTTGCGCCAGTCGACATGCGCAAGGCCCGGGAAAAGTTAGCAGCAGCCAAAGTAGCCTTGGCCGCGAAGGACTACAAAGCCGCATCTGACTATGCCAACCAGGCACAGGCGGATGCCAAACTGGCACAAGCCAAAGCCGGTTCAGCCAAAGCCCAAGCAGTCTCCGCCACCTTGCAGGAAGACATCCGTGTTCTGCGGGTTGAGCTTGACCGTGCCGGCACCCAATAATTTTAACCATACCTCAATACTATGAAAACTTCACGTCTGAATATTCTTCTGGCCAGCACTGTCCTGCTGCTCACCGCTTGCGCCAGCGGCCCCAAAACAACCAGCTTGTTGGACCAAGTGCGCGCCGACTACTCGCAGGCACAGGCCAATCCTAAAATTGCGACCTATGCCGCGCTGGAGATGCAATCCGCGGCCGAAGCCCTGGCCAAGGCAGACGCCGCCGCCAAAAGCCGCGAGAGCCTGGAAACAGTCGACAAACTGGCTTATCTAACCAAGCAAAAAATTGCGTTGGCAACCGAGGTCGCGAGCCGAAAATCGTCTGAAGCCGATATTGCTGGTTCCGCGGCCGTTCGCGAGCAGGTCCGCCTGGATCAACGCACCATGGAGGCCAACCAGGCCCGTATGAAGGCGGAAGAGGCTGAACGCTCTGCCCAGGCCGCTCGCAATGCTGCTGCTATTGCCACGCAACAGAAAAATGTTGCCCAGGCAAATGAATCTGAAGCCCAACGTTTGGCCGCCGAGGCCAGTGCGCGAAACCAGCAACTGGAAGCGCAGCTCGCTGATCTTGCTGCCAAAAAGACGGAACGTGGTCTCATCATTACATTGGGTGATGTGCTGTTTTCTGTCGATCAGGCCAAGCTGAATCCAGAGGGCGTGCGTATGGTGCAACGCCTGGCTACTGTTTTGCAACAGAATCCCAAGCGTGCTGTGTTGGTAGAGGGTTTTACCGACAGTACCGGTACGGCCCCGCACAACCAGGAACTCTCTGAGCGACGTGCCATGGCAGTGCGTGACGCGTTGCAGGATCTTGGTATCGCTCGCAGCCAGATCGCTGTTCGGGGTTATGGTCAGTCCTATCCCGTGGCCGCAAACGACACCGCCATGAACCGCCAATTGAATCGGCGCGTGGAAATTGTGCTGTCTGATGAACGCGGCGTCATTACGCCCCGATAGGTTTAGTTCATAGGGCTTACCTATGTTGCACAGCGAACAGAGTATTTGCCCCTCAGGGCAAATACTCGGAGTTCAACGCACAACACAGGGAGCCCTCCATGAAATCCAATACCAACACCTCCCGCTTCTGGAGCACTGCGTCCTTTGGTGGCCACACTGACACCTCGCCCGTAGAGTTGTCGTCGTTGGGAGACCATTTGGGAACATGCAAGAGCCCGCATGGACACCTCTTCGCGCTGCATTGCATGGTGGAATCCACGCGCAGTTTTATGGAGGCCCGCTTCATGACCACTCTAGTCGGCCTTGCGGTTCTGGTTGCCATAGCTTCTTTTTCTCTGTAAGCCATGGCGAAATCCGCCCTGGCAGTTTTGCTACCGGGCGCGACGCCTGCACTGTGCGAAATGCTGGACCCCGCGCGAGGGGCTATGCAGCCACCCATACGCTCCGAGATCTTTGGCACGCAGCGCTTCACGCAGCATGGTCATAGCCTGGCCGCAACGCACCGCGCAGAGCGCGTGTCGACTTACTCCGCCACCTTTTTCCCTCGGCTCAAAAACAACATACAGGTATTGCGCGCGGCACACCGGTACATCGGCGAACAAGCCAGTACCGGGTATGACATCAGTCCGGCCGCTGAGTGGCTACTGGACAACTTTCACACCATAGAAGCACAAATCAAGGAAATCCATGAAGGGTTGCCGCGCAGCTACTTTCGCAGCTTGCCGGTATTGCTGGATGAGCCCCTGGCTGGATTGCCGCGTGTGTATGGTGTTGCGTGGGCTTTTGTTGCCCACACCGACGGCGCCTTTGACGAGGCACTGCTGGCGCACTTTCTGACGGCCTACCAAGAGGTCCGTGAACTCAAACTCAGCGAAGTCTGGGCGCTGCCGACCACGTTGCGGGTGGTGTTGATTGAGAACTTGCGCCGTCTGGCAGAGCGTGTGGCAACCAATAAAGCCGCGCGAGAGGTTGCAAATATTTGCTTTGACCGGATCGAAAGTTACGATGCGGACGCACTCGACGGACTGCTAGCCCTCCTGACCCAACGCGGCGTGGGGCGTGTGTTTCTGGCGCAAATGGCCCAGCGCTTGCAAGACCGGCGCTTAGCCGGTGATGACCACGGCCAGACACTGATTCAAAATTGGTTGCGCGTTGCGCTGCCCGATCCGAGGTCCATGCAGGTACAGCAAAGTGCTGAACAGGCCCAGGACAATTTGAGTGTCAGCAACGCTGTGGGCTCTTTGCGCGCCATTGGTGACGCGGACTGGTCCGGCATCGTCGCGCGCACCAGTGCCCTGATGCAGTTGATGCTGACATCTACCCTCTTCTGCGCCGAGGACGATGCAACACGCGACCAGACCTTACATGCCATCGAGAAACTGGCCAGGCGCAGTAACCTGAGCGAGGTTTTGGTCGCGCAGGCCTTGCTGAAGCTGATGCAAACCGCCGATCCTGCCGACGGCGTGTCTGCGGTGGCCCATCACTGGTTGCGCGGCACGGGTCAATCCGCGCTGATGCAAGCCATCGGCCTGCCCGACCGAGCCGCCTATTTCTGGCAAAACTTGTTTCGCCGCCTCGCCTTGCCCGGCTATTTATTGGTGTTGTTTGGCTCCCTGTCCTTGGTGGTGTGGTGGTTAGTGCGACACGGGGTTGGCTTGGGCGCCTCTGCGGACCCCACGTGGTTAGCCGCTGTGTGTGTTGTTACTCTTTTGTTTCCGGCGTCGGAGGCCGTGGTGGCCGTTGTCAACCGGTTGATCAGCGAGTCGACGCGTCCGCACCATCTGCCCCGGTTGGCCTTGTTGGATGGCATCCCCCCAGACCACAGGGTGTTGGTCGTGATTCCCGGCATGCTGACCGCTGCCAACGCCATCCGAGATTTGGCCCACCATCTGGAACTGCACTACCTCGCGAACCCCGAGCCGCAGGCGCAGTTTGCACTCTTGACGGATTGGGTGGATTCTGATGCCCAACAACTCTTCAGCGACGGTGCAATGCTGGCGCTGGCGCAGCAGCAGATAGACGCGCTGAACCGTCGCCACCCCCGCCCGTCGGAAGACATCCATTCCTTGCCACCCCGTTTTGTACTGCTGCATCGCCATCGCAGTTTTAGCGAGAGCGAGCAATGTTGGATAGGTTGGGAGCGCAAGCGTGGCAAGCTGGAGCAGTTGGTGACCGCTTTGGCAACCGGTGACAGGGGTAGTTTTCTAGACTTGGGGCAGACCTCGCGACTGCTCCCCAATACCCGTTACATCGTGACGCTGGACAGCGACACCCTGTTGCCACCGGGCCGCCTGCGTGAGCTGGTCAGTGTGGCGGCGCATCCGCACAACCAACCTCGGTTGGATGCCAGTGGACGTAAAGTCGTCAGCGGCTACGGTATTTTGCAGCCCCGCATCGTGACACCTTTGCCAACTGCCGAGCGGGCCACGCCCTTCCACTGGTTGTTTGCCGGCCAGTGTGGTATTGACTCCTACAGCGTAGCCAGCTCGGAGGTGTACCAAGACCTTTTTGGCGAAGGCACGTTTACCGGGAAAGGCTTGCTGCATGTGCAGACCCTGCACGCGGTACTCAGTGGTCGCTTGCCCCTGGGGCAGATACTGAGCCATGATTTGCTGGAAGGCGCGATTGCGCGCTGTGCGACGGTGACCGATCTTTCGGTGGTGGAAGAAGCACCTTTTCACGCCGACGTTGCGGCCGCACGCATACACCGCTGGACCCGCGGCGATTGGCAACTGTTGCCCATCCTCGCAGCGGCTGCGTTGCGGCCCCGACTGTATGGTGTGCGGGCGGTCAATCTATGGAAGATGTTTGACAACCTACGCCGGTCTCTGGTGGCCCCGCTGTCGCTGGTCTTTCTGCTGGCCTCGTTGGCAGGGGGGGTGGTGTCCCCTTGGATCGCGCTGGCGCTGGTATTTTTGGCGTTCACTGCAGGACCGTTGATGGGCGCCCTTGCCGGTTTTTCACCACGGCAGGTGGACCTGGCCAAACTGCGCTTTTTTGTCGAGGCTGCACGCGATCTTGGGCGTGCCCTGCTCGGTGGTGTCTGGCATGTAGCGCAGTTGTTGCAACAGTCAATGCTGGTGGTTGACGCCATGGTTCGCGCGCTGCACCGGACTTTCGTCAGTCGGCGCCAGTTGTTGCAATGGACTACCGCAGCCGTCGCCCAGTCCACGGCCAAGACGACATTGCCTGCCATTGCGCGCCTGCATTGGCAAGAGCCGGTGGCCGCTTTGGTGCTACTGGGCTTGCTTGTGCTGAGCAAAACGCCATACCTCGGGCTATCGTTGGTTATGTGTCTGGTGTGGGCCGGTTCACCCCTGTGGACCTGGTGGGCTAGTCGCCCCCTACGACCGACCAAGGACGCCTCGGTTTCCGAAGAGGACGCGGCCTACCTGCACGGCGTTGCCCGGGACACCTGGCGCCTGTTTGAGCGGTGTGTGGGCGCTGACGATAAATTTCTGCCGCCTGACAACCTGCAACTCACGCCGCACGATATGGTGGCGCACCGCACCTCACCAACCAATATAGGCCTGTACTTGCTGAGTGTTGCCTGTGCGCGGCAGTTTGGCTGGATAGGCACGCAAGAAATGGTGAGCCGTCTGGAGGACACACTGGCGACCCTGCTGACGCTGGAGCGCCACCGCGGCCACTTTTTGAATTGGTATGACACCCAAAGTGGTGCGCCGTTGTTGCCAATGTATGTGTCCACGGTGGACAGCGGCAATCTGTGCGGGCATTTGCTGGCGGTTGCACAGGCCTGTCAGGAGCTCTCCCATGCGCCACTGTGCGGCGCTGCCCACCGGCGCGCGGTGAAATACTCTCACCTCCGCATAGCGCCCATGTTGGCGCGGCGTACCCATTTGTCACCCAGCGCGCGTGCCGAATTGCAGTGGATGCTGGCAGACCACCGCGCCACGCTGCGATCAGCCGCGCTGGACACGACCGCGGACCCTGCACACGCCGCCCGGCGACTACTGGCTCTGGCGCAGGCCTTTGCGGACCTGGCCAGGCAAGCCGACTACACATTTTTGTACCACCACAAGCGGCGCCTCTTCCACATTGGCTACCGGGTGGCCGAGCGCCAACGTGACTCCGCGTTTTATGACTTGCTGGCATCCGAATCTCGCTTGACCAGCCTGTTTGCAATTGCCAAAGGTGATGTGCCGGTTCGCCACTGGACTTCTCTGGGGCGCCCCTTCTTTGCCGTGGGCACTAGTGTTGGTCTGCGTTCCTGGACTGGCTCGATGTTTGAGTATCTGATGCCGAGTCTGGTGATGGCCGAGCCCAGAGGCAGCGTTTTGCAGGCGGCCTGCCAAGCGGCGCTGCGCGAGCAAATGCTCTTTACCCGTGCCCAGGGTCTTCCGTGGGGTGTGTCGGAGTCGGCCTACGCCGCCAGCGACCACACGTTGGCCTACCAGTATGCTCCCCAGGGTGTTCCCCGGTTGGCCTTGCGCCGCACACCTGCGGATGAACTGGTCATTGCGCCGTATGCCACCGCACTGGTGGCCATGATTGCGCCGCGCTGCGCAACCCGAAACTTCCGCATGCTCGAAGGTCTGGGTGCGCGTGGCCGTTACGGTTTTATCGACGCATTGGATTACAGCCCGGCACGCCGGGTCGACGGGCAGTCTTTCACGTCCGTCGATACCGTCATGGCCCACCACCAAGGCATGAGCATTGTTGCGCTGGCCAATGCGTTATTGCAGGGTGTTGCGCAGCGTTGGGGCATGGGCGATGCGTCTATGGAGTCGGTTGCTTCCTTGCTGCACGAACCGGTTCCCCGTGCGGTTTCGCTGTTGTATGCGCCACCCCCCGAAGCACGATCCATGTCGCAGCAACGCCGGCGCGTACCCAGTCTCTTGCGCACGGTGCTTCCTGGGGCAGCAGCGGTGGAGCCCACACATTTATTGTCCAACGGACGCTACAGCGTATCCCTGCGCGCCAATGGTGCGGGGTGGAGCCGATGGGGCCAAACTGGCGTTACCCGCCAGCGCGACGATGCCCTGCGTGATGACCGTGGCAGCTTTTTCTACCTGCGCTGGGGCCATCAGCGCAGACCCGTCTCGTTGACGCAGCACCCGGCGCCAGACTCTCAGGCATCCTATAGCAGCGTCTTCCATGCAGACCGGGTGTGTTTTGACACTGCGTGGCCCGAGATCCACGCGCAAACCACGGTCTGGGTTAGCCCCGAAGACGACATTGAATTCCGTATGGTTGAGCTGCGCAATGACAGCGACAAGCCCTTGGATATCGAGCTTCTTTCCGCGTTTGAGCCCACACTGACGGACCGCATGGCGGATGAGGCGCACCCGGCCTTCACCAATCTGTTTGTACGGGCGCAATGGCTGGCTACACACCAGTCATTGGTGTTCGAGCGTAAATCGCGGCTGTCCACAGAGCAGGGTTTGCAAATGGCGCACTTCCTGACCACGACGGACTCGCGCATAGTGGGCCTGTCCATTCAGACCGACCGGCAGCGATGGTTGGGGCGTAACCACAGCCCGGCAAATCCGTTGGCGTCGTTCGATCCCTTGCCCCTCCATACGGCCGAGGCCAGTAAGGTACTGGTAACCGGGCTTGACCCCATCTGTGCACTAGCGGTGCAGGTGCATATAGCGCCTGGGGCACGCATCCAGTTAACCTTTGCAACAGCGGTGTCCGATAACGAAGCCACCCTGCGTGCTGTGATTGACAAATACCGCCAGACCAACAACGTCAAACGTGCGTCACTGATGTCGGCCACGCTGATGGGTATACGCCTGCGGGGGCTGCGCATCAGTGCTAACAACTTTGCGGTCATGCAAACATTGACCACCGCCCTGGTGTTGACGCTGACACGGCCGTCCACGGTGGGTGTTTTGAGCCCTGCGACGTGTGACCGCCGCCTGCTGTGGCGCTTTGGTGTATCTGGCGACAGGCCATTCATTTTGGTGTCTGCCGGTGTCCTGCAAGGGTTGGGGTTGTTGCGCGTGATGGCGCAAGCACTTAACTTTTGGGCCTGGGGCGGTATTGCCTGTGACCTGGTGGTTGTGAACTCTGAGCCGGCTTCGTACGACATGCCCTTGCAGCGTGAATTGGTCGCATTGCGCGACCGCCATCTTTTTGAGACCGGCGCCCCCGCACGGCCGAGCATTACAGGCTTTGTGCTCTTGCGAGCGGATGAGTTGTCGGCAGACGAGCTGAGTACGCTAAAAGCCCATGCGCGCTTGCGCCTGTATGCGGACGGACGCCCCTTGTCACACCACTTGCATGAATGGGCTGACTTGCATGCGCAAGCCATGCAGGAGCGGCAACTACGCCCAGGCGCGGGCTTGCACATCAACCCGCGCATAGGCATAACCGTCACGAGTCCCAAGGGAGAGTTTTCACAGGAGTCCGGTGAGTTTGCGTTTGCGGTCAGTGCCGGTGTGCGGCCGGTAAAGCCGTGGATCAATGTATTGTCCAATCCGCAATTTGGTGCGCAGGTGTCAGAGGCGGGCAGTGGTTACACCTGGGCGGTGAACAGCCGTTTGAACCAGTTGACCGCGTGGTCCAACGACCCGGTGGCAGACCCACCTGCCGAGTGGTTTTTACTGCAGGACCTCAAAACCCTGCAAGTCTGGAGCGTCACCCCCAACGCATGGGGTGCAGACACCAGTCAGTACCAAATACGGCACGGCCAGGGCTATAGCGTGATTAGCCACCACCGCGATGGTCTGGAAATCAGTGTGCGCTGGTGTGTGGATCCGCAGACATCTGTCAAGCAAATCACGGTCGTGGTTGTTAACCGCAGTCCCAAAGCCGTGCGCTTGCGGGTGATTGGCATGGTCGAATGGATGATGGGAGCCAACCGCGCAGACCGCGGTACGGTGCAGACTGACTTTTGCCGCCAGCCGTTGCCCACTGGCAATCTCTCGGTATTGTTGGCCACCCAGCGTGAGCGCTCTGCAGGGTTTGGCGATGGCACTGCGTTTTTGAGCTTGGCCAGTGGTGTTGATGACGGTGACGACTGGACCTGCGACCGCCGCGAATGTTTTGACAACCATGGGCACTTCACGCTACCGGTGCACTTTGGGCGCCGCAGTGGCATTGGGCTAGACCCCTGCGCGGCGCTGTCGTCGCGCATGGACCTCGGCGTAGGCGCCAGTAGCGAACGGGTCTTCCTGTTGGGTTATGCAGAACATGCCGACGCGGCTCTTGCATTGGCCACAGCCGCGGCGGCCGTGCCGACCGCGCAACGCATGCAGAACGTGCAGGACACCTGGAGCCGGTTGCTGGGTGCAACAGTGGTGCAAACGCCCGACCCCTTGTTTGATGCGATGGTCAACCGATGGTTGTTGTACCAAACGGTCAGCTGCCGCCTGTGGGCCAAAGCCGGTTTTTACCAGGCGGGCGGTGCAACCGGCTTTCGCGACCAATTGCAAGACGCCATGGCACTGGCATGGGCTGCGCCCCAGATGTTGCGCGACCAAATTGTGTTGTGTGCCTCACGCCAGTTTGCGCAGGGCGATGTGCAGCACTGGTGGCATGCGCCGCTCGGTGCTGGGGTGCGGACCCATTTTTCTGACGACCTGCTCTGGCTGGCCTATGCCTGCACACGGTATGTGGGTGTAACCGGTGACCTAGCCCTGCTGGAGCAACAGGTTCCTTTTTTGGAAGGTGCAGACATTCCAGACGGCGCAGAAGATGCGTATTACACGCCCGGCACCAGCGCCCACACGGCCAGTGTTTACGAGCACGCCGCGCGTGCCATCGACCACAGCCTGCGGGTGGGTGCGCATGGGCTGCCGTTGATGGGCAGCGGCGACTGGAACGACGGTATGAACCGCGTGGGCATAGAAGGTCGCGGCGAGTCGGTATGGCTGGCGTGGTTCCTGTGCCGCCTCGTGGCCGACTTTGTACCTTTGGCGGCCGAGCGTGGTGAAGTGGCGCGCGTTCAGGCATGGGAAGCTGCGATTGAGGGATGGAAGGCTGCGCTGCAAGGGCCTGCGTGGGACGGTCGCTGGTTCAAGCGCGCGTTCTTCGACGATGGACAACCGTTGGGCTCCAGCGCCAATGCAGAGGCCCGTATTGACCTGATTGCACAGGCTTGGTCGGTGTTATCTGGCGCTGCGCCATTGGACATGCAAAGCTTAGCGCTTTCCTCTATGGACACCCAACTGGTCGATGGGGAGCAGGGTTTGATCAAACTGCTGGACCCCCCGTTCAGTGCCTCCCTGCCCAGCCCGGGTTACATACAGGCGTATCCGCCTGGGGTGCGTGAAAACGGAGGCCAGTACTCCCATGCTGGCGTATGGGCGCTGATGGCGCAGGCGGCGCGAGCCAAAGACGCGCAGCATCCACACGGCGGTGGTGATGATCCCTACCGCTATTTCACCTACTTGAGCCCGGCACACCGTGCCAACCACCTCACCCGCGGCCTCGCCTATGGCGTGGAGCCGTATGCCATGGCGGGAGACGTGTATACGCAGCCACCTTATGTTGGGCGTGGCGGGTGGAGCTGGTACACGGGCGCCGCCGCTTGGCTGCACCGCGCGGCGATCGAGTCAATCTTTGGTTTGCAATTGGGTGCGCAGGAGTTGACATTCCATCCCTGTCTACCCTCGCACTGGGACCGCGCAGAGATGACCCTGGTGCGTGGTGGACGCAGCATGCGATTTATCTTCATGCAACTCAACTTGGGCAATGCGCTGGATGCCACAACCGCCTTGGGGGCCCAAGCGCTGCGACCCGGCCAGGCGCTGGCCTGGGCAGATTTGGCGCTTGAAACCTGCTTTGTCGTCCCG
>JBKJJC010000097.1:0-26603 GCA_046598245.1 Rhodoferax sp.
CTTCAGTCCAAGAAGGTGTTCGTACAGCGCGGTGTCTTTCATGGCACGGTCAATCAATTTGAAAAACTGGATTCTGCTGGAGCGAATGAAAATTCACAGTGGAATCGATGAAGAACCGGCTGTTTTAACGGTCGCGGCCTTGCGGTCTGCGGCCACCCGTTGGGCCGATGGCCGCTCACCGATGAACTTGATGTAGGCCTTGTAGTCAATGCCACCAGCCAACAACAGGTCTTCCCCATAGATGGCCTTGGTTGCCATGCCCACCACGGGCAGACTGGCATAGGCAGCGCAATCGGCCAGCGTAAAGGTATCACCCGCAGCATAGGGGCCGAACTTCAGCAATCGTTTGACGGCAGGAATGCTCTTGTCCAGTTGCTTACGCACCCGTGCCTGCGTGCCCTCGCTGACCGCGCCGCCAAAAAATGCCTGGTAATAAAGATCGCGAGCCACCAGTTCAAGGTGCAGGTCAATGTAGATACACAGCTCACGCACCTTGGCTGCCGCAAAGGGGTCGGCAGGCAGCAGCGGTGGGTTGGGATACGCCGCCTCGATGTATTCCAAAATAGCCTCACTCTCACACAAGTTGCCCTGTGGAGTGCGAATGTAGGGGATTTTGGCCAGTGGTGAGGCCGACAGGACCGCTTCGTCGGTCAAGCCAGTCTTGACCATCTCTTCAACAAAGGGAACATCTTTTTCTAGGAGCGCCAGTTTGACTTTGTTGTAGTAATTGGAAACGGGGAAACCACACAGCGTCAACATAAACCATTCTCCTGATCAAGATTTAAAAAATATAGTTACTCCAGTGGCGGAGCGCCTGCGGGTCGAGCCTGCCTGCGGCCATGCGAGGCCAATATCTCCACATAGAACTGTTCGCCGCCATCTTTAGCAATACCGTCGATCAGCTCGGTGAGGGTAGCAAAGTGGACCACAACCGCCTGCGCCTCGGTGGCACCAAAGCGACAATCAAAGTCCCAAAAGTCCACGCCCTCAGGGAGTTCGCGGCGGCGCTCGCGCTTAACGTATTTGCGGATCTCGTGCTTGACGGCATCCAGAACCCGGTCGCGGTTCTTGCCTTCGATATTCAGTTTGAATGTTTTTTTCATGCCGCGATTATGCTGCGCTGCCCGTATGACGCCCGATATCCGGCACACTCGTTGCCTATGCACACCACCCACCCCACACCCAGCAAAGAAGAAATCGCCCTGCTGGAGCCCTTTGAACGCCTTGGCCTGAACCGGATTGTGTTGGTCGCCAGCGCTGAGCAAGCCAGCCGGGCCTGCGCTGAGCTGGAGCGCGCCAAAGTGCTGGGCTTCGATACGGAATCCAAACCCACCTTCTTCAAAGACCAGGTATCCGAGGGGCCGCACATTGTGCAGTTGTCCACCGCAGACAAGGCCTGGGTCTTCCAGATGCACGATCCCCAATGCAGCGCCATGGTGGCGCAACTGCTAGCAGACACCGGCGTCACCAAGGCAGGATTTGGCTTGGGCGATGACCGCAAACGCATCATCGCCAAGCTGGGTGTGGAGCCCGGCGGTGTGCTGGAGCTCAACACCATCTTCCGAGAGCGCGGCTACCGCAAGGATATGGGCGTCAAAGGCGCAGTGGCGGTGTTGTTCAACAAACGCTTCCTCAAATCCAAGAAGGCCGCCACGTCCAATTGGGCCAATCCACAGCTTACTGAAGCACAACTCATCTACGCAGCCAACGATGCCTATGCTGCCCTCAGGGTGTTTGAAGCGCTGAAACTGGGTAAACCATGATTCCATTCTCGGTACTCGACCTTTCCCCCATCACCGAAGGCAGCGACGCCGCCCAATCGTTTCGCAACACGCTGGACCTGGCGCGCCACGCGGAGCGTCTGGGTTTCAAGCGGTATTGGTTGGCGGAGCACCACGGCATGCCCGGCATTGCCAGTGCGGCCACTGCGGTGCTGATCGGACATGTGGCTGGCGGCACATCCAGCATACGGGTGGGTGCGGGCGGCATCATGCTGCCCAACCATTCGCCGCTGGTCATTGCCGAACAGTTCGGCACGCTGGAGTCGCTGTACCCGGGTCGTATTGACCTGGGCCTGGGACGTGCTCCCGGCTCGGACCAGCTCACCGCGCGCGCGTTGCGGCGCAACCTGACATCCGATGCCGACGAATTTCCGCAAGACGTGGCTGAACTGATGGATTTCCTGTCGGACCAGCCGCAACAAAAAG
Source organism: Rhodoferax sp. (assembly GCA_046598245.1). Taxonomy (GTDB): domain Bacteria; phylum Pseudomonadota; class Gammaproteobacteria; order Burkholderiales; family Burkholderiaceae_C; genus Allorhodoferax. The sequence continues at coordinate 2,208 of JBKJJC010000097.1, forward strand.
TGCGCGCGGTTCCAGGGACAGGATTGAAGGTGCCGATTTGGATTTTGGGCTCCAGCCTGTTTGGGGCGCAGTTGGCGGCCATGATGGGGCTGCCCTACGCTTTTGCATCCCACTTTGCGCCCGCGCAGATGATGGACGCTATCGATATTTACCGAGCCCGCTTTAAGCCATCGGCTCAACTGGCCAAGCCCCACGTCATGTTGGGCTTTAACGTGTTTGCAGCGGATGCCGATGAAGAGGCGCAAATCCTGGCGACCTCCATGCAACAGGCATTTGTGAACCTGCGCAGCGGGCGCCCTGCCCGCCTGCAGCCTCCCAAGCCTGGATACGCCGAACAGGTGGGTCCGGCAGAGCAGGCCCTGTTGCGCAGTGTGTTGTCCTGTACCACCATTGGCTCTGCGGCCACCATACGCAAAGGTTTGTACGATTTTGTCGCACGCACGGGTGCGGACGAGCTGATGATCACCTCACAGATGTTCGACCATGCGGCGCGCAAGCATTCGTATGAATTGGTGGCGGCGGTGATGGATCAGGCAATCCCCCCCAATTAATCCCGTGTCAACGCGTAAGATTTTGGCTGCTGACACGACTTAAAGCTGTGACCTTACTCAACCCACCCTATCGCCCACGTCCAGATCGGCTCGTGGCTTCTTGCCACCTGCTAGCTTGCGCAGTGGCGAGTTTATGCATACCCACGTGGGTTAGTGCCGCTCAAGGTACAGCCACTTCCGTGCAATGGGTAGGTCAATTTGACGCAGGTTTGGCGCCTTGGACAGAGGTTCTGATCAAACCCGACCTGCGCCGCAACACCTTTACCACGCGCCAGTGGGATGGTGTTGCAGCAGCAGAGGTGGCTTCCCAAGCCAGCATGTCGCTACTGGCCAGAAATGTTCAAGTAGATCTGGCAGCCACTCCAGTGCTCTGTTGGCAATGGCGCGTTGATGCTGCGTTGAGAAAGTCCGACATCCGAACCAAAGCCGGCGATGACTACGCGGCAAGACTCTATGTCAGCTTGGCTTTGCCTGACACGGAAAAGAGCTTTGGTTTGCGGGCCAAGTTAAGTATCGCCCGCGCATTGTGGGGTCCCCAGGTGCCCGACGCCGCCATCAACTACGTATGGGACAACCGCCAATCGGTCGGCTTCGAAATTCCCAATGCTTACACCGACCGAGCCATGATGGTGGTCCTGCGCAGTGGTGACACCGATGCCAAACGCTGGGTCTGGGAGCGGCGCAATGTAGCCCAGGATGCAGCGCGCCTGTTTTCACCGCTGGCCAGCGTCGTGCAATTGGCCATTACTGCAGACACTGACAATACGGGTGAGCAAGCCCGTGCGGGTTTCGCCAATATCCATTTCGTGGCCCCTGAGCAGCCATGTCAAGCACAACCCTAAAAACAAGAATCCCCCCAGACACTCTTGCAGTCAGTCCGACGTATAAGCTGGTCTGAGGCAGTTCCATTTGCCCCAAGGAAAAACAAATATGCGACCCACACTACCACTGCTTCTAAAGACCGATTTTCCGGCCATTCGCCGCCGCAAGCTGGAAACCCTGCAAGTCAACCTCGGCTACAAATGCAACCAAACCTGTTTGCATTGCCATGTCAACGCTGGCCCCAACCGCACAGAGATGATGGATGCAGAGACTGTGGCCACGGTGCTGGAGGTCTTGCGCGTGCGGGGCATCGCTACTTTGGATCTCACCGGCGGTGCGCCCGAACTCAATGGGCATTTCCGCGCGTTGGTACAAGGAGCCAGGGAGTTGGGTGTACGGGTGATTGATCGCTGCAACCTAACAATCCTGTCCGAGCCCGGGCAGGAAGGGCTGGCCGAATTTCTGATGCAGCAAGGAGTCGAGGTCACGGCCTCACTGCCGTGTTACTCACCGGCCAATGTTGACCGCCAGCGCGGCGACGGTGTATTTGACCGCAGCATCGCAGGATTACGCGCACTTAACGCCCTGGGGTATGGCCAAGACAACACCGGCTTGGTGCTCAATCTGGTCTACAACCCGCAAGGTGCTTCACTGCCTCCGCCACAGGGCAAGCTTGAAGAAGACTACAAACGGGAGCTGCTGTTGCACTTTGGTATCCGTTTTAACCACCTGTTCGCCCTGACCAATATGCCAGTGCAACGCTTTGGCAGCACGCTGGTGAGCAAGGGGACGTTTAGCCAGTACATGGCCCTATTGCGTGGTGCCTACCAAGCCGACAACCTCGACACCGTGATGTGCCGCTCTATGGTGAGTGTGGACTGGCAGGGCGACTTGTACGACTGTGATTTCAACCAAATGCTGGGTATGCCTGCGCATATTGGTGACAGAGTGCGCCCCCACCTGCGCGACTTGCTTCAACATGACGCCGCTGACACCGCCATTGCCATTGCCGACCATTGTTACGGTTGCACGGCGGGACAAGGCAGCAGCTGTGGTGGGGCGTTGGATGAGATTCCCGCGAAGACGGTTATTCGACTGGTTCCCGCGGGTTCAATGTCATGAAGGGGGCATCCAAAAAAGTTATATGGATTGTTTTGGGCATAGTCGCCCTGGTGGTCGCGGGGCTGTATCAGCATTACGACCTAGGCCGTTTACTGACGCTCGATAGCCTGAAAAGCAGCCGCGACGCACTGGTCGGGGCTTACCAAAGCCAACCCTTGGTGGTCTTGCTGGGCTTCTTTCTGGTCTATGTAGCAGCCACTGCGTTGTCCATACCCGGTGCTGTCGTGCTCACGCTGGCGGGTGGGGCCATGTTTGGGCTGTGGGTGGGCTTGTTGGTGGTGTCGTTTGCCTCCAGCATCGGCGCGCTGCTGGCTTTTTTGACGGCACGTTATCTGTTGCGCGACACCATACAAAGCCGCTTTGGCAAGACCTTGGAGCCTATCAATGCCGGTATCCGAAAAGATGGCGCGATGTATCTGTTTACATTGCGTCTGGTGCCGGTGTTTCCGTTTTTTCTGATCAATTTGCTGATGGGCTTGTCGCCGATTGGGGCGGCGCGGTTCTATATCGTCAGCCAAATCGGCATGCTGGCAGGCACCCTGGTGTACGTGAACGCCGGCACACAGTTAGCCGCCATCACATCACCGCGCGATATTCTCTCGCCCGCCCTCTTGGGTAGCTTCGTGCTGCTCGGTGTGTTCCCATTTATTGCCAAGGCCTTGGTGGCATGGCTACAAAGACGAAAGGTCTATGCCAAATGGACAAAGCCCTCGCAATTTGACCGCAACATGGTGGTCATCGGTGCAGGTGCCGGTGGCTTGGTTTCGTCTTACATAGCTGCTGCCGTCAAAGCCAAGGTGACTTTGGTCGAAGGCCACAAAATGGGCGGCGACTGCCTGAACTACGGTTGCGTGCCCAGCAAGGCGCTGATTCGCTCCGCGAAGATGGCCAAGCAGCTCCAAAAAGCCCACAGCCTGGGGCTTACCGGCACCCAAGGCACCGTAGATTTTGCGGCGGTCATGGGGCGCGTGCACCGCGTCATTGCCGATATTGAACCGCACGACTCGATTGCGCGTTACACCGGGCTGGGTGTGGAGGTGGTGCAAGGGCATGCCCGCATGACTTCGCCGTGGACGGTTGAGATCACGGGTGCCGACGGTGCCAAACAAACCCTCACGACCCGCAATATTGTGATTGCCGCCGGGGCCAGTCCCTTTGTGCCGCCGATTCCCGGTTTGCAAGAGGCGGGGTTTTTGACCAGCGACACCGTTTGGGGTCTAACCGAACTGCCTAAGCGTTTGGTGGTCTTGGGTGGCGGCCCTATTGGTTGTGAGTTAGCCCAAAGTTTTGCGCGTTTGGGCAGTGCCGTAACCCAGGTAGAAATGGCCCCCAGCATCATGGGCCGAGAAGACCCCGAGGTCAGCGCCCTGGTGGCCACCTCCATGCGCGAAGACGGCGTGAATATCCTCACCGACCACAAGGCGGTTCGGGTCGAGGTGACCAATGGGGAAAAGCGCCTGATGGTCTTGCACGAAGGCCGCGAGTTGGCCGTACCGTTTGATGAATTGCTGTGCGCCGTAGGTCGCAACCCGCGCATTACGGGCTATGGGCTGGAGGAACTGGGCATACCGGTCACCGCACGCAAAACGATCGAAGTCAACGACTATTTGCAAACTCGCTACCCCAACATATATGCCGTGGGTGACGTGGCCGGGCCTTTCCAGTTCACCCATACCGCCTCGCACCAGGCTTGGTATGCCGCTGTCAACGCGTTGTTTGGGCGCTTTAAGAAGTTCAAGGCCGACTACTCGGTGATTCCCTGGGCCACTTTTACCGACCCCGAGGTGGCGCGCGTGGGCTTGTCCGAGACCGAGGCCAAAGAAAAAGACATCGCGTACGAGCTCACCCGCTACGGCATAGACGACCTCGACCGCGCCATTGCCGATGGCACAGCCCACGGTTTTGTCAAGGTGTTAACAGTGCCCGGCAAAGACAAAATTCTGGGTGTCACCATTGTGGGTGAACACGCCGGCGACTTGCTGGCAGAGTTTGTATTGGCCATGCGCCATGGCTTGGGCTTGAACAAAATTTTGGGCACCATCCACACGTACCCCACCTTGGCCGAGGCCAACAAATACGCCGCTGGCGAGTGGAAGCGCGCGCACGCACCCAAAAAGGTGTTGGAGTGGCTGCAGCGCTACCACGCTTGGGAGCGTTCGTGATTCTGCGGCGCAATGGCTTGCGGGGCGCTAGCGTGTTGTTTGCCCCTCTTGCCGTGTGGGCGCAGCCCGCGTTCGTCAACAGCCACAGCCGTGCGATGCGGTCACTCAATGGCGTGGCGCGTTTGACATGACCGCAACCCAACTTGCCATCATCATTCCGGTCTTCAATGAGGCTCTGAGTATTGAGTCCACACTGCAGTCATTGGCCCCTTTGCGGGCGCGCGGTGTTCAGGTGATCGTGGTCGATGGCGGTAGCCAGGACAATACCGTTGTGTTGGCCAGTCCCTTGGCGGACCAAGTGGTCAACGGCTCCAAGGGACGTGCACGACAAATGAATGCGGGGGCTGCGCAGGCCAGAGCGGATGTTTTGTTGTTTCTACACGCCGACACCCTCCTGCCCGACGGAGCTGATACGCAAGTCATTTCAGCAATAGAGGCTGGTGCCACCTGGGGTCGATTTGATGTGACCATTGAAGGTCGGTCGCCTATGTTGCGGGTGGTCGGTACCCTCATGAACCTGCGCTCACGCTACAGCGGCATCGCCACGGGTGACCAAGCCATCTTTGTGCGGGCCGACAGCTTAGCGCGCATCGGTGGGTTTCCGGACCAGCCCCTGATGGAAGACATTGAACTGTCCAAACGGCTCAAATGCATGGCGGCACCCGCGTGTCTGCGTACACATGTGACCACATCGGGGCGCCGCTGGGATACCCGTGGTGTGTGGCGCACCATTGTTTTGATGTGGCGCCTTCGCTGGCGGTATTGGCGCGGAGACTCCCCTGAGCAATTGGCGAGGGCCTACCAATGAGCAGCGCGCTGATCATATTTGCCAAAGCGCCGGTTGCCGGATTGGCCAAGACGCGCCTGATACCCGCGCTCGGTCCCGACGGGGCGGCTGCTTTGGCTGAGAAAATGCTGCAACATACGGTGGCGCAGGCCTTAACCAGCGGCTTTTCACTTGTGGATTTGTGCGTAACCCCTGACACAACCCACCCGTCATTTACGCAGCTTGTGGCGCAGTCGGGCGGTATTTTGCAGTTGTCGGAACAAGGGACTGGTGATCTCGGGCAGCGAATGGATCGGGCGTTGACCGGTGCTCTGCGACACCACACTTGTGCGATCCTCATTGGAACCGATGCCCCCGCGCTAGATGCCCAGGTACTACACGCCGCCGCACAATCGCTTACCAGCCACGACGCGGTTTTTGTGCCAGCCCTAGACGGTGGCTACGCCTTGGTAGGGCTGACCCGCGCACAGCCCGACCTGTTTGCCAATATGGTGTGGAGCACGCCTCGGGTCATGGACCAAACACGTGCCCGCATGCAGCTCGCCGGAATTCGTTGGGCCGAGCTCAGCCCGGTGGCAGACATCGACGAGCCGGCAGATTTGGCCCATCTTCCCTATGGGTGGTTGACATGATGGTGCCCCCACTTATGACGACCTCGTGATGAACATTGCGCCGCGTCAACTGGCATAGACCAACGCCAAAACCCTATTTAACTTTCTAGAATTATTTATCCGGAGAAAAGCCATGATTCCTATAAACCGCCGCATATGGACTAACGCCGCGTTGGCTGTGATGACCAGCTTGTTGAGCGCCGGCCCAGCGTTGGCCCAAGCACCCGCACTCAAGCTGGGTGTTGGCATGTTTCAACCCGACCGCGAAAAAAATGACGCCACCTACCGGCCCCTTGCCGAGCATTTGGCCAAAGCCTTGGGACGCACAGTGGAGCTCAAAACGGTCGACAGTTGGGAAGGCTTGGCTAAAAGTCTTGCCAATGGCGAGACCGACATTGCACTGATGGGTCCTTGGGGCTATGTACTAGCCAACCAGTTTGCAGATGCCCAAGTGGTGTCGACTATTTTGTACCAAGGCAAGCCCGAATACTTTGCGCTGATGGTGACGCACCCCGACTCGGGCCTTACCAGTGCGCAGGACCTGATGGGACCTAAGGGCAAGGGCCGCAGCTTTGCCTTTGGCGACAAAGGCTCCACTTCGGGCTACCTGATTCCGCTGCACTTTTTTATGCAAAACGGCGTCGATCCCGAGAAGCATTTTGGCCGCGTGCTTTACACCAAGCACCAGGCCATTGAAACCCAGGTGGCAGCCGGGCAAATTGACGCAGGGGCCGACTACAACCGCAACCGCACGGCCATGATCGACCAAGGCCTGATCAAGGCTGAGCGCAGCGTCGTCATTTGGCAGTCACCCCCATTGCCGAACGACGCCGTGGCGGTCAGTGCCACGTTGTACAAAGACAAAATCTTCGTCAAACAGCTACAAGACGCCTTGGCGCAAATTGGCCCACTGCTAAAGAGCCAGCCACAGCTTTTACCCGCCAACTACACGGGTTTTGTCAATTCAGACAACACGTTTTACAAATCCATACGGGATGCCGGATTGGCCACCGGCAAGCTGACCCCCAAGCCCTAAATATCTATGAATAGCCTGGCTCCTGCATCCATAAGCGCCGCGCTACGCGGGCGATTGGGCTTTGCTGGCCTGGTGGTGCTGTATGGCGCGGTGGTGGTGGTGTGCCTGGCGAGTTTGCTGGTGGCGGGTGACCTCTCTTGGGGGCGCAACCCCTGGGACAACCTGGTTAAGTCGGTTGGGGAGTTTGCACGCCCAAGCTTTGTCGATGTCTGGTTTGGCTCCGAGCGGCTGGAATACCGAAGCAGCGACGGTACCCTGCTGCGGGTAGAAAACCGGCGCGCGGTGGAGTCGCAGTTTCTGTGGGCGCTGGGGCGCGCCACCTGGACCACGTTTCAAATTGCAACATTGGGCTCGTTGTTAGCCGCCGTGCTGGCACTGCCGTTGGGGCTGCTATCGGCACGTAACCTCAAAGCGCCCCGCTGGTTGGCGCGCAGTGCTAACTCGGTGCTCGATGTCTCCCGCGCCATCCACACGCTGGTGTTTGGCTTAGTGTTGGTCGGCATTGTGGGCTTGGGGCCCATGGCTGGCATCTTGGCCATTGCACTGCACTCCATGGGAACCTACGGCAAGCTGTATGCCGAGACGATTGAAACACTCGACATGGGCGCGGTAGACGCCGTGCGTGCCACCGGTGCGTCGGGCTCGCAGGTGTTCTTCAGCGCGGTCTGGCCCTCGGTGTTACCCCAATTTGTGAGCAACCATTTGTACGTGTGGGAGTTCAACATCCGCGACTCCACCATCCTGGGGCTCATCGGTGCGGGCGGCCTGGGCCTGCTGATCTCAGAGGCGATCAGCCTGTTTCAGTGGAGCCGCCTGGCCAGCATTTTGCTGGTGGTCATCGCCTTGGTCACGTTGTTTGACGCGGCATCCCGTCGCATCCGCCGCGCATTGATATGACCCAACCCTCAAAGTCTGCCGCGATCGAACTGGAGCACCTTGAAGTAGTGGTTGGTGGGCGGCGTTTGTTGCATATTGCCCAGCTTCGTATTGAACCCGGAGAGCGGGTGGCGCTTGTGGGCCCGAATGGTGCGGGTAAGAGCAGCCTGCTGCGGGTTCTGGGTGGTTTCTTGGTCCCCACCCAAGGCCGCGTTTCGGTACTCGGGCGCAATTGGGGATCCAAAGCGCAGCCCGGCCTCAGCGCCACGGCACTTCGCAGCTTGCGTGCCGAAGTAGGCCAGGTAATGCAAGGCCTGCACCTGGTGCCCCGCCTTACGGCCCGCGAAAACGTTGTTTTAGGAGCTCTGGCACGGGCTGACGCCATGCCCCGGTGGCGCAGTTGGTCGCGCTTGTATCCGGCGCACCTGCTCGAAGAGGCAGACCAGGCTCTGGCCGAATTGGGTATGGCCGAGCACGCAGACATGCGGGCTGATCGGCTATCAGGCGGCGAGCGCCAAAAGGTAGGGCTAGCCCGCCTGAAGTTGCAACGCGCTCGCCTAGTACTGGCCGACGAACCTACTTCTGCTCTGGACCCGAACGCCACGCAGGACGCCTGCCGTTCGCTGTGTGCCACAGCGCAGGGTGCCACCCTGGTCAGTGTGGTGCACAACACCGATTTGCTGGCGTTGTTAGCGGACCGCGTGATTGCCCTTGCTGGCGGCGAGATTGTTTTTGATCTCCCGTTGGGCGCGGTCACGCCGCAGCATTTGAAAAGGCTGTACGCTGAAAGCCCACCCCCGGCTGAGAGCCCAGGTCGCAGCTGCCCCCTGCACTACCAGTACGGCCCTGCCGTGTTCAACACGGCCGTTGCCGATGACCTGGCCGATTTGGACGTGTTGTACGTGGTGGGTGGCCTGTATGGCAATGCGCTGGCGCTGCAAGAGGTCTTGCGCCTGTTTTCCCAGGAAGCCGGGCGCAAAAGGCTGGTATTTAACGGCGACTTCCATTGGTTTGACGTGGACCCCGCTACCTTTACCCGCGTGCAAACCGCCGTGCTGGCCCACACCGCCTTGCGTGGCAATGTAGAGACCGAGCTGGCCGACGAAAACCCCGATGTCGACGCGGGTTGCGGCTGCGCCTACCCCGCGTGGGTGGACGACGACGTGGTGCAGCGGTCCAACCGCATTCTGAACCGACTGCGCAGCACCACCACACCCGAGCAGCGGCGTGTATTGGCAGCCTTGCCCATGTGGGCCTTGGCCTCGGTCGGTGGACAGCGCATTGGCATCGTGCACGGCGACGCGCAGTCTCTGGCAGGCTGGGGCTTTGCCCAAGAGCATTTCAACGACCCGATTCACATGGGCACTGTGCGGAACTGGTTTGCCCGGGCCCGAGTGGATGTGTTTGCCTCTAGCCATACCTGTTTGCCGGTGTTTCAGCAGGTGTTGATTGCTGATCGAACCCAAAAAGCTTGGATCTTGAACAACGGCGCGGCAGGCATGCCCAATTTTCGGGGAGATAGTGCTGGTTTGTTAACCCGCATAGCCACCCACGCATTTGTCGGTCCGCAGCGCCGTGTGGGTCACGTGCACAATGGTGTGTTTATGGATGTGGTGGCGATCAGTATCGACGCGGCACAGTCGCAGCGCGACTTTGTGGGCCAATGGCCAGCCGGCTCAGACGCCCATGCGTCCTACTTTTCACGTATCAGCAACGGCCCAACGTACGCCGTTGACCAAGTTATTCGATTGGAGAAATCACCATGCTCGCCATCATCGGAGGCACCGGCCTCTACGACCTTCCCGGCTTGACCATCACTGAACGTATTGCGCAGCCCACACCCTTTGGCCAACCGTCTGGCGAAATACTGAGGGGCCGTTTCCACAGCCATGACGTGATGTTTTTGGCCCGCCACGGCAGCGGCCACCGCCTGTTGCCGCACGAGGTGAATTACCGCGCCAACATCTTCGCGCTCAAACAGGCAGGCGCGACGATGTTGTTGGGGTTTTCGGCTGTGGGCAGCCTGGCCTTAGATGTGAAGCCGGGAGATATCGCCATGCCCGAGCAATATTTCGATTGGACCCGAGGCCAGCGCGAGCGCACGTTTTTTGGCAACGGCGTTGCGGCCCACGTCTCGACCGCCAAACCGGTCAGCGCGGCACTGGTTGACGCCGTGCAAGCCGCCGCCCAGCAGGCAGGCCATGTGTTGCACCGGGGCCTAACCTATGCCTGTGTAGAAGGACCGCGCCTGGGCACCCAAGCCGAGAGCCATTTCATGCGCCAGGCGGGTTGCCAATTGGTGGGTATGACCAATGTGCCCGAGGCTTTTTTAGCCCGCGAAGCCCAAATGGCCTACGCCACCATGGGCATGGTCACCGATTACGACTGCTGGCTCGACGACCCGGCGCAACACGTTAGTGTGGCCGCCATTTTTGAGCTGTATGGCAAAACACTGGCGAAAGCCGCACAGGTACTCGATGCACTGCTGCAAGGGCCGCTGCCTGATCCTGAGCCATCGATTCGCAGCGCGCTCGCCAGCGCCATGATGACGCCCGACGCCGCGCTGTCACCCGAGCAATTGCAGTGGATGGGGGTGTTGCGACGCTGATGCGCGGCGCCAGCTTACTTCCGCTGAGCCGTGCTCGGCATATCAAAATTAAGCAGGCGCGTAGCAATCAGCGTTTCGGCAAGAAAACACAGCAGTGCCAGCAAAAAGCTCACGACGCCCGACAAAAAGCCACCGACCGCCAAGCGGCTGATCTTGAACCCGGTGGTCTCACCCACAAACAGCACGATGATGGTCAGACCAATCAGAAAAGCGCAAAGGGTCAGCAAGGCAATGCCGCCATTGGCCAAACGGCCCCGCAAGCGTAACTCCGACAGCTCGGTGTAGGCACGTTGTAAAAACTCCGCATTGTTGGACTCGCGTGCCCGGTCCTCTACCCAGCGCGCCCGGTCAATGACGCGGGCTAGCCGCCCGGCAATCACGCCGATCATGCCGGACACGGCGGTCAGCAGAAAAACCGGCGCCACGGCCAATTGAATACCGTGGGTGACTTCGTCTGCGTTAAATGTCAGCATGTTGTAGCAACCAAATCTTCGTAGTAATGGAATCCGTGGCAACTGCTGGCCCAATGTCCGTTAGTGGTGCTGCGCGCCCCCAGACCGATAACCCGACGCCCGCTGGCCTTTATTTTTTGGGCTAACGGCATGAAGTCACTGTCACCGCTGACGATCATGACGGTGCCTATATGGCTCAGGCGCGTCACATCCTCCATGGCATCCAGGCTTAGTCGAATGTCGGCCCCATTTTTGGCAGCCCCGCCGGGTGGAAACAACTGCATCAGCTCCATGGCGTGGTGCAACAGCGCGTCGCGGTAGCGCCCGAAGTATTGCCAGTTGCAATACGCTCGGTTGATGGCCAGCGGCCCCAAAGACGCCGCCAAAGCAACCACCGCCTGCACATTCACCAATGGCTCCTGCACCCTGAAACGATTGTCTTGCTTGCCGTAAGAACCTTCCTGTCGGGCCTCGCACAGGGCGGCGTGCAGGTTTTCAAAGTCCCAATACAGGGCTACGGAGTGGGGGGTGGTGCTGTCCATCGGGTGCTTAAGGTCTGGCTACTGCTAAGCATGGATCGTACCCGCTAGTGGGTCGGCAACTAGCCACCTGCACGTTTGACGGTGTGACCCTGGGTTTTGAGGATTTGCATGACACGCTCCATATGGTCGCCTTGGACTTCGATCACACCGTCTTTCACGGTGCCACCTGTTCCACAGGCCGCCTTTAACTGTTTGCCGAGGTCGGCCAGTGCCACACTGTCCAACAACACACCCTTCACCAGCGTGACGGCCTTGCCGCCTCGGCCTTTGGTTTCGCGTGACACCCGCACAATGCCGTCGCCTGTGGGCGCTACCGCCAGCTTGCAGGTGCACTGCGCTACCGGTTGGCGGCAATCCGGGCACATGCGCCCGCTTTCGGTTGAGTAGACCAGGCCGCCCAATGCGGCGAGTCCGGATATTTTGGTTTTCAGAACGTTTCCCAATCATCATCGCCACCAGCGGGCGTCACTTTGGTGCTGACTTTAGGTGCCAGTCGGGGTGCCGGTAACGCTGCCGAACGTACCTTTAACTGCGCAGCCTTGGCTTTGTTAACAGGCACGGCTAGCGGCTTTACCACTGGGCGCTTTGGGGCAATAGAACGCCCAGCACTGGGAAGAGCGCTGGCACCCATTTCGCCTTCACTGAGGCGAAATGCTGCCACAACATGCACCAAATCTTGTGCCTGAGACTTGAGGCCGCTGGCTGCAGCCGCCATTTGCTCCACCAGGGCCGCATTTTGTTGCGTGGCCTGGTCCATATGGGTTACTGCCTCCCCCACCTGCGACACACCCAGCGCCTGCTCGTCACTCGCGGCGCTGATCTCACCCACGATATCGGTCACACGTTTGATGCTGCTGACCACTTCGGTCATAGTGGCACCGGCCTGGTCTACCAGCGTGGTCCCTCGGGCCACACGCTCCACGCTGGCACCAATCAGACTTTTGATCTCTTTGGCGGCTTCTGCGCTTCTGCCTGCCAGGCTGCGCACCTCCGACGCCACCACGGCAAAACCACGCCCCTGTTCGCCAGCACGGGCAGCTTCCACAGCGGCATTCAAAGCCAGAATATTGGTCTGGAAAGCAATGCCGTCGATGACACTGATGATGTCCGAAATCTTGCGTGACGAGTCGTTGATGCCCTTCATTGTCTCCACCACCTCGGCTACCACCTGACCACCTTTGATGGCCACACTGGATGCGTTCATGGCCAATTGATTGGCCTGGCGCGCGTTGTCGGCGTTTTGTCGCACGGTAGATCCCAGTTCTTCCATGGATGCCGCGGTCTGTTCCAAAGCACTGGCTTGCTGCTCGGTGCGCGCAGACAGGTCGTGGTTGCCCTGCGCGATTTCGGAGCTGGCGGTAGCCACGCCCTCCGAGCCTTGGCGCACATTGGTAACCACCTTCGCCAGCGCCAAGCGCATGGACTCCAGCGCGTGCAACAGTTGGGCCGGCTCGTCACTGCCACGGGGGTGCAACGCATGGGTCAGGTTGCCACCGGCAAATTGTTTGGCGGCACCCACTGCGAACTCTATCGGTTGGGTGATGAGGCGGATGATCCAGACCGCCATGATGGCTGCCAATGCCACCGTCACACACAGCAAAAACACCACACTCCACTTGGAAGCCGCATAGGTTGCCTTGGCCCCCTCACGGGCAGCCGCTGCACCTTCGGTGTTGTAGGCGGTCATGGCGTCAATATTCTTGAACAGTGCGCGAAATGTGGTGCGCGACTCGCCGTTCAACAGTTCGGTGGTCGCCATCGCCTCAGCAGGCCCAATATCGGACAAGGTCAACAACTTGGTACTGACAGCGTAGTACGCCACCAAGTCTTTATTGTATTTTTCCCAATTTTGCTTCTCAGCGGCAGAGTCCAGCAAACTTTCTATCTTTTTGCCAACCTCGGCCAGTTTGGACTTGTCGGCATTGATGCGGTCTGCCTCGACCTTTTTCTCTTCTGCGGTGACCGCCATGGCATGCTGGGTCTCGGCCTGGCGCAACTCATGGAGCAGTCCCTGCAGCTCACCGGTGTACTGGATGCTGGGCACCCAGTTATTGCCCATGGCTTCAGTGTTGCCGTTGATACGTGCCAACTGCAGCAGAGCAAAACCGCCAATGACGCCGGTCAACAGCACCATGAGAAAGAAGGCGCCACTCAGTTTGACGCTGATTTTGGTGTTTGTAAAATTCATGCTGCAGCTTTCCCCAAAAACGCGCACCAGGAGCGCAAGTAAGCCCAATTATGGTGCGGCTATCGGTCTATTTGGGAGGCAATGTTTGACGATTCACACTGCCCAGGCCCGCAAAGTCACCGGGGTGACAAAAACATCTGCACACACTTGCAGACGCACCGTTCCGGTGTCTGGTCAAAGCGGCGCCCCAGAACCGGTGTAAAGTTCCGCCCACGTTCAACCCCAGAAACTTCATTCTTATGTCTACCATCCGCATTGTTTCCACATCTCTATTGGCAGCCGCCCTATTGGTTCAGCCCGCTTTGGCCCAGAACAAGAATGCCATCGCCAAATCCGTCAGCGAGTTCACAGTGCTTTCCCAGGGTTTGGCCGCGAGCTTGGCGGATTTATCCAAGCGAACTGAGACTGCATCCCCCAACGACAAGGAGATGCTCAAACTCGTGATCACCCAACTTGGCATAGTGGACGCCACCGCCGACGGTGTGTTGGCTTTGGGCCTGGTCGCTGCTCGCATGCGCGACAACAGTGACCTAGTGGTTGCAAAGACGCAACTGGGAACGCGCTGCGCAGCACTCAAAACTTTGGCAGATGCGTCTGTCAAGTACGTGGGTAGTCTCGCATCCAATGTCGCAGCCGTTGCAAGCGCAGCGGAAGTCAAAAAGGCCCGCGACCTGGCCCAACAAATGAGCCAACACGAGCTGTGCAGCGCAGGCAAGGCATAGTGGAATGAAAGCGAAGCAAAACTTTCCGTCTTTCCGATTCAATACCGTCTTAATAGCCTGTGCGATGGTGGTTCCCGTGGTGGGTGCACAACCCGCTGCCGCGCCGGCGGCGGCGGCATCTGCTCCTGCAGTTCCAACGGTTCGCCCCGAGTTGCGCACCATGTTGTTGGAAACACAGACCCTGATCAACGAAAAACAGTACCCACAGGCCAAAGAAAAGGTCCAGTTGGCGAGCGCGATAGACAACAAGACACCGTACGAAAACTACGTTGTCTCCCGCGTCGCACTTTCCATTGCTATTGAACAAGACGATGCACCCGTTGCCAACAAAATATTGGAGCAGGTGTTAGAGCTCAACACCACCGGTGCCTGGCTCAAACCCGAGGAAACACTACCCCTGATGCACGCGGTGGGTATTACCCATTACCGCACCAAAGACTACGCCCAGTCCGCTGCGTGGTTGGACCGCAACATCAAGGCCGGCGGTGACGAAGCAGCGGTCAAAAATGTCCGCATTCAGTCGTACTTGCTGGGTGGCAACCTGCAGCGCGGCAGCGAACTGATCAACGAAGAAATTGCGGCCAGCGACAAAGCCAAAAAGGCGCCGCCCCAAAAATATCTTGAAATGCTGGCACAGGCGCGCAGCAACCTGAAAGACGCCGCCGGCACTACGCGGGCTATGGAACTACTGGTATTGCATTACCCCAATAAAGAGCACTGGCGTTCGCTCATCAGCCGACTGTGGACCCGCTCAGACCTGGCCACCCGCCTGCATCTGGACGTGTTCAGGCTGGCCGCCTATAACGGCACACAAGAGGAAGCCACTGACTATTCGGAATACGTGGACTTTGCCCAAAAAGCCGGATTCTCTGGTGAAGCACTACAGGTCTTTGACAAAGGTGTCGCAGCGGGCCTTATGGGCAGCACCGATGCCCACAAAAAACTGCGCGCGAAATTGGTGCAAGACAATGAGCAAGACCGCAAGACCCTGGCCGCAGACACAGCAAATGCCCTGAAAAAGCCCGATGGGTTTGCTCTTTTCAACATTGGCCTCAATCTGGTCGGCATGCAGCAGTTCGACAAAGGCCTGGAGCTGATGGAAAAAGGCATTGCCAAAGGCATACCTAAGCGCCCCGAAGATGCGCGGCTACGCCTGGGTGTGGCCTATGCGCAAGCCGGGCAAACCGACAAGGCACAGCAGACCCTTGCCGCCGTATCGGGCCCCGAAGGCCTGACCGAACTGGCGCGCTACTGGGTCTTGGCTATCCGCAAACCCTGACAGCGCGCCGGAGACCGAGGCGCGTGCGCACACCCCTGCTTGTTGCATGGCTCACCGTGTTGATCAGTGGTTGCGCCAGCCTGGTGCCACCACCCGAGCCCGCCAAACCGTTGGACGCCGTTAACCCCAAGTACGGCTACCGTTTCTCCAACCTGCAACCTGGCCCCGACAACAGCGACGGCCTGTTCATGGTGGTGGCGTTCTCGGGCGGCGGCACCCGCTCTGCCGCACTGGCCTACGGCGTGCTAGACAAGCTGCGCGCCACCCCTATTCAATGGAACGGCAAGCCGCGCCGCTTGCTTGACGAAATTGATGTCATCAACTCGGTATCGGGCGGCAGTTATGCGGCGGCTTACTACGGGCTGTATGGTGACGCGTTTTTTACCGACTTTCCCGGTCGATTTTTAAACGCTGATTTTCAGACCGAGCTGTGGGACCGTTATGTCTCGGTCACCGGCATGACCCAGGTGCTGGGTTGGTCCAACAATGACCGCGTGGACCTGCTCAGCGCCATCCTGGAGCGGCGTCTGTTTGCCAAGAAAACTTTTGCCGACTTGCTGGCCCGCCAGACCCGCCCGCTGGTGGTGATCCATGCAACCGACTTGGACCGGGGATCCGATTTTCAGTTCACCCAGGAGCAATTTGACCCGCTGTGCACCGATCTCTCCAGCTTGCCACTGGCACGGGCCGTGGCTGCTTCCAGTGCCGTGCCCATCTTATTTGGCCCCGTGGTATTAAAAAACTATGGCGGGCGCTGTGGGTACAAACGCCCCAGCTGGATCCAACCTAGTCTGCGCGGCCCGCAAGACCAAAGCTGGTCCCTGCGGGCCCAACGCCATGCCACTGTGGTGGACTCTTACCAAGACTCCAGCCCACAGACTGGCCGCCCCTGGATCCATCTGATAGACGGCGGCATATCGGACAACCTGGGGCTGCGTGGACCGCTGGAATCGAGCATCGCGCGGGGTGGCTTTGCCCCCCTGCTCAAACGCTTGGGGGTGCGCGGCGTGCGCAAGGTCGTCTTTCTGGTGGTCAGCGCCGAAGTGCTGCCGGAGTCTGGTATCGACCAGTCTGGCGAACCGCCCAGCATCCGTGAAATGGCGTCTCGCGTGCTGGACACTTTGATGAGCAACATCTCGTTTGAGACCCAGACCTGGCTGCGCTCCAGCTTCCACTACTGGCGCCAGGAAGCCCGCGAACTGGTGGACAACCCCGACAGCCCCTACGAAGGCCTGCCCGAGTTTTACCTGATTGAAACCAGCCTGCGCGACATCGCCGACCCCACTGAGCGTAAAACCATGATGGCTATCCCCACCACATTCAAGCTGGCGCCAGAGCAGGTGCAGTCGCTGCAACAAGCGGGGCGCACGCTGCTGGAAAACGCGCCGGAATTCAAACGCCTGGTCCAAGACCTGCAATAGCAACTAGCCGGCACCACCCACCCCTGGAGACTTGTAGCCATGCAAACGCTATCCATTCGCCGATTGCTGGCCAGCGCAGCAGCTTGGTTATGCAGCGTCAACACCCTTGCGGCCTCAGTTGCCCCAGTTGCCGCCGAAAACGGCATGGTCGTCACCGCGCAGCATCTCGCCACCCAGATCGGTGTCGATGTACTGAAACAAGGTGGCAACGCCATAGACGCCGCTGTGGCCGTGGGATATGCGCTGGCCGTGGTCTACCCGGCCGCCGGGAACCTGGGCGGTGGCGGCTTCATGACGCTGCAACTTGCCGATGGCCGTAAGACTTTTCTGGACTTTCGTGAAAAAGCACCGCTAGCGGCCACGCCCAATATGTTCCTGGATGCAAGCGGCAACGTGGTCCCTGGCTTGAGCACCCGTGGTTACCTTGCGGTGGCTGTACCGGGCTCGGTCGCTGGACTGGAGGTTGCCCGAACACGCTACGGCAGCATGCAGCGCGCTGCGCTCATCGCCCCGGCCATTCGCCTGGCCGACAAGGGCTTTGTGCTGACGCAGGGTGATGTGGACATGCTGGTCACCGCCACCGCAAGCTTTCGCACCGACGCGCCGTCCGCTGCGATCTTCCTGAACAAGGGCCAAGCCTTTGCGCCGGGCCAAACGCTGGTGCAAAGAGACCTGGCCAAAACCCTGCGCCTCATCAGCCAGCGTGGGCCGGACGGCTTCTACAAAGGCTCCGTGGCACGTGCACTGGTATCCGCCAGCACCGCCGGCAAAGGAATCCTGAGCCAAGCCGATCTGGACCAGTACTCGGTGCGCGAGATGCCTCCGATAGAGTGTGATTACCGAGGCTACCGCGTGGTTTCCGCACCGCCGCCTAGCTCCGGCGGCACGGTGATCTGCCAGATTCTGAACACCGTGGAAGGCTATCCGCTCAAGGAGCTAGGGTTCCGCGCAGCGCAGGCCGTGCACTACCAGATCGAGGCCATGCGACACGCGTATGTAGACCGCAACAGCTACCTGGGTGACCCCGATTTTGTGAAGAATCCGCTGGACCGCTTGCTGGACAAGGGCTACGCGGCAAGCATCCGCTCCGCCATAGATCCGGCCAAAGCGGGGGTCAGCCAAGACATCAAACCCGGCGTAGCACCGCATGAGGGCAGCAACACCACGCACTATTCCATCGTCGACCAGCATGGCAATGCAGTGGCCGTCACCTACACGTTGAACGACTGGTTTGGTGCCAAGGTGACCGTGCCCGGCACCGGCGTGCTGCTGAACAACGAGATGGATGACTTCACTGTCAAAGTGGGCGTGCCCAATATGTACGGCCTGGTGCAGGGAGAGGCCAATGCCATTGCGCCCGGCAAGCGGCCCCTGAGCTCCATGAGCCCCACCATCGTCACCCGAGACGACAAACCCGTCATCGTGGTCGGCACACCGGGCGGCAGCCGCATCATTACCGCGGTAACCCACACCCTGCTGAACCTGATCGACTACGGGATGACGGTGCAGGAGGCCGTGGACGCACCCCGCTTCCACCAGCAGTGGCTGCCGGATGTGACCAATATGGACACCTTTGGCATCAGCCCCGACACCCGCAAGATCCTGGAGAGCATGGGCCACACGCTGGGCCCACCCCAACCTGCTAACCACCTGGCCGCCATAGTGATTGGCGCGCCATCGCTAGACGGTAAACCGGCTGGCAAGAACCGCTTCTATGGTGCCAACGACCCTCGGCGTAACACCGGGTTAGCCAAGGGTTACTGAAAGATTTTGAGCAAAATTGGCCTCTAGCCCCCGTAACATATAGCTATTGCGCTATCTTTTTGATAGTAAATACATGTCTGACGCAAGCAACCTGCAAATCGCCTTGGCCCTGCTGCAGGACAACGCCCGCCCGCAGGAACTGGCTGGCATGGCGCGCTTTGGCATAACGGGTGATGGGCGCCTGGGCTTGTCAGTGCCTGCCATGCGCGGCATCGCCCGCACGCTGGGCCGTGACCACGCGCTGGCACAGGCCCTGTGGAACACCGGCATCCCCGACGCACGCATCGTGGCCAGCATGGTGGCAGAGCCAGCCCTGCTGACATCGCGCCAGATGGATGCCTGGGTCAAGAGTTTTGCCGCGTGGGATGTGTGTGACCAAACCTGCCTGAACGCGTTTGTGAAGTCACCGCTGGCCTGGAGCAAGGTCAACGCGTGGGCCACACGCGAGGAAGAATTTGTGCGCCGCGCCGCCTTTTCACTTCTGGCCACGCTGGCCGTGCACGACAAGAAGGCGGGGGACGAACCCTTCATCGCCGCGCTGGCTCTGGTGGAGGCGGCTGCCGATGACGAGCGCAACTTTGTGAAGAAGGCAGTGAACTGGGCCCTGCGCGGTATTGGCAAACGCAACGCCGCACTTCGCGCGCAGGCCATTGCAGCCGCGCTGCGGATTCAGCAGCAAGGGTCTAAATCGGCGCGGTGGATTGCGGCAGATGCGTTGCGGGAATTGGTCAAGAAGGTGGTTGTGCGCTGATCACGTTCATCTGTAGGGGCTGGATTCGGTGGCGGCTTCAGACACATTACTGTCATTCACTTGGCACAGTTAAAAATCAAGTGTGCTGTGATAGCCGTCTGTCACCGTTGCTTTCCCCAAGCACAAAACCAACGCTTCCTGAAGCACGGTTTGGACGACTGCACACTGACGCAAAGCAACCCCGCGCATAACCCCGGCACGCGGGCCACCGCTGTGGGGCGAGTGCTGTGCGCGGGAGTCGCAGGGGCTGGGCGAGGGTGTGGAGGCATTGCCGGACTGGGATCTGGCAAACCAATCACCACCCGACTACTCCGACGATCAGCGCACTACGTGGTGACCTCGACAAAAGTGGCGGTACCGCCTCCGGGGCGGGGTTGTATCTGTGGGGCACCGTTGCCGCTCATAGTGGCGACGGCGGCGCAAATTCTTGGGAAATCAGATCGGCAGCTGTGAGCAGGTGGGCATTTTGTAGCCCGATTTTGGGGGCATAGTTGGGCTTATGCGGTTGGAGTTCTTATCCTTTGGCGGCCGCTTGGGGCATTTCAGTGCTGGCGTTTGCCCTGCGCCACACCATTCATTTTTTCTACCTGTGGCCATATCTGTCCGTGGCGGGTGTGGTGTGGGCTTGCAGCGTGGCCATTTTTGGTTGCCTGATGACCTGGCTCTATGAGCGCACTGGCGGCCTGGGCCCGCCCATGTTGGTGCATCTGTTGGTGAATAGGCCGGGCTGTTGGCCGCGCCGCTGCCATAGCACCCAGATACCAGGTACATCACCCCGTAGCGCGGGAAATGTGCCCAGTCGACCCAATCGGTTTATTCCAGCGCGTCTAGCGCGGCATTTGGCATATGCCACTGTTCCACGACCGCAACAGGCCCAGGGCGTGCCAGCAAATAGCCTTGAAACTGCAAGCAACCCAGATGCTTCAACGCTGCAAGTTGCGCATGGGTTTCTACACCTTCAGCGATCACCTCAAGTTGCAGTGCCTGCCCCAGCGCGATGACGGTCTTGACGATAGCGGTGTCGTCGGGGTCGATGAACAAGTCCTTGACGAACGATTGGTCAATCTTGAGTCGACTCAGTGGCAGTCGCTTCAAGTAACTCAGACTTGAGTAACCTGTGCCGAAGTCATCCAATGCAAAACGCACACCCCGCTCCTGAAGGGCATGCATTTTGGCGATTACGCTGTCTACGTCATCCAGCAACTGGCTCTCGGTCAGCTCCAACTCAAGCCGGGTGGCCGGAGCCCCGGTTTCTTCCAGCACGGCAAGTACTTCGCGCACGAAGTTCGGTTGGCGGAATTGCCGCGCACTGACGTTCACCGACAAATCCAAGTGCGCCATTGAGGGCTGCTGAGACCACCGCACCAATTGCTGGCATGCTGCACGCAAAATCCATTGCCCCAAGGGCAAAATCAGACCGCTGGACTCTGCCACTGCGATGAACTGGCCGGGCAACACGAGGCCGAACTGCGGATGCTGCCAGCGCACCAGTACCTCTGCACCTAACAAGCGCCCTGTGTCGTCGGCCTGGGGTTGGTAATAGAGCAAGAACTGGTCGTGCACCAAGCCCTCACGCATTTGCGCCTCCAGCGCAACCTGGGCAGCGACTTGGATTTGCATATCGGGATTGAAAAAACGCAAGGTATTGCGTCCATCGGCCTTGGCCTGGAACATGGCCAAATCGGCCCGCTTGAGCAACTCCTCTTGCGTACTGAGCGGATCTGAGAACATGGCAATGCCAACGCTTGCGCTGCTTTGGTACTGGTGTATGCCCAGGGCATAGGGTTGTGCCAGCATTGCCACAATTTTTTGCGCAATGCCTTCTGCCTGGCGCGCGGCATCGTGGGCATCCACACTCAAGTCCTGCACCATCACCACAAATTCGTCGCTCCCCAATCGCGCAAGGGTGTCTTGATCGCGCACGCAATGGCGCAAGCGCTGGGCCACTTGTATCAGTAATTGGTCCCCCATGTCGTGGCCCAAACTGTCGTTGAGCGTCTTGAAATGGTCCAGATCGATAAACAGCAATGCGCCATCGTGTGCCGTGCGGTCCCGCGTGGCCAGCGTTTGGTGCATGCGGTCCATTAACAGGCGGCGGTTGGGGAGCTGGGTCAAGGGATCGAAGAATGCCAGCTGGTGAATGGCTTCGCGGCTCTTCTTCATCTCTGTGATGTCAGTGGAAATCCCGCACACGGCATAGATCGTGCCATCGGGACGGCGCAGCGGCAGCTTGGCAGACAAAAAGGTGCGGGGGTCACCTGCAACCACCAAGGTCTCTTCCTCTGTCACCTGCGAGCCTCTCGCCAATACTTGCAAATCGTTGTGGTGAAACTGCTCTGCGGTTTGCGCATCGACGAGTTCAAAAGCCGTCTTACCAGCGACCTCGGCCTTGGTTCGCCCCAGGGCTGCGCATGCAGCCGCGTTTGCGTACAAATGGCGCAAGCCGAGGTCCTTGATGTAGATGGGCGACACAACGCTATCGAGGATGGTGTTGAGTTTGTCTTCGCTTTCCCGCAGATGGTGCGTCTTCTCGCGCACTGTGCGCCGCAGTAATACCGCAAAACCAAGCGCCAACAACAGCATGGCAACCACAGCACCCAAGCCCCACCAAAAAGCCACGGGAACCAGCGTGGCGGGTGGCTCACTGCCCCATTTTTTTAACACGGTGAAATACACCGATCCGGGCTGCTGCTTCCACGGCCCAAGGTGCCTATCCAGTGCCGCCAGCAAATCCGCGTTGTACCCCTTGCGCGTTGCGTAGAACAATTGAATCGCATTGAACATGACAGGTGTCTCAACCAGTTTTAACTGGATGGCCAGCGTGTCCCCGAACCGATAATTGGCCGCCGCGACATCAGCCTCGCGGTTGGCGACTTTGGTAAACGCGTCTGCCAGTGTGTCCACCAGGACCCATTGGGGCTTCACGCCAAAGCTGCTGAGTAAATTTTCTAAATAACTCTGCTGTATCGAACCACGCAATACCGCTACGCGCTTGTCGCCCAAGTCCAGTACCGACTGAATGCCTGCGCCTGGGCGCTGGTAGAGCTGGGACCAGCTGTACAAAGCAGGGATTTGGTGAAAATCAAATTGCTGGTCGCGTTCATCACTGTATGCAACGTCGGGCATCAGGTCGATTTGGCCCTGCTGCGTGGCATCCAGGCACGCCTGCCATTCACAGACAACCGGTATCAGGGTCCAATTTTCACGGGCGGCGATCGCTTTCAAAAAATCGCCAAAGATGCCTGAAATCTGGCCGTCGGCGTCCAAAAATATCTTGGGCGCGTTGGCATACACACCCACTCGCACATCGCGCGCCTGCGCAGGTGCAACCAGCACCAGAAGCAGTCCCAGCACCAAGCTGGCAATTCGCAGAACGCAACGGTGGGGTGTAGGAAGAGCCATGTGCGGGCGATTATCAATCAAGTGAATGGCCCCGCATAGCAGGACATACGCCAAACGACAGCCCACCGCTGGGCCCTGCGGAAAACGCCTGCCCCAATGGCTGGTGGCTCCCAGCTGGAGTCATTCACGGCAAAAACCCAATGACCGCAAACGCCCCACTCCAGCCCAATGCCCCACACTCAGCTACCACCAACGCCAAGAACGAAAGCGCTTAAACTGCCTGCCCCAGGCGCCCCACCCCTTCCTCAATCTTCGCCACATCGGCCGTCGCAAAGCTCAACCGCAGCGTTGCCAAATCTGGGTTGGATGCATAAAACGGTGTACCTGGCACAAAGGCCACGCCCTTGTCGATGGCGCGCTTGGCCAGCTCTGCGCCGTCCTTGACCCTGCCACCAGCCCCCGTCAGCCGCGCCCATACAAACAGGCCGCCCTGCGGTTGTACAAACTCAATCGCATCGCCCAGCTCCTTGCGCAGCGCGTTGCCCATGGCTAGCGCGCGCTCAGCGTAGACGGTGCGCACGCGGGCCAACGTGGCGGGCATGCGACCGGCCTTCAGGTACTGGGCGGCAGTGGCCTGGGCGAAGGTGCTGGTGTGGGCATCGCTGAACTGTTTGCACATGGTGGCCTTGGCCAGCAGCTCGGGCGGCGCAATCATCCAGCCGACGCGCAGGCCGGGGCTCAATACTTTGCTTAAGGACCCGCAATGCACTAGCAACTCGCGGCTGCCGGGTACACCGGCGCTCAAAGCCAGCAGTGATGGCGGCGGAGCCTCGTTGAAATACAAGTCACCATACGGGTCGTCTTCCACAATCAGCGTCTGGTACTTCACCGCCATTTCCAGTACCTGCTTGCGGCGCTCCAGGCTCAGCATGACGCCGCTGGGGTTACCAAACGTGGGGATCAGGTAGACAAATTTGGGCTTGTGCTCGGCGATCAAGGCTTCGAGCTTGTCGGTTTGCACGCCGTTGGCGTCAATCGGTGCACTGATCAGCTCAGCGCCATACAGGCGAAAGCACTGGATCGTGGCCAAAAAGGTGGGGCCTTCCACAATCACCTTGTCACCTGGGCTGATCATCGTCTTGCCCAGTAGGTCCAGGCCCTGCTGGCTGCCAGTGGTGACGATCAATTGGTCGGGCGCCAGGTCTTTGACGCCCTTGGCTTGCATAAACGCCGCCAGTTGCTCGCGCAGTGGGTTGTGGCCTTCGGTGGCGCCGTATTGCAGGGTAGCACCGGGTTCTTCGGTCAACGCTGCGTTGACGGCTTCACGTATGCCGTCCACATCAAACATGGCCGGGTCCGG